>SFGS01000010.1 GCA_004557565.1 Bacteroidales bacterium | reverse complement strand
TATTTGAGCGTTTGCCGAGGCATACCTTTGTAGGTCCAGTTGCTTTTGCTCAGCGTGCGCATATCTGCCTTGCAACCGAAGTTGGTGGCTTTCAGTTTGGAGTTGACGATATTGCCCGACAACCGACAGCCGTTGAAATACGTTTTGCCGTCGGGAACCACCACTTTCAGGTTGCAAGCCTTGATAGTGGCACCCGTGATGCGTCCGCCAGCGAAAATGATGGTAGAGCCATCGCCGATTTTGATATTGTTGGCTTTCAGTTCCTTAGTAATGCGGTAAGTGCCAGTACGCGTCATCGATGATGCATTCTTCACCACCGTAGTCTTGGCTGCGCCCATCGTGCAGAAGCACAGAAGCAACGCAAGCAAAAAGTATAATCTTTTCGTCATAATTCCATATTCGTTTAACCAAAAACAAAGTTACGAATAATAACGACATTCAGGGCATATTTTGCCTCATTTCGTAACAATTAAACCCAAATCGGTCATTAGGACTTGTGGTATTTCGGAGTTTTAGAAGAATGAATTTTGCTTGTCTTTTAAAGAGTGATAGCGAACTATTACGAATTAAAAACAAGCAAAAGGCATCTTATAAAAGCCGAAAGACCGCAAGAAGTAATCTGAAAAATCATTACACGGCCTAATGACTGATTTGGGTTAAAATAAGTGATGGCGCATCATTTTGACACGCCATCATCCATCTTAACCGACAATTTAAGTCTATTGCTTAATATGTTCTGCCCATTTCACAATTGGAGGCTCTGGAATTGCCCTTAGGAGTAAAAATGGACAAACTCGCAGAAGCCTCACGCAAATATGAGTATATGAACCAGTATTTAACCATTATGATTAAATGCCTGCATGATACTACATATCCAACAAGGCATCCACTGTCTGCCACATTCCTGACTCCTAATGAAATTTTCCAGATTTCCAATTGCCAAGAATGAGCGTCGAGTAAACGCTTTCTGTTTATAATTATACACAGCCTCTTCCACTTAGCCAGCTTTCGCTTTAGGCCTCTGTGATGTGGTCTGCGCTTTGACAAAGTTAGGAATTATATCTTGTGTGTGTAAATAGTTATGTCTTATTTTGCTTTTTCGCGATTAGTTGTTGTGGTTTGTGGCTTATTTTGTTGGGCGATTTTGAGGTTAATGGATTATATTGTAATTTTGGGGAAAAATATTTTAGATATGAAGAAGTTTGGATTTTTGATACTTGTGGCTGCTGCCTGTGCGCTGGTGGCATGTAATGAGAAGTCTAACAAGGGCGAGGCTGGCGGCTATACGCTCTCGTGGGATTTGCAAACCGTGCTGACATCTGGTGGCACCGTAGATTCGGTGGTGATGGCTGTGAATGGCAAGCATGTGCAGACATTGACCGATGCGGCCGACGGCATCTATAAGTTTGAGGGCACTGCCGAAGATGGCGCTGTGGCAAAGGTCACTGCCTACATCAATCACTCTGAGTTTGTGGCAAATGTGCTGGCGGCATTGGAGGCTGGCACCATTAGTGTGGACAACGATACGCAGTGCGCGGTGGGCACACCCATCAACGACGATGTGCGTGGCATGGTTTCGTCGTTTTTGAACGATCAGGCGGCTTCGGCACTTGCTTCCTACATCGCTGACAATGCCGCTGATTTGCGTGCGCTCTTGGTGTTGGGCAATGAGGCAGTGCGCAGTATGTCGGCCCCAACCGATATGCAGAAACTATTTGAGCAGATGAGCCCAAAGTTGAAAAACTCGGCTTACGGCAAAGAAATTAAAGTGGCAATCGACAAAACTTGCAGCACGCTTGCCGGTGCGAAATTTGTGGATTTCGCAGCCACTTACAACGGCAAAACCCAGCGTTTGAGCGACTATGTGGGCAAGGGCAAACTGGTGGTGGCTGACTTCTGGGCAAGTTGGTGCGGGCCATGTAGAAAAGAGATTCTGAATTTAATCAACATACACGAGAAGTATGGCGACAAGGTGCTGGTGCTCGGCATTGCCACTTGGGACAACCCCGAAGACACAGAGAAAGCCATTGCAGAACTAAAGATTCCATATCCACAAATGCTCAACACGCAGAAGGCAGGCAGCGATGCCTATTCCATCACTGGTATTCCCGAAATCATCGTTTTCGCCCCCGACGGCACAATCCTTCACCGTGGTCTCCGCGGTCAAGAACTCGAAAACGCCGTAGTGGAATACCTCCAAACCCACCCATAAGGCAAGGCATACAGGAAATGTGTATAAAACAACGCTATAGCGTTGTTTTTGTCAAGATCAAATTTGAGATAGGTGGAATAAAAAATTACAGCCTTGGCGCGGTAGATGATGCCGGATTTATGGAATTTGTTAATGAATAAATGTGTGTGACATGGAAAATAAACTTTTGGAATATTTGGAGAATCATCAGCCTGCCACCCCTTCAAATTGGAGGGAGAAAGCTGAGTGGCGAAGAGAAAATCGTGACTGGATTCGGCACAGTCAGGAAATAGCATTGGCAATGCTCAATAAAATGGACGAACTTAAAATGTCGCAAACCGCATTGGCAAAGCAACTGGGATGCAGTCAGCAGTATGTGTCAAAATTGCTGAAAGGTGGAGAAAACCTTTCTTTGGAGACAATCAGCAAAATAGAGAAAGCGTTAAGCATCACTATCATTCAGCCCTTGTGTGGAGGGCAAACCGATAGTGCCATTATGGGTGCCGCTGAACCAACAGAAGAATATAATCCCACATGTGATTCGGAATAAAGCCCCCTAAACGGCTTTCTTTGGAAGAAATTAATAAAAAATTACAGCCTTGGCGCGGTGTGGCATGCCAAGGCTGTGGATTTTTTGGGAGCGGCTCTTTTGGAGCGGCTTATTTTTTGTTTTGCTTCGACCAACTGTCTTTCAAGCCGATGGTGCGGTTGAATACGAGTTTTTCAGCGGTGCTGTCTTGGTCGACGCAGAAGTAACCGATGCGTTGGAATTGGAACTTGTCGCCCTCCTTAGCGTTTTCTGCCAAGAATGGTTCAATCTTAGCGTTTTCAATCACCTTGAGCGATTCAGGGTTGAGTAAGTCGCGGAAATCGTGCTCGGTGTCGGCGCTTGGGTTCTCAACGGCGAACAGACGGTCGTAAACGCGCACTTCTGCATCTTTGCAGTGGCGAGCCGATACCCAGTGGAGTGTGCCCTTCACCTTGCGGTTAGCACCTTCCATACCGCTGAGGGTGTCGGGGTCGTAGGTGCATTGAATTTCGGTGATATTGCCGTCGGCATCTTTAGTGCAGCCAGTGCACATGATGATGTAGGCACCTTTCAAGCGCACCTCCTTGCCAGGAGTCATGCGGAAGAACTTCTTAGGAGCGTCTTCCATAAAGTCGTCGCGCTCGATGAAGATTTCGCGGCAGAAAGGCATCTGGTGAGTGCCAGCGTTTTCTTGCTCTGGGTTGTTGTCCATCTCCATCATCTCCACCTTGTCTTCAGGATAGTTGGTGATTACCACCTTCACAGGGTTGAGCACGGCGCATACACGGTTAGCCTTCTTGTTGAGGTCTTCACGAATTGAGTGTTCGAGAAGACTGATGTCGTTGAGTGCTTCAAACTTGGTGTAGCCAATATTGTTGATGAAGTTTTTGATTGATTCAGGGGTGAAGCCACGACGGCGCAGGCCGCAGAGTGTAGGCATACGAGGGTCGTCCCAACCGTTTACCAAACCTTCCTTCACCAACTGGAGCAATTTACGCTTGCTCATCACGGTGTAGGTGAGGTTGAGGCGGTTAAACTCAATTTGTCGTGGGCAGTATTCGTCCACCTTGTCGCCAGCCAACTCCTTCACGAATTTCTCGTAAAGCGGACGGTGAGGCACAAATTCGAGGGTGCAGATAGAGTGTGTCACGCCCTCGAAGTAGTCGCTCTGGCCGTGTGCGAAGTCGTACATAGGATACACCTTCCACTTGTCGCCGGTGCGCCAGTGTGGGGTCAAGATAATGCGATAGATGATAGGGTCGCGGAAGTGCATGTTGTCGCTCGCCATATCTATTTTTGCGCGAAGCACATGGCTGCCTTCTGGAAATTCGCCAGCATTCATGCGAGTGAAGAGGTCGAGGTTTTCCTCCACAGAGCGGTTGCGGAACGGGCTTTCCTGGCCAGGAGTGGTAGGAGTGCCCTTTTGAGCCGCAATTTGCTCGCTGGTTTGGTCGTCGACGTATGCCTTGCCCTCCTTAATCAAGCGGATAGCGAAATCGTAGAGTTGCTGGAAATAGTCGCTTGCGTAGTACAGACGGTCGCCCCAGTCGTAACCCAGCCACTTAATGTCGCGCATAATGGCTTGCTCATATTCAGTGTCTTCTTTAGCAGGGTTGGTGTCGTCGAAACGCAAGTTGCAGGTGCCGCCAAACATTTCAGCCACCCCGAAGTCCATGCAGAAGGCCTTAGCGTGGCCAATGTGCAGGTAACCATTTGGTTCGGGTGGGAAACGAGTGCTAAGTCGTCCACCATTCTTGCCAGCTGCCAAGTCGTCGGCAACAATTTGCTGAACAAAGTTCAGGCTCTTTTTCTCTTCTTGTTCGTTGAGTTGAATGTTGTTTTCAGCCATATCTTATAGATGTTGAGATTGCTAATGATTTCAAATCGTAATGCGTGCGTATGTGCGCATGTGCATTATCAAACTGCAAAGTTAATAAAAAAATCAAAAAATTGAAAATCCCCCCTCTGTTCAATCCCCGTGCGTTGCTCGGCTTATTTCTTTTTTGTGCCGTCGCATTTGGGGTAGTCGGTGCAGCCCCAGAAAGTTTCGCCTTGGCGTGCTCCTTTCTTTATGGTGCGCAGACGCATGGGAGCACCGCATTTTGGACATTGGGGAGCATTATCTTTTTCTGCCTTTTCCTTCACTGTAGAGAGGCGCGCTTGTGTCATTTTTTCGGTAAATCCGCCTTCGTTTTTGAAATCCCCAAGGCGTTTGTTGATTTGAGCCGTGAGCAGTTGCTTCACGCGTTCGCACAAAACCACAATCACACGTGCCGAGTGAATGGAATCGTCTGTGCGCAGCAATGTGGCGAACCGGGCATATTCGGCAAGGAGATATTCGCTGATTTCTGCCAGATAATTTTGAGTAAGGGTGGGCGCATCGTTAAATTGGTGGTTACGCACCTGCGTATAGCGCTGGTCATCGGTATGCCACATTGAAGCCCCATGACGCATCAGCCAGTTGAGGAAATCGCCTTCCAGTTCGCTGACACTGGTGCGTGCCACATCAAGCAATCGCAACTCCGTCTCGTAGCTTGTTTGATGCCGCGATGAGCCTTCAGCAATGTTGGCTGGCACGGTGCGGGCTGCCATTTCCATTTGGTCGCGAAGTCGGCCGCAGGGATCCACCTTGTAGTCGACGAACCGTCTACAGAAACTTTGGGTGGCAAGTTGCAGAATGTTGCCAAGGCACCAAGTGAGGAGCCGCATATAGCCATTCACAGAGTGGATTTGAATCATTTTTTTGGGGTTTTGGTTGGGGATTAGTAATCTTTTTTCGAAATCTCGAAACCTCGAAACCTCGAAATCTCGAATTTTCGAATTTTCGAATTTTCGAAGAATCAAGATTTCGATATTATTTATTCTTTGCTTTGGTAGGGGGTGGGGTGGTCGGCTGCCATTTTGCTTTGTGGCGCGATGCTGAATAAGCCCTCGTTGCCGTCGTCATACATCACCGGCTTTGGCTGGCTAAAATTGGTGTCGTCGTCAGCCCAGTGGTCGCACTGGCGCATCACCGTTTCGAGTGCTTCTTCTGCGCCCTTTGGTGGATATTTGTATTTTTTCAGCAGTCGCTTAATCATCACGCGCATCTTCGCTCTTGCCGATTCCTTGTGGTTCCAGTCGATGGTGCGATTGCGGTGCAGCACCTCCGTCAGTTCCTTCGTCATCGCCAAAAATTCCTCGTCGCTGAACGCGCTTTTCACGCCCTCAGGCTTGCTCAGCGCATCGTAGAACGCCTTTTCCTCGTCATTCAGCCCAAGCTCATTGCCTTCCTGCTCCTCGGCTTTGATTTGTTGAGCCATCTTCAGCAGCTCCTCAATCACCTCTTGGTTGGTGAGCAGCCCTTTCAGGTAATTGCTCAATGCCATACTCAGCATGTCGCTGAATTTCTCGCTTTGCACCACATTCACGCTGTGCGAGCGCAATTTCTCTTTCAGCAGTTTGGTGAGCAGTTCCACCGCCAGGTTTTTCTCCTTCATGTTGCGAATTTCAGCCATAAAAGCCTCGTCGAAAAGCGAAAAGTCGGTTTCGTGGTCGGCAAACAGATTGATAATTCCTTCGCTCTTCACGCTCTGACGCAGCAGCGCGCCAATGCGGTCGTTGATTTCCGCTTTCGTCACTTTCGCCCTGCCGCCGTCGAGTTTTGCCAAGAGCACACGCACCGTGTCGAACAGCGCCACTTCCAGTTTCTGCTCATTGGTGAGCAGTGAGCGGCACAGCGTGGTGGCATTGTGCAATCGGCGGCTGTGCTCCACAAATTCGGGTCTGTCGGTTTCCTTCTTTTTGGGGTCGGCAAGGAAGTTGACCGCCATTTTAATGATGTCGGCTTTCACGGCATCGCTGCCGCTGAAAAAGTCACCGTAATAGAAATTGTGCAGCTTGTCGCGGCATATCTCCACCTCCTCTTGCCAAGTCACCCTTGCTGTTCGGGCTATGTCGGGGTCGCCGAAGCGGTTACGGTCGCGATTGGTGTAGGCGCTCATTGCCGACCGCAGTGCTTGCGCTATGCCTATGTAGTCCACTATCAAACCGCCCTCCTTTTCGGGAAACACACGGTTCACGCGCGCTATGGCTTGCATCAGGTTGTGGCCGCGCATCGGTTTGTACACATACATGGTGGCAAGCGATGGCACGTCGAAGCCTGTGAGCCACATGTCGCGCACGATGGCTATCTTCATTTCGCTCTTGTCGTCCTTGAATTTTCGTGCCAGTTCTTCCTTGTATTTCTCGTTGCCTATGATGTCGGCCCATTCTTCTGGGTCTTTGTTGCTGCTGCTCATCACCACCTTCACCTTCTCGGTCCACTCGGGGCGCAGTTGCAGCATTTTTTTGTAGAGCTTGATAGCTATTGGGCGTGAGTATGCCACAATCATCGCCTTGCCGGTGAGTTCTTGCGCACGGTTTTCCTCGTAGTGCATGATGATGTCGCGCGCCAGCGAGTCGATGGTGTCGTCGTCGCCGAGTAGCACTTCCAGTCGGCTCAACTCTTGCTTGGCTTTGCGCAGCTGTGCCTCGGTGGCGCCTTCTGCCTCTAATGTGTCGAATTCGGCATCGAGTTTGGCGAGGGTTTCCTCGTCGAGCGAGAGGTTCACCACACGGTTTTCGTAATACACCGGCCGGGTGGCGCCGTCGTCCACCGCCTGGCTCATGTCGTAGATGTCGATATAGTCGCCAAACACCTCTTGTGTGTCGCGGTCGCGGTCGCTGATGGGGGTGCCGGTGAAGCCGATAAACGAGGCGTGGGGCAATGCTTCACGCATTTTCAGCGAAAAGCCTTTCTTCATCTTCTCGCTCTTGACGTCCCAGTGCTCATCGCCATATTGCGAGCGGTGCGCCTCGTCGGTCATCACTATGATGTTTTTGCGGTTGGAGAGTGCGCCATCGCCTTCTTCAAACTTTTGAATGGTAGTGAATATGATGCCGCCAGCCTTGCGGTCGCGCAGCAGCTGTTGCAGATGCTCGCGGCTCTCGGCGTTGACCGGCACTTGGCGCAGGAAGTCTTGGCAGCGGCAGAATTGACCGTAAAGCTGGTTGTCGAGGTCTTTGCGGTCGGTCACCACCACGAGCGTACATTCGGCAAACTCCTGAATAAGCTGGTGGGCGAAGAATATCATCGAAAAACTCTTGCCCGAACCCTGCGTGTGCCAGAACACGCCTATTTTGCCGTCGCCATTCACGGCTTGGTGGGCGCGTGCCACGGCTTTCTCCACGGCGAAGTATTGGTGATAGGCGGTGAGGATTTTTGATTGGGCACCGTCGTTGAGGTCGAAGCAGATGTAGTTTTTCAAAATGTCGATAAGGCGCTCTCGCATGAACATGCCCTTGAAGAAGGTGGCGTAGTCGGCTATCAGCTTGGTTTCGTAGTTGCCGTCCTCCGACTTCCATTCCATGAATCGCTCAAATTTCGAGGTGATGGTGCCAGCCTTGCTTTGGGCAAGGTCGGATATCACGCAGAAGGCGTTGTAGCCAAATAGCGATGGGCACTTCTTCATATAGTTGCGTATCTGCAAATACGCATCTTCTATGGTCACATTCTCGTCGGAGGCGGTTTTCAGTTCCACCACCACCAGTGGCAGGCCGTTGATCATCACCACCATGTCGCAGCGGATTTTGCCCAATTCTTCCACGCTCCATTGGTTCACGATGCGGAAGTCGTTGGCAAGCGGCTGCTCGAAATCCACCAGGCGCAAGGTGGCGGTGCGGTTTTCGCCGTTTTCCAGATAGGGCACGGCAAATCCATTCTGAAGCATTTCGGTGAAGCGTCGGTTGTCTTGAATGAGGGTGCCTTCGTTGAGGTTGGTCACCATTTTCAGCCCCTCGGCTAAAATATCAGCGCTCACTCGCTTGTTGAGTCGCTTCAGCGATGCCTCAAGCACCTCTCTGTAGAAGGGCTCGCGGTAGTCGCGCTCCACATCGTAGCCGCACTCATAAGTGTAGCCCAACTCCTGAAAAAGTGCTATCAACGCTTTTTCGTAACTGCTTTCTATGAATTTGTCGCCAGCCATAATCAATTATAATTTAATTTCACCAGACATCAGCTTGGGAAGCAATGTGTCGCGCAAAGCCGCAAGAGAATCATTTTCGTCATCATTTCTTTTGATGTCTGCAACAATGGGTTGAATAATTCTGTCAAAAGCGATTAAAACATTTCGGTCAGGTAAAGCCATACGAAAAGATTTAAGAGAGGCCATACGAATACCTTGTTGAACTCCACCCAATGTGTTGATTTTTACATAATTTTGGAAAAAGTTACTCAATAAAAGCAAGTATAGAAATTCGGAGGAGATTTCTTCTGAAGGGTGTAAATTGAATACCGACTCACTGGTGTTCCAATTATATGGAGGTTTATTAATTAGGGCAACGCGTCCTATGGTCCCTATGCCAGAAAACAGTAAGTCTCCCACTTGTAGTTTTGAGCGTTTTTGTATTTTTTGAATAGCCTCATCTGTGATTTTGTCACATCTACTATCTAAATAAACACGATTATTATACATGTTTTTTATCGTGACATAATAATTTGAACCTTGTCCCAAAGTGAAATTTTTTCTAGGGTTTAGACCTGTTCCAACTTTTGAAGTCATATCATCAAGAGAAACGACTTTCCAGCCTTGGGGGATGGAGCCTAATTCGGAATCAACGAAGGGTTGGTCTTTAAATGGGGTGAAATCTACAAACCATGATTTGAACAACGCTTGCGCTTGAGACTCCAAATTAGCATTTATCTTATTATTGTTCTCAATCTTAGAATCCAAAGCAGACAAAATACCAGCTATCTTCCTCTGGTCAGAAAGATTTACAGGAATTTTGATGGGAAAATCTTTAATAATTTGTGCATTAAGATTTTGTTGTGCTCCTCCATTTGCTAATGATGAAAGCTCGTAAAACTTTGAGCATAAAAAGTAGTACACGAAATTGTAGTCTGCAATTTCTGAATTTATTGACAAATTACAGCAAGCTTGATTTGTTGTAATAGGAATTTTTGTGATTGCTACTTTACCTGCAGTAGCACCATACATTGCTACGATTACGGAGTTTTCTGAAATCCATTTTGCAGAAGAATTCTCCAATCCTAATTGTGTGATATTCTTCTCTGTGTCATATATACGATTAAAATTGACTTCTTTTGTATTTAGCCACGGTATATTGCCATTATAATAGGCATTATTTGTGCTTTTTGGGGTTCCACCACTACAAACTCGATTGCATAACGAACCAATATTTGTTATTTTCCACTCCATAATGCCTTAGATTTTGTAGCCGATGGCGGCGAGTTGTTTTTTTATTTCATCTTCCAGTTCGTGGCCTTTTTTGAAAAGGTCGGAAAGTTCGGTGGTGAGGCGGTTCATTTTTTCTTCAAATGGCTCGCCGTCGTCTTCCTGGTCGGCAATTCCCACAAAGCGGCCGGGGGTGAGGATATAGTCTTGCTTGGCAATATCTTCGGTGGTGACCACTGCGCAGAAGCCCTTCTCATCGGCAAGTGTGCCGTTTTGGAACGCATGGAATGTGTCGGCTATTTTGGCGATGTCTTCCACCGGGCGGAGTTCGCGTACTTTTCGGCTCACCATTTCGCCCATACTTCGGGCATCGATAAAGAGCGTTTTGCCCGGCTGCTTCTTCTCGCGCGAGAGAAACCACAGCGACACCGGTATGCCGGTGCTGTAGAACAACTGGTTGGGCAGCGCAATGATGCCTTCCACCAAGTCGGCTTCGATGATGGCTTTGCGAATGTCGCCTTCGGTGCCTGATTGGCTACTCAAAGCGCCGTTGGCAAGCACCAACCCGATTTTTCCTTTAGGCGAAAGGTGGTGAATCATGTGCTGCATCCAAGCAAAGTTGGCGTTGCCACTGGGTGGCACACCATACTGCCATCGCACATCACCTGTGAGCGCTGGCTGCCCCCAATCCGAGAGATTGAACGGCGGGTTTGCCATAATGTAGTCGGCTTTGAGCGATGGGTGCTGGTCGTCGAAGAAAGTGTCGGCATACGATTTGCCCAAGTTGGCTTCAAGTCCACGGATAGCGATGTTCATGTGCGCCATCTTCCAAGTGGATGGGTTAGCCTCCTGTCCATAGATGCTGATGCGGCTCAAATCCCTCTGATGGCTGCTGATGAATTTGGCACTCTGCACAAACATGCCACCCGACCCGCAGCAAGGGTCGTAAACACGCCCCTCGTAGGGCTGGAGAATCTCCACAATGGTGCGCACAATGCAGCTTGGCGTGTAGAATTCGCCGGCGTTCTTGCCTTCCATCGAGGCAAACTTCTGAAGACAGTATTCATAGGTGCGGCCCAGCAGGTCTTTCTCGTCGGCCGACGAGTGCATCTGAATGTTGGAAAACAGGTCCACCACATCGCCAAGGCGGCGCTTGTCGAGTTCGGGGCGCGCAAAATTCTTGGGCAGAATGCCCTTCAGGCGAGGGTTTTCCTGCTCAATGGCAAGCATGGCATCGTCGATAGCGGTGCCCACCTGTGGTGTGTGGGCAGCAGCCGAAATCACGCTCCATCGCGCATTTTTAGGCACGAAAAACACATTGTCGGCAGTGTATTCGTCCTTGTCCTCCTCGTCGGCATATTCGTCGGCAGAGAGTTCGCTGAATTTCTCTTCAAATTTATCAGAAATATATTTAAGGAAAATAAGTCCCAAAACCACGCCCTCGTATTCAGAGGCATTGAGGTTGCCACGGAGCACATCGGCAGCTTTCCAAATCTTATCTTCAAATCCAATAGAAGTGGTATCTTTCTTCGCCATAATAGTGTAGTCAGTTATTGAGTGTATTTTTTCGGGGTTTATCATCAAAATGTAAAGTTACGCACTTTTTGCCTATTTCCCCACCATTTCTCCCCAAAAATTAGTTCCAAACCACAAATCCCACTTCGAATCCACAAAAAGTAAAGTCCCAAACCACGAAAAGTAAAGTTCCAAACCCCGAAAAGTAAAGCCCCAAACCACGAATCCCCCGAATCTCACGAATATTTTTTGTTGAATCTCCCCATTTTGGCATTGAACGAACCCAACCAAACTCATATCTTCGCTCCAAAATCAAAACATCTAATTTCTAACCTCTAACCTCTAATTTCTAACCTCTAACCTCTAATTTCTAATTTCTAATTTCTAACCTCTAACCTCTAATTTCTAATTTCTAATTTCTAATTTCTCAAACGGTGTTTCAGGTGTTTCAGGTGTTTCAGGTGTTTCAGGTGTTTCAGGTGCTCCCTATTTGTGAAAATTTGTGTTAATTTGTGGCAAGTTTTTAACCCCCGAATCCCACGAATAATTTTTGTTGAATCCGTTGAATCTGTGTGAGCCTTTGGAGCAAACCGGCGGCGAGCCTCCGTGAGATTTCTCACCCACAAAAAATCAGTGAGATCCGTGGGATCCGTGTGAGGCAAGGAGATTTTTGGGGAATTATTTGCAGTTTGCGGTAGGTTTGATTAATTTTGTATGATAAAATTACTATTATGGACAACAAGGAACTTTTGGAAAAGGTTTCAGAAAATCTGGGACGAAGTAAAGGCGATGTGGCTAAACTGATGGAGGCATTCGCAGAAGTGGTGAAAACTCGCTGCGGTGCGCTCGACAGCGTGGCCATACCGGGTTTCGGAAATTTTGAGGCTAAAAAGAAGAACGAACGTGTGGTGGTAAACCCCAGCAATGGAAAGCGTATGCTCGTTCCACCAAAAGTGGTGTTGGCCTTCAAGGTGAGTAACGTGTTGAAAAACCGCTTGAAGTAATTTCGTTGAACTTGAACATTCTGTAACGACATGAACAATAAGGTAACATTTCCCGAACTTGTTGAGCAAGTGGCACAATATGCCAATACTTCAAAGCGCATGAGCGAACTGTTTCTGAAAGAACTGTTTGCCACTATTTCACAGTCGCTTATCGATGGCGAGAGCGTGAAGGTGAAGGGTATTGGCACGTTTAAACTCACCGAAGTGAGTCCTCGAAAAAGCGTGGACGTGAACACGGGCGAAGAAATTGAGATTCCGGGGCATAAGAAACTGTCGTTTGCCCCCGATAAAGATATGGCAGAGGCTATCAATCAGCCTTTTATGCACTTTGAAACTGAAATCCTTGACGATGACGTGACCGACGACCAACTCGCCGCCATCGATGCCGGTGAGTCAACCGAAGCACCAGCCGAGGCCACCCCAGTCGAGGAAGATGCCGACGACTCCGCCGCCGCTGAGGCACCAGCTGCTGAAGCACCCGTAGCCGCAGAGGAAGAAGTGGTGATGCCTCCTGTGTTCGTGGCTCCTGTGGAAGAACCTGAGTCAGAGGAAGCAGAAACAGAGGCTGAGGCTCCTGTTGAGCCATCGGAAGAAGTGCCCGCAGAGGCTGGGGCTCCTGCAGAAGTGCCTGTCCAAGAGCCTGCTGACGAGCCGGAAGAAGCCGTTTCGGAAGAAGAAGCCGAAATAGAGGAAGAAGCCGAGCCAGAACCAGTAACGGAAGTTGAGCCATCTGCCGTGGCAGAGCCTGAAGATGAGGCGGAAGACGCCGAAGCAGAAGGTGAGTCCGAAGCAGAAGCAGAAGGTGAAATGGTGAGCGAGGAATTGGCTGACGAGCGTGTGGGACAAGAGATTGACAAACGCCGCATCACTCGCCGCTCGCTGTTGGAGGGCTTCGTTGTGGGTGTAGTTACCACGCTGATTGTTACGCTGTTTGCTTATCGTCTGTATTTGATGAAGGGCTACGAGGCTACGCCAGCCGACGAGGAACCTTTCACCGAACACGTTGCGACCGATTCGGTGGTAGCTTCCGAACAAGCATTAGCCGAAAACTCTACCGAAGCTGATGCCGACAAGCAAAAAGCTGACGAGGAGCAAAAGAAAGCGGAAGAAGATAAGAAAAAGGCGGAAGAGGAAAAGAAGAAAGCCGAGGAAGAAAAGCAAAAGGCCGAGGCTGCAAAACCAACCACGGCAAGTGTGGCTGCCGGTACCACCGACACCATTAAGCCGGGCACTAACCTCTATCGCATGAGCCGCAAGCACTATGGCTCCGATAAATTCTGGGTTTACATCTACGAAGAAAACAAGGCAAAATATCCTAACCCCAACACCATTCCAGTGGGTGCAGTGCTCCACATTCCACAACTGGAAAAATACGGCGCAAAAGCAGGCGACCCAGCCAGCATAGCCGCCGCCAAGAAAAAACAAGGCGAAATCTTCAACCACCTAAACAAAAAGAAATAAAGTAAACAAAGATAACACCGAAGGTGTACTGACAGATATGAATGAGGGCGTATCGCTAGCGATACACCCTCATTTCATTCTATATTCTCTTGAAAAAATCTTCGTAATCGTTGTCGATGATTTTCCAAAATCCATTCTTGCGACCACCTTCTCTGATTATCAGTTGTAAATCGGTGAGTCTTTTCAGGTATTTCTGAACTTGACGCGAAGATATACCTATTTTTTCTGCCATAGTGGCTGCGCTGATTTGAGGTTGCTCGGAGATGAGTTTGTAAATGATTCTTTGGGCTTTTATGAATTCTTTTGTGAACTTTGCGTCTTCTTTTACGAACTCTTTTACGAACTTTGCATCCTCTTTTACGAACTCTTTCTTGACACTTGCCTCATAATTGAGGTTCCACAAAACGGCGTGGAATTCAGAAGTATTAGAGCTGAATTCAGGAGCATGGTAGCTTTTCAAATTATCATATCGCTGATATTCGCCGATGATTTTCTTCATACCACTTCCTCTACGCTCGATTAATTTTAGGCGATGGAAAAAGTCGGCAAGTAAAGGGTTGCGCCGTTTAGATGGCACGGTTAAAGGATTTAATTGCTGTATCAAACTGCCATCAATCATGCCACCAGGGGAGTACACTTCCATACGGTCGTCGTACATATCAATGTGTATTTCACTACCTAACGCCATATAATCCCTGTGTATAATAGCATTACAGATTACTTCTGTTACAGCACGCTCTGGATAGTCGGGCAATTCTTCGCGATATTCAGCCTCCTTCCACCACCTTCGATGTGAATTGTTTCTTACGAAGGCAACAGCGTCCTGTAATTGACCAATAACACTGCCTTCAAGTTCCGCATCATCTAAAGCCTCGACCAAACCGCTGGTCATATCAAGCCCATTCCAACGGGTGCAAAAAATGCGAGAATGGCGTATTGGGGAATCGTCAGCCAACAATGCCCCTGCATTGGTCAATTTCCCTTCATTATCCACGATTCCCCATGAAACAAAATCACTATCATTAAACGACTGGTTTAAGCGCTTGAAATGAGCGGATTTCAGTTTAGTGAAAGCCATATCTTCAAATTCGTAAGGAGATGAAATAGCATCAAATGAGCGGCCAGCACCTTTCATGACGAGGCTTTTCAGTTGAAGCCTGTCGGCAACGACAGATTCGTTGCCAATTCTAACGAAAGCCAAACGTTGCTTGTCGCCGATATAGTAATAAGGAGTTTCCTGTCCTTTGTAAACGTGGAGTAATACAAGTTTTTTGTCATTCACTTCCTTAAATTCAAGGTTTACAGAAGGTATGGGGTCAAGTTTTGTCTTTATCGCTTCACTTATTCTTTCTGCATCGCTTTCTGCATCAACAAGCCCCACCACTTGATCATCGTCACTAACACCAAACACCAATGTGCCGCCTTCGCCATTTGCAAAGGCAGACACACTTTTCAACCAACTCTTTGGACGTTTGACTTCAAGTTGTTGTTTCTTGTCGTAAGCAGTAGCTTCGCCTATCAATAATTGTATATTCATCATTCTATTTCCTTATAGTTATGTGATACATGTTAGAGGCTGTTCTTAACGTTGAAAATAGTACATGAAAAACTCCCCAAATAAAGAATGAATTCCCTATGTCAGCTATTATCGCGTTTACACTTGTAGGAAATAATGTTGCGATATAATACAAAATACATAAAATTGTCTCACAAATAATCAAATAAGAATAAAGAACTACCAAGAATTGGAACATTGTTATGGTTTTACCCCTAATTTCTCTTTCCATAGGGTAGTTTCTCGTTTTTTCTTCAATACGATTATTGGATAATAAAAGTGTTAATGCGGCAAGAGTAAATCCCAACAATGTTTCTATAAAAGGAATAATCTCTTTTATGAAATCAAATTGCACAATATAGTTGCAAGAAATGAGAGAGTATATAAAACTTGTAATAGCAATGATTGCAGGTATATATATTTCAAATCGTTTCTCGCCTTTCTTTAGCATATCGGCATATGCTAAAATTACATATAGATATTCACACCACATTTTATATTCAACATTCGTTAGAGAGAGTCATTAATTGGAAAAAAACATTTGCGGAAATATATTCTCCTGTATCCGAGTCTTGTTGAACTTCTATAAATTCTTTTTTAACTATAAAACTTGTATCAATGATACTCGAATTTCCATTTGTCGCTTTTCCTGTGACACGAATTCTTCTTATTTTTGATTGGGTATCATTGTATCTATCCACAAAATCATAGATATGATCTTTAATACTTTTTTTACGCTCTGCTTTAATTGTAAGCATAACATTTTCCTTTATCTTCTCTGATGGTGCAGAAAAGTTAAGTACTTCAGACCCTAAAACGGCTTTATCTATATAAATCTCTGCACACAAAACTCTATCCATTCCATGAAGGACCTCTTGAAAGTCATCACGAGCTATCATTTCAAAGCTGAATTTTCCAAGGATTCTTCGTTGATCATTTTCTTCAAATTGGGAGTTGTATGATAAAAGAACATAGTTCAAATAATTTACGATATTTCCACAAGTGAGTAAATTGTTGCCCATTTCTAAAAACAAAACAGCATCTCCTTCCTTGAATTTTATAAGTAAATGAGTTTTCATTTGCTCCCCTTCACTCATCGTTTTTGGATTGTCTCTTGCTTCGGCTGTATTTTTGTCAAGGAGAGGTGCTCGATAACTATGCTTAGCACTTTTAAACAACAATTGCATTGTATGATATTCACTTGTCGTATCATAGTCGACATTATCTAAAAATGCAAATTTATCACTATTTACATCTTGCTTTCTATCTATTTTTTCTTTTGATAGAAGAAATGTGACAATTGTACTCAATGCATTTTCTATTGACAGTTCCAAACCTTCATGTTTTAGGAACAAATAATTAAAACTTACTTTTCTTTTTGCCATTATTTTATTAATTTTGATGATACAAATCTTAAACTTCTAAATATTGAGCATCATTTCTCGTTGTTAGAGAATACTCTTTTTTTAAAAGAATATATGCCAGATGATTTTCTTTCGAGAGCAGTATCTATATCATTGATATAAACTAAAGTCGTACAATCATTTTTAATCCTTTACAGACTTTATGGTCAGAGTACTTTTTACACGGAAAAGATGCTGGTCAATTACTATACAAGTATAGAACAGCACATATCCAATGGTTCGCAAATTCGCCACAATGTCTATAGCATCGCCTGTATATCGTTACTCCAACAGTAAGTTTCCTTGTTGGTAGGAACTTTTTTATTATATATTTCAATATGCAAGTTTAGTTTGACCATATCGCCCACGAGATTGTGTTCGTTGCCCAATTCTTGGTTGTTTTGTAGGTGTTACGAAACTGCTCCACGATTTCGTTTACGAACCATGGAGAAACCCCATCCTGTTGCAAATCTAAACTCAAACTGCCACATTCTGCAAAAGAATCTACATTTTTTGCTTATTCATTATTGTCATCTTCGAAGTAATCTGAGTCGATGCGTTTTACCTCATAGACATGTTTTAAGCTAACTCCGACATTGTACTCAATCATATATCTCGCAAGTTCTTGCCCGTCAATCAAAACTATCTTTTTGCTGGCTTTTTCCTCTGCATATTTTCTTGCTTCAGAACTGTATGAACTCGTGGTAATGAATACGCCCTTACTTGCTTTCTGCTCATCAAGCGCTCCCACAAATTGTTGAATTTGCGGTTTGACAATGGTGTTTGCTGTATTATATCGTTTGGCCTGTATGTAGATTTTGTCCAACCCAAGTTTATCTTCTTTGATTATACCATCAATTCCGTCATCATGGGAATATTTAGTTACTAATCCAGCATCAGACAGGGAACCACCATAACCCATTTTCAATAACAGATCCAACACCAAGTGTTCAAAGAACTGTGCTGACTGCTCCAATACTTTTTGCAACAAGTCGGCAGCCAAGTCCTTTACGATAGTTTGATAAGCATTTTCTAATTGTTCAGTTGGTGTTTGTTTAGAATCTTCCAATTCTTCTATAACTTTAGCTGTCTGTTTTTTTTCAGTTCCAGACGAGGTTGTTGCGTATTCCGCAAACTCTGGATATTTCATTAAATCCGTTTGCCTTAAATCAGTATGATTTTGCAGGTATTCTACACCTCGTTTTGTGATTTTATAAACACCTCTTTGAGGGATTTCTATAAACAAGGCACGACGAAGCCATTGGCGAGACCATCCTAATCTGTCGTCAAGTTGGTTGGCTGATCCACTTTTTGTTCTCAATTTACAATCTTCATCAGTAAGATGAAAATGTTCTATAATGTACTTTCTCATTTCCTTGATGCTGACATTGTTCATATCCTTTAAGCGAAAAAGAAATGGATAAAGAAAGTCTTCAAATTTTGGTATTGCCATGTTCGTAGTTTTTTTATTTTATATAAATATTATTTGACTTATATTTTTGTTTACCATATAGATAATATATCTATAGACAAAGATACTGTTTTGTTTTTGATATAAAGAAGTTTTGTGTGAAAAAATGATGTATTGGAGGATTGGGGGAGGGGGGAGAAGGAAAAAGCTCGCAAGGTGTTTGGGCACTTTGCGAGCTTGATTTATTTGGTGTTTTGGCTGGTTGTTTTAGCCTTTACTTTTTTAGGGTTACTTTTTCGTAAACGTTGGCGTCGATTACTGCCATGGTGGTGAGGTTTACGATGTCGCGTACCGAGGTGTCGATGCTGGTGAAGTGGATTGGCTTGTTCAAGCCGATTTGGATTGGGCCCACGATTTCGGCTGCGCCCATTTCAAGGAGCATCTGGAACACGGTGTTGGCAGCACTCAAGTTAGGGAATATGAGTGTGTTCACATCTTTACCCACGAGTTTGTTGAATGGGAATTGCTTGTCGCGCAACTGCTTGTTGAGGGCGTATTGCACTTGCATTTCGCCTTCCACCAGTATTTCGGGATAGTCGCGGTGCAAGATGTCGATGGCGTTGTGGATTTCGATAGGGCCGTGTTCGGGGTTTGAGCCGAAGTTGCTGTACGAAACCATAGCCATTACAGGATAGTGCGCGAAATATCTCACAGCGTCGTAGGTGAGGCGTGCGATGTCAACCAGTTCCTCGGTAGAGTTCTCGTGGTTGATAGAAGTGTCGGCAAGGAAGAAAGTGCCACGCTTGGTGTTGAGAATGTGGAGAGTGGCGAAATGCTTGAATCCAGGCTTGATGCCAATCACCTCTTTCGCAATCTTCACAGTGTTGCCGCTGCCGGCGAAAGTGCCAGTGATGAAAGCGTCGGCCTCGCCGGTTTCCACCATCATCATACCGAAATAGTTGCGGTCGTACATCTTTTCGTAGGCTTCGGTCAGGTTGATGCCATCGCGCTGATGCTTATTCATGTGCAACTTGGCATAACGTGCGCGGCGGCGTTCCTCGCGGTCGTGGCGAGGGTTCACGATGGTGATGCCCTTCAGTTCGAGGTCGAGTTTCTTAGCACGCTTTGCAATCATTTCCTCGTTGCCCAGCAAAATAGGGAAGCAGATGCCGCTCTTGTAAGCCTCCACGGCAGCTTGGAGCATATTGTCGGTATTGGCTTGCGCAAACACCACACGCTTTGGCGAGTTCTTCGCCGTGTCGGTAAAGCGGCGGAGCAACTTGTTGTCGTAGCCCAGCACCTTGCGCAGTTCAGAGCGGTAAGCGTCGAGGTCGTCGATAGGGCGGCGTGCCACGCCCGAATCCATAGCCGCTTTAGCCACGGCGGTAGATACGGTTTCGATCAAGCGAGGGTCGAGTGCCTTTGGAAGAATGTATTTCGGGCCGAATTTCAAGTTGTTCATCTTGTAGGCGGCGTTCACCACAGGTGGCACGTTCTTTTTTGCCAAATCGGCAATAGCGCGCACAGCCGCCAGCTCCATTGCAGAGTTGATTTCGGTGGCAGAGCAGTCGATAGCGCCACGGAAGATGTAGGGGAAGCCCAGCACATTGTTGATTTGGTTGGGGTAGTCGCTGCGTCCGGTGGCAAAAATGAGGTCGGAGCGTGAAGCCACGGCCTTGTCGTAGGCGATTTCAGGGTCGGGGTTAGCCAGCGCAAACACGATAGGCTTGGCAGCCATCGACTTGATCATTTCGGGCGTAACCACATCTTTCACCGAAAGCCCCAGGAACACATCAGCGCCCACCATAGCCTCTTCAAGCGTGTTGATTTCGCGGTCGGTGGCAAATTCCTTCTTCTGCTCGGTGAGTTTATCGCGGCGATTGGAAATCACGCCACGGCTGTCGCACATCACGATATTTTCCTTCTTCACACCGAGTTGCATATACAGGCGTGTGCAGCAAATGGCGGCAGCACCGGCACCATTGACCACGAGTTTCACATCTTTGGCTTTTTTGCCCTGAATTTCAAGCGCATTGATGAGTCCTGCGCCAGAGATGATGGCTGTGCCGTGCTGGTCGTCGTGCATCACAGGAATGTCGCATTCCTCCTTCAGGCGACGTTCGATTTCAAAACATTCAGGTGCTTTGATGTCCTCAAGGTTGATGCCGCCGAAAGTGGGGGCAATCGCCTTAACGGCAGCGATAAACTTTTCGGGGTCTTTTTCGTCGAGTTCAATGTCGAAGCTGTCGAGGCCAGCGAAAATCTTAAACAGCAGCGCCTTGCCTTCCATCACAGGCTTGCCAGCCAGCGGACCGATGTCGCCCAGTCCGAGCACGGCGGTGCAGTTTGAGATTACAGCCACAAGGTTGCCCTTGTTGGTGTATTTATACACATCGTCGGCGTTGTCTTTGATTTCGAGGCAGGGGAAACCCACGCCAGGAGAATATGCGAGTGAAAGGTCGGTTTGAGATTGGTATGGCTTGGTGGGTACCACGCAAATTTTTCCAGGCTTATCATCTAAGTGATGATAGTCGAGGGCCATTTTTTTCGTGATTTTTGACATAATTTTGTAATACTATAATAATATGTTAATGTTTTCAGATTTTTCGTGTCGTAAAAAGGCACACACAAAGTTAAACTTTTTTTTCAGTCAATCCAAGATAGGGCACACCTTGTTAATGAGTTTTAATATTCAAACGATTGCATAAAGAGAAATAGATGTTAGAAATTAGAAGTTAGATGTTAGAGATTGGATTTTTTGGAAGTTAAGACGAATTTTAGGGAGGTTAAGACGATAGTTTTTAGGGCTGGTTTTTCGTGTAGTGTGGTTGATATTCAAAAAATTAGTGTAAATTTGCAGTGGATTAGGATTAAACGATTTTTCGTTTCGCAAGTCATATTATTGATAGTGGAATTTAAAATTTTGTGACTATGAAAAAAACTTTACTTACTATATTATGTGGCTCATTATTGATGGGCTCTACCACCAGTTGTGGTTTGGCTGAGTGGGCAGTGATGTCCGACCCCGACGCAAGCAATTCTACTAAGGGAGCTGTGGTGGGTGCCACTTCGGGCGCAAGCGCAGGCTCTTTCATCGGTTCGCTGATGGGCAATGGTTACTACTCAAGCCGCAACAACTCGATTATAGGTGCGGCTGTGGGTGCTGTGGCTGGTGCGGCTATCGGTTCCGCAATCGGTAGCGACATGGACAAAAAAGCTGAGCAAAGGCAGCAAAATGCAAGCGGAAACTACTATGGCGGTGATGAACTGTATGGCACTCAAACGCAGTACACCTATCGCACGAGCGCTCCACGCCGTGGCGACAACTGCATTTACTACGCACAAAGCAAAACCAAACTCGACGGTGGCGCAAAGAAGGCACTCGACCGTGTGGCGCGCAAACTCATCAACGACCCAACGGCGTGCGCCGAAATCTACGGTTATACCGACAATACTGGCACCTACAATCAGCGTTGCCGCCTCTCGGTGGAGCGCGCCCAAGTGGTGAAAGCGTATTTGGTGAAGAAGGGTGTGCCATCGAGCCAAATTTTCTGCAAAGGTATGGCTGACCAGCGTCCGGTGGGCGACAACCGCACCTCCGACGGGCGTGCGCTCAACCGCCGTGTGGAAGTGGTGATTACCCACAATGCCGACAGCGGGAATGACGCTTCTGCAAATGGATGGCACTTCAGCGCACCTCAATCTGGCACGCCACAGTCCTATGGTAACTCTAATGCGATAGAGTGACGAAAGTCGGAGCAATAAAACATGGTTATGTGTGCATGAAGTGGAGAAGTGGAGTTTTTCTGCAGGAATACAAGTTTTTTGGCCAAAAAACTTGTATTTTTTTTTTTTTTTTTTGAGTAATTTTGGGGCACTGATTAATAAAACCATTAACTGACAACGAACGATGCGTGATTTTCAAAAAAAGTTTAAGAAGTGGAATGTGGTGAAATCGCTTGGCGTAATGTTGGCTTGGGCTGTCCTTTTTGTGCCCTCGCAGGCTTTTGCCTATGTGATAAGAGGCACAATGGTAGACGGTGGCACCAATAAGCCAATAAGAAAAGTGCTTATAGTGGGGCGCAATGCTGAGAATAAGGTGCGTGTGGGCATAGAGACAGACCAAAATGGACAATTCGCATCGGCAAATGTGAGCGACACCACGCTCTCGCTTGAAATCACGAAAGAAGGCTATGCGCCAGTGTACATGAGGGTAGATGGCACAATGGAGTCTTTCCTCGACTTGGGCGTGGTGCGGCTTAGCCCAATGTCGGTCAGCTTAGATGAGGTCACCGTCACTGCGCAATCCGTCACGCAGACGGCAGACCGCTATATCATCATTCCCTCATCCAGAGAATTGGAGCAATCGACGAATGGCTTGTCGCTGCTGAATAGAATTCAATTTAAACTGCCTGGCCTGATGGTGAATGAGACACTGCGGTCGGTGTCGGTCGACAACAAGACGCCTGTGTTTAAAATCAACGGAAAGCCTACGGACATAAACCATGTGCTGTCGGTGAGTCCCGACAATGTGCTTCGCGTGGAGTATCACGACAATCCAGACATCAGATACGGCAACCGCCAGATTATCAACTTTATTTTGAAGCCCAGAGACGATGGCGGTTATGTGATAGCCAATTACCTGGGCGCAGTGACCACTGGCAGCATCAATGCCGATGTGGGTGTGAACTATCATTACAAAAAGTCGGAATTTGAAGTGAACTACAGTGGAGGATGGCGTGACTACAATAAGCGCTCCAAATCTTCGGAAGAGCGATTTGTGAAGAGTGAAGCGCTTGGTGAAGACCCAATTGTGCGCAGCAGTGTGGGCATGCCGTGCGATTTCAATTATCTCTCAAACACCTTGTCGCTGGGCTACACTTATATGCACAGTGTGAACACTATGTTTGCGCTAAACACTGATGTGTCGTTTGAAAGTCAAAAGGTTGACGACAATTCATGGAATACCGAAACCATAGGCATGAATGTGAGAAAATTCAATCGATTTCTTCATAGCGACATTGATTTCACCTCGCCTAAATTGGATTTGTTTTTCAGAAAACAGATAAACGAAAGCCAGAGTTTAGAGGTGAATGCTTACGGAAGGTACTCGACTGGAGATTATGGCAGATTTTCGTCTGATGTGGCGGAAAATGTGGCGGAAAACCAAAGTTGGAACAATCAAACCAAAAACGAGGCGTGGCGTGTTGGTGCTGAAGTGATGTACAGCAAGTCGTTCTCAAAGCACTTTGTGGCAAACTTTGGCGTTCAGGACTATTTCAACTCATTAAAGAATACCCAAGCGGAAAACGCGTCACTCAACTCCGACGAGATAAGCATGAATATGGTGTCGGCGTACACCCAGCTTTACGGGCGCCACGGAAAATTCAACTATGGCGTGAATTTAGCGTATCAAAATAATCACAGCAGCAATAATGGCTATATTGTGAATGCCTCTCGCTTGAAAGTGAATGTGAGTATGAATTATGCTATATCAAGTCATTTAACGGCGAATTACCTGTTTCTTTACGATCCGTCGATGCCATCGGCCTCGCAGCAGTCGGAACTGGTGCAGACCATCGACGGCATATCGGTTCGCCAAGGCAATCCGGATTTGAAGCCGTCGCAGTATATCCGAAACCGTGTGTATTTTAGGTATGTCTATCGGAAGTTCAACACTTCGCTGTGGGTGTCGCACAGCCGCACCAATAAGCCTATTTACTATGATTATAGCTATATCAGCGATGTGGAGAGCCCTTATTATGGCAAGTTTATGAGTAAGACCATCAACGGACGTCATGACGATTTGGTGAACTTGGAATGGTATGTGACATTCGACAATCTGCTTGACCACTTCACACTGTGGGGGAAACTTGGCTGGGACAGCTATCGCGTGATTTTGCCAGAACGAAAATTCAGCAAAAAGCGGCTGTATGGCTCGGTGAATGGCACTTTCTGGTGGGGAAACTGGGTGGTGTCGGCAAACTATCAGATTAAGCCACGGCACAACTTGGTTGGCGGCACATTCACGTCGGAGACCCGGTGGAACACCATACAGGTGCAATACCGCTATAAAAACTGGAATTTCGCTCTTACAGGTGTGAACCTATTCACCAAGCGGGGCAGCATAGACGAAGCACAGACGATTTCCGCCGTGCACCCGAATACAATGGTTCAGTGCATTAAAGACGACGCCAACAAGGTGATGGTGAGCATCAACTATAGGCTTGACTTCGGCAAAAAATGGAATAAATCCAAACGCACACTCCGAAACGACGGCGTGGAGCGTGGTGTGGATGTGAA
This sequence comes from Bacteroidales bacterium, assembly GCA_004557565.1. Taxonomy (GTDB): domain Bacteria; phylum Bacteroidota; class Bacteroidia; order Bacteroidales; family Muribaculaceae; genus Sodaliphilus. The sequence goes on along the minus strand of SFGS01000010.1, from coordinate 64,355 downwards.
CTATTGATGCGGCAGGGGGGCTGACTTTTGATGCGGTCTGCTCTCTTCTCAAAAAAAAAATCATAGTGAGGCACAGATTGGGCGGCTGCGGTGTGCGGCGGGCAATCTGTGCTTTTTTCTGCTTTTTATCAAGGAAAAAAGGGTAAATTTTGTTATATTTGCAAGTTGAAAGATAGTGGAAATACGTAAGCATTTCCGCGGAATTAAAATAAGCAAAACCACTTCGGTGTGCGGCTTTGGCAACGATGTGATTTAAAGTGGATTATCGTTGTATATGTCCATTTGCGGTCAACAGCCACGGCATTTCACCGATCATGATTTAATAAATAAGTAATGTCGGATAACGAATATATTAATAAGCACTTCCCTCTGCTCGCTACGATTGATAGCCCGGCAGATTTGCGCAAACTCGATGTGAAACAGTTGCCACAAGTGTGTGAAGAATTGCGCCGATTTATCGTGCATTTCCTCTCATCGAATCCCGGACACTTCGCCTCAAGCATGGGTGCAGTGGAGATAAATGTGGCGCTGCACTATGTGTTTGACACGCCCAACGACCGACTGGTGTGGGACGTGGGCCATCAGGCGTATGCGCACAAGATACTCACAGGCCGCCGCGACCTTTTCTACGAAAACCGCACAATGGGCGGACTGAGCGGTTTCCCCAACCCCAGCGAGAGCGAATACGACACCTTTATGGCAGGCCACGCCAGCAACAGTATTTCTGCCGCATTGGGCATGTCGATAGCCTCGGAACTGACCGATAAGCAACGCAAGATTGTGGCTATCATCGGCGATGCCTCCATCAGTGGCGGTTTGGCGTTTGAGGGTTTGAACAATGTGTCGTCGCACCCCAACAATATGCTGATCGTGCTCAACGACAATGATATGTCGATTGATGAGAATGTGGGCGCACTGAGTGCCTACATGACCAAACTCACCACATCGAAGCGCTACAACAATCTGCGCTACAAAACATACCAGTTCTTGCGCCGCCACCACATCATCACCGATAAGGGTAAGGGATTGGTGCTTCGCTTCAATAATGCGATGAAATCGCTGCTTTCGGGGCAGCAAAACATTTTCGAGGGTCTGAACATTCGCTATTTCGGACCGTTTGACGGACACGATGTGGTGCAACTGGTGAAGACATTCCGAGATGTGAAAGATATGACCGGTCCGAAGATTGTGCATCTGCACACACGCAAGGGCAAGGGATACAAACCAGCGGAAGAAGCACCATCGGTATGGCACGCACCGGGCAAATTCAATGAGGAGACAGGTGAGCGCATCGTGAGCGACACCACAGGCAAGCCATTGAAGTATCAAGACGTGTTTGGCCACACTTTGGTGGAATTGGCAGAGAAAAACGACAAGGTGGTGGGTATTACCGCCGCCATGCCATCGGGCACCTCGGTGTCGATGCTTCAAGAAGTGATGCCAGCGCGCACCTTCGATGTGGGCATCAGCGAGGGCCACGCCGTGACATTCGCCGGCGGTTTGGCAAAAGACGGAATGCACCCATTCTGCGCCATCTACAGCAGTTTCTTGCAGCGCGCCTACGACAATATCATTCACGATGTGGCTATCCAGCATTTGCCAGTCACCTTCTGCATCGACCGTGCCGGACTTGTGGGTGAAGATGGTGTGACGCATCACGGCACCTACGATTTGGCATATCTGCGCTGCATACCCGGCATGACCGTGTCGGCTCCAATGGATGAGCACTATTTGCGCCATTTGATGTACACCTCGCAACTCGAAGGCAAGGGGGCGTTTGCCATTCGCTATCCGCGTGGCGGAGGCGTGTATGCCGACTGGAAATGCGAAATGCAGGAATTGCCGATAGGCAAGGGCAGAAAGCTCGCCGACGGTGATAAACTTGCCGTGCTGAGCATTGGCACCATAGGCAACGAAGTGCAGAAAGCACTCGCAAAGTTGAAAGAAAAAGGCATTTCGGTGGCTCATTACGATATGATATTCCTCAAACCTATCGACGAGGCTATTTTGGCTGAAGTGAAAGATAAGTATGCCCATGTGGTGACTGTGGAAGACGGCACCATCGAGGGTGGCTTGGGCAGCGCTGTGTCGGAATGGCTTTCCGACAAGGAGAATGCGCCACGCCTCACACGTCTGGGCATTCCCGACGAGTTTGTGCATCAAGGCACCGTGGCACAGTTGAAGCACCAGTGTGGCATTGATGCCGAATCGATAGCCGACACCATCTGTAAGATTTTAAATCAAAAATAACACAATGAGAATAGTTATTGCTGGAGCAGGAGAGGTTGGCTCGCACTTGGCGAAGATGCTGAGCGACGAAGACCGCGACATCATCGTGATTGACAACGATGAAAAAAAACTCTTTGCTCTTGATTCGTATAATTTGAAAACTTGCTTAGGCGAGTGCACATCTTTCAAGACACTTCAAAACGAAGGAGTGAGCAACTGCGGCTTGTTTATCGCCGTTACACCTTACGAAACGCGCAACATATTGGCTTGCTCTATCGCTAAGAGCATGGGTGCGGAAAAAACCGTGGCGCGAATAGACAATTATGAGTTTTTACGCCCAGAATATTCCGGGTTTTTCAAGGGAATGGGCGTTGACACGCTGATTTACCCAGAACTTTTCGCAGCCGAGGAAATCGCCACAGCGCTGAAGCACAACTGGGTGCGCAACTGGTTTGAACTTTTCGACGGTCAACTGATTGTAGCGGCCGTGAAATTGAGAGGCACTTCGCCTATGGTGGGCAAACGCCTTCGTGAAATAGGCGGCAGCAACACATTCATTCACTTGAATGCCATTCGCCGTAATGGTGAAATTCTGATTCCTCGTGGCGACGACATCGTGATGGACAACGATGTGGCATATATCACTACCACACGCGACCACTTGGACCAGGTGGTGGAGCTGTGCGGTAAGAGAAAGGTGCAAGTGAAAAAAATGCTCATTATGGGCGGCTCCGCCATTGCCGTGCAAGTGGCGAAAGAACTTGAAAAATATGATGTGAAGGTGAAAATCGTTGAACCTGACGAAGATCGCTGCGCCTATCTCGTGGACGTGCTCCCACATTGCAAAATCGTGCATGGCGATGCCACCGACAGCGACATTATGGAAGAAGAGGCAGGCGGCATCGACGCTTTCGCCGCATTGAGCGACCGCTCCGAAACCAATATCCTGAGTTGCCTGATGTCGAAGGAATATGGTGTGTGCAAAACCATCGCCGAAGTGGAGAATATCCAGTTTGTGCACGAGGCAGAACGCCTGAACATCGGCACCATCATCAATAAAAAACTGCTCGCCTCAAGCCGCATATTCCAAATGCTGCTCGACAGCGAGGAAGACAACGCCCGCTGCCTTGCCCTCGCCGATGCCGAAGTGGCAGAGGTGGTGATAAAAGAAGGCAGCAAACTCTGCTCAAAAGACATTAAAGATTTCGACATACCAGCCGAAATCACCCTTGCAGGTTTGGTGAGAGATGGCGTGGGTATGCTTGTGAAAGGTAATACACGCTTGCAGCCCGGCGATCATGTGGTGGTGTTCTGTATGCATGGCTCGTTTCATAAAGTTGAAAAATTCTTTAAGAAATAGATATGAGTTTACATTGCCACCATATCAATTTCCCGCTTGTGCTGCGAATCATAGGGCTTCTGCTGATGATAGAGGCTGGCTTTATGCTCATTCCGCTTGCCACATCGGTGGTGTATGCCGAGACGGATTGCTCAATGGCATTCCTGTGGTCGGCTGTAATCACCTTCGTGTGTGGTGCAGGGCTGTATAAAGTGCCCATCAAGACCACACAGATGCGCCGCCGTGAGGGCTTTTTGCTCACGAGCGTGGTGTGGGTGTTTTTCTCAGCATTTTCCATGATACCATTCTGTGCCACAGGTGTGCTCCCCAGCATTACCGACGCTTTTTTTGAGTCGATGTCGGGATTCACCACCACAGGCTTGACCATGATAGCCGATGTGGAGAAAGCGCCACACGGCATACTCATGTGGCGTGCGCTCTCGCAGTGGATTGGCGGTATGGGTATCATTCTGTTTACCCTTGCCGTGATACCGATGCTCAACACCAAAGGCGGTATAGCCATGTTTAATGCCGAAGTGACTGGTATTTCGCACGAGCGTATGCGTCCGCGCGTGAGTGAAACGGCAATGTGGCTGTGGGGGCTGTATGTGTTCTACACCGTATTGCTGTGCGCATTGCTTGCTGTGGGTCCGATGAACATGTTCGATGCCATTTGCCACACCCTTTCCACCGTATCTACAGGTGGATTCTCCACGGTGAACGACTATTCAAAATATGCCGACATCTACAGCAACTGTATCATTATGCTGTTCATGTTTGTGTGTGGTATCAATTTTGCACTTGTGTTTGCTGTGGCTAAGCGCAACGGACTGAAGGCATTGAAGCACAGCACCACGCTGAAGTGGTACACGATGGTGGTGCTGATCACCTCATTGATTATCATGGGGCGTACGCTCTACTACGATACCACTGTCAATATCCACGCACAGTTGAGCGACAAAACATTGCTTGACCATGCTGTGGATGCTGCGTTCAACACCGTTTCGGCAATCACCTCCACAGGTTTTGCCGCCATCAATTTTGAAGCTTACGGCACGTTTGTGTCGTTCGTTCTCATGGTGGTGATGTTTTTCGGTGGTATGGCAGGTTCTACTGCCGGTGGTGCGAAAATCGACCGCATGGTGGTGATGATAAAGAACATTCGCAATGAATTTTACAAGGTGATTCACCCCAATACCGTTACAGCCGTAAGAGTTGACGGTAGGGCAGTGCCTCAATATTTAGTGTCGCGCGTGGTGGCGTTCCTTTCCATCTTCATTTTCTATATGGTGGTGATGTCGCTTGCGTTCAACTTTTTGGGCATCAACGACCCATTCGAAGCAATCTTCACCTCTATGTCGTGCATCAGCAATGTGGGCTTGAATATCGTGACCGATTTAGATGCCGTTCACCCATTGGCAAAGTGGCTGATGTCGCTGGAAATGATGGTGGGCCGTCTGGAACTGTTCACGGTGTTGGTGCTGTTTACCAGAGATTTCTGGTTTGAGAGTTAATTTAAAAAAATAAGATTTCGAAAAATATAAAGAATAACCTACAAAATGAGAAAAGACACAACATTTAACCCCGACCTTACGGGCGTTCAGAATGAGACTCGTCGCGAGCAGGAAGCCAAGAAGCAGGCGGAAGAGCAGCAGCTCACATTCCGTCGGCGAGTTTCTTATTTCTTTAAAGATGGGCGCACCCGTCTGATTATTGGCTCACTGTTTTTCTTGGTCGGTATATTCCTGTGTGTGGCGTTCTTCTCGTTCTGCTTCGGAGCGGGCGATGTTGATCAAAGCATTACAGCCGATTCTGCCATTGCAAACGCACGCGAGCATGTACCCACACGCAATATCATGGGTACGCTGGGCGCATCAGCTGCCGAATTTTTCATTCGCCAAGGCTATGGCTTGGCATCGTTTGTGCTGGTGATTTGGTGCCTGTGTTTGGCATTCCGCTTCTTCAAGAAAGAGCGAAAAGTGCTTTTCTTCTCTTTCTCGCTGATTTGCCTGTTCTCATTGTACGCATTTTCGCTGGTGATTAGCCTGTGCACTATGGAACTCAACCTCACCACCTATCCTTTAGGCGGCAATTTTGGTAAAGAGTTCAACGAACTGCTCACCGGGCTGCTCGGATTCTATGGAATGGTGGGGGTGAATGTGTTTGTGATGTTTTTGTGGATTGTGATTACCTACAAAACCATCAAATCGATGTATAAAACGCTGAAAGATAAGATTATCCCTCATCGTAAATTCGATGGCGAAATAGTGGAGCACACCGACGACAAGCCAGCCACACACTCCAACTTCTTGGGCGACGACCACAACAACCAACCCAAGAAAGTGCAACCTGTGGTGGCACCTCGACCCGAAAAGAAGCGCAAGCAGTCGCAAAAAGACACCACCGTGCTCAAGCAGGGTGGCGACCCAGCCACAGGCAATCTTTTCGGCACAGCAGAGGGTGAACTCAACAGTAACGACCCCACTTACGAATACGCTCATTACCGCTTCCCACCGCTCGATTTGCTCGCTCCTTCCACTATGGGTGTGAGTGTTGACGCATCGGAGCAGGAAGCCAATAAGCAGCGCATTACCGAAACGCTCAACAACTACGGCATCAAAATCAAGCAGATTGAGGTGCATGTGGGTCCTACGGTCACATTGTTCGAAATCGTGCCAGAAGATGGTGTGCGTATTGCCAAGATTCGTGGTTTGGAAGACGATATCGCCTTGAGCCTTGCGGCACTGGGTATTCGTATCATTGCCCCAATGCCTGGTCGCGGCACTATCGGTATTGAGGTGCCTAACCGCGACCCACAAGTGGTGCCTATTCGCCGTGCTTTGGAAGACCCAAAATTCCAGAAATCGAAATACAAGTTGCCGATGGCTATCGGTTGCACCGTGTCGAACGAGGTGTTTGTTGCCGACCTCACCAAGATGCCTCACTTGCTCGTGGCTGGTGCCACTGGTAAGGGTAAGTCGGTGGGTTTGAACACCATCATCGCTTCGCTACTCTACAAGAAAGGGCCATCGGAACTGAAGTTGATTCTCGTTGACCCTAAGCGTGTGGAATTTAGCGTGTATGCCGATTTGGAGAAATACTACTTCGCTCGTGTGCCGGGCGAGGAACGCTGTATCGTCACCGACCCTGCAAAGGTGGTGAAAACACTCAACTGCCTCGTGCAGGAAATGGAGAACCGCTACACCGTGCTTGAAGAGGTGAAGGTGCGCAAACTGGAAGACTACAACGAAAAGTGGCGCAAGGAACTGCGTGAAGTGCTTGATGCCGACGGCAAGAAGAAATATAAATTCATGCCTTACATCGTGTGCATCATCGACGAGTTTGCCGATATGATTATGACATCGGGTAAGGAGGTGGAAACCCCAATCGTGCGTATTGCACAAAAGGCTCGTGCGGTGGGTATTCACCTGATTGTGGCTACTCAACGCCCAGCGGCGAACGTGATTACCGGTAATATCAAGGCGAATATCCCAGGCCGTATGGCGTTTGCCGTTTCGCAGATGATGGACAGTCGCATCATTCTCGACCGTCCGGGTGCTCAAAACCTGATTGGCCGTGGCGATATGCTGTTCTCCGTTGATGGCGACATCACCCGTTTGCAGTGTCCATTTATCGACACTCCTGAAATTATCAAGATTTGCGACTACATCAAGCAGCAAGAAGATGCCGACTTGGATGTGAACCACGAAGAGCCATACGAATTGCCAGAATACATTGGTGCTACTGAAGGCGAAGATGGTATGGGTGGTGGCGTAGGCTCAAACCTCAACGACCGCGACACGCTCTTTGAGGAAGCGGCAAGATGGGTGGTGACTGCAAACTTGGCTTCCACCTCATCGCTCCAGCGCCGATACGGTATCGGTTATAACCGCGCCGGTAGAATTATGGACCAGTTGGAGGCTGCCGGAATCGTCGGCCCATCAAGTGGCGGTAAACCTCGCAACGTGTTGATGAGTCCAATGGATATAGATCAAATGTTTGCAACAAGTTTATAATAAGAAATTAAAGCAATGAAAAGATTATTCACAATGGCAATGTTGCTGCTGGCAGTGGTGTGCTGCCATGCTCAAAGTGCAACTCAAATTTTCGACCGCACAGTTGCTGCCTACAAGGCTGCTGGCGCTGTGAGTGCTAATTATAGAGCAGGTTCTTCACACGGTACGATTGTGATGAAGGGCAATCAGTTTCGAATCCTTGCCAACAACATAAAATCGTGGTACGATGGCAAAACTCAATGGACTTATTCCACTGCCACAGATGAAGTTAATGTGACTACGCCCACTGCTCAACAGTTGGTGATGATTCACCCATTGGCTGCGGCTCAATCGCTCAAATCGGGCTACAAAATGAGTGCGAAAAAAAGCGGTTCGGGCTATGTGCTCACCTTGAAGCCAAAGGCAAAAAGCAAGGTGGTTTCGGTCACACTTTATGTGTCGAAAAGTTATGTGCTGACCAAGGCAATTTACACCACAAAAAAGGGTAGCGAAACGCTCACTATCAGCAACTACAAAACCAAAGTTGCCACCAATGCCGCCACCTTCAAATTCAATAAAAAGATGGTTCCAGCAGGCACCGAAGTGGTGGATTTGCGATAAAAATTATTGTTTTAAAATTATTTAACCAACAACGTCCAACAGTCCCGAAATCTCGAAACCTCGAAAATTCGAAACCTCGAAAACCTCGTTGACCTGTTGACCCGTTGACTCGTAGACCCCAAAAATTATGGAAACAACTAAATGTCTTATCATAGGTTCTGGCCCGGCTGGTTATACAGCAGCCATTTATCTCTCTCGTGCAGGAATTAGCAGTGTGCTTTATTCTGGTATTCAGCCCGGTGGACAACTCACTCAGACCACCACCATCGAGAATTACCCAGGTTTTCCACAAGGCGTGGAAGGCTTCGACTTGATGGAGAATATGCGCCAGCAAGCCGTGAATGTGGGGGCTGAAGTGCGCAATGGCATCATTACGGATATCGACCTATCGAAACGCCCATTTGTGGCAACGGTTGACGGCACCAGCACCATTTCTGCCGACGCTGTGATTATTGCCACTGGTGCATCAGCCAAGTATCTCGGTCTTGCCGATGAGCAGAAATATGCAGGCATGGGCGTGTCGGCTTGTGCCACTTGCGACGGTTTCTTCTACCGCAAGAAAGTGGTGGCAGTAGTGGGTGGTGGCGACACTGCTTGCGAAGAGGCTTACTATTTGAGCAACCTTGCCAAGAAGGTGTATATGATTGTGCGCAAACCTTATTTGCGTGCGTCGGCCGCTATGCAGCAGCGTGTGAACGAGAAAGAAAACATTGAAATTCTCTACAACACCAACACCGTGGGGCTTTTCGGTGAGCAATTTGTGGAAGGTGCGCACTTGGTGCAATTTAAGGGCACCGATAAGGAACAAATGCTCGACATCGACATCGACGGCTTTTTCCTCGCCATCGGCCACAAGCCCAACACCGACTTCCTGAAAGGTCAGGTAGCACTCGATGAGCAGGGCTATATCGCTCTTGGTGGCATCACCACCGAAACGAGCGTGAAAGGCGTGTTTGCCGCTGGCGATGTTGCCGACCCACATTACCGTCAGGCTATTGTGGCTGCAGGTTCGGGTTGCCGTGCCGCCCTCGATGCGAAATCATATCTCGACGCATTATAATATTTTAAACTGATTAATTATGAAATCTTTAAGAATTTGTTTAGGATTGTGTGCCGTGGCAATGTGTCTTTCGGCATTTGCGCAGCGTCCGCCAAAGGGCTATAACTATGCTTATGGCGATTTCAATGGCGATGGTAAGAAAGAATATGTGTATTTCATTCCACCCAAAGATGCTGACCGTTGGGAAGAACTCGACGATTTTGAGTCGCTCTACGGTGTGCTGAAATTCACCAACCCCTCCATTCCTTCGATTAATGTGAAGCAATGCGTGAGCGGTGTGCCTTGCAACCTTGGCGACCTCAATGGCGACGGAAAAGACGAGATTGGCATTCAGCCGGGGTGGGTGACTTCAAGTTGGCAGGTTTACCGCATTTTCACCCTCAAGCGCACCGGGTGGATAGATGCAGTGCCTCCATTCACCGTGTGGCTTGGCGATGAAGACACCAATTTCGACACCAATCCACCAGTAAAGAAACTCGGCAACGGAAAAGTGCGCATCACCACCTACGAGTGGCAAGGCGGCGATGTGGTGAAAAAATACAAAACCGTAAAGGTGAAATAAACCGACGAATAAAGGCAGCGAAACTCAAAAATTCGCTGCCTTTTATATTATCGCTCCCATCCACCAGATGCTATATCATAGTGGGGAGACAAGTTATTTGCAGGAGGCTTTGTGGCAGCGGAGGAGTTGGTCGAAATCGTAGTCGGCTTTCATTTTTTTGAGCATCGATTTCACCAGACGGTAGATTTCGCCGCCTTCGCTGTAATCGGCTTTGGCAATGAAGTCCACACGGTTGTGTTCAATGAGTTTTCTGGCTTGGTCTTTGTGGCACTCGTCGTCGGCGAAAACGGCGATGGAATGGCCGCCAAAGTAGCGCACAAGCACCATGCTTGGCACATCGGTCATACCGTCGCCAAAGTAAATCATGTGCTGGTATTGCACTGGTCGTTCATCGTGGGGCATGTATTCGTTCACCTTCAAATTGTCGCTCAATTCCTTGATGCCTCGCGAAATCTTGAAGATGAATTGCGTTTTGGCTGTGGAATCTACTGCCACACCAGGCCAGTAAGCCACGCCGTCGGCATCGTAAAGATAGGTGCTGCTGTAAATGGCTTCAAACTCATGGTAGATAGATGTGCCCTCAATCATTTCGCGCAAACCAGAGGAATTGATGTAGTGCTTGATGTCGAGACCGAGTTCATCGCCCACCTTGTTGATGACCGAGAACCACTCCTGCACACCGGGAAACAACTTCACCATAGAGCCGAATTTCTGAAAACTCTCACGCCTGAGCGAAATGCCGTCGGCGCGCGCTTCTTTCAGCATGGTGTACATATAGGTGAGGATGTGGTTGGCATCGTTGTTGCTGGCAAGGTTGTTGCACTTTTCCCAAAACTGGTCGATGTCGTCGCCAATGGCTTGAATGAAGCCAAACTCCTGCATATTGCCGGGTGCGAGTGTGCCATCAAAATCGTAGATGAGTGCTATTTGAGGTCGTTTGTAGTTAGTCATAGGAGTAATGGTTTAATAGAATGCAAATATAGCGAATTAAATCCAATTTCAAAGCGAATTGGCTATGGATTCGGCTTTTGCACGCGCTGGTTTGCCTGTTTCGGTCAGCGGCACTTCCTCGATATGGAAAATGTGGCGCGGCTGATGATACTTTGGCAGCGCACGCTGGCAGATGCAGCGCACGGCTTCTACATCGGTTTCCTCGGTGAGCAGCGTCAATGCTTCTCCTAAATCCTTGTCTTTTCGCTTGGTGATGATGAATCGTTTGTGAATGTGAGGTTTGAGCGATTGCTCCACTTCCTCGATTTGGATTTTGATGCCACCACTGCACACCACATTGTCGATGCGTCCGAGAATACGGAATTTGCCATCGCGGATTTCGGCGCAGTCGTTGGTCGCAAGGGTGGTGTGGCACACATGCGGCGCATCAATCACGAGGCAGCCACGGCTGTCGAGACTCACCGTCACACCATCGAAAGGCGTGTACCACAAACTCGCTTCGCTGCCGCTGATGCGGCGCAAAGCAATGTGCGAGAGCGTTTCGGTCATGCCGTAGGTGCTCCATACAGCGTTGGGGAAATCTCGCAACTCACGCTCCAAATCATCATCAATTGCGCCTCCACCTATAATCAAGTGCTTGATAGCCATGAGCCTTTGGCGCTCGACAGCCACCTTTAGCGAATTTGCCACTTGCAGCGGCACCATAGCGGCAAAGTGGATAGGGGTGCACACCTCTGCCATCGGGTGGCTGCATGGCTCAATGCGAATGAGCCGCAAACCGCAAGTGATGGCGCGCACCACCATCATTTTACCGGCAATGTAGTCGAGAGGCATACAGAGCAAAGCCGTGTCGCCACTTTGCAAGCCCAAGAAGGCACAGGTGATGCGTGCGCTCGCCTCCATGCGACGCTTCTCCACCATCATAGGCTTAGGTGCGCCTGTGGAGCCACTGGTGTGTACCAGTACACATGCTTCCGAGTTGTGCCACTCGTCTATGAACGCTTCGTAATCCATAGGCAGTCGTTTCTGATTTCCAAAGGCATGGGAATGTTGTCGGTGAAAAGCATACCAGTGCCCAAACCTTGTGGCATTGTGATTTTTGGACCGTAGATGTCGGCAGCGAGTTGGGCAATGGCGTTGAGTCCGATGTTGCTTTCCAGCGCACTTGTTATCCAGCTGCCTATGCCACGCTCATTCGCCAGCGCAATCCATTCGCGAGTGCCAGCCACGCCACCGTGGAGCGATGGTTTGAGAATGATGTATTGTGGTTTGATGGTGTCGAGCAGGCGGATTTTCTCGTCGGTGGAGTTCACGCCAATCAGTTCCTCATCGAGGGCGATAGGCAGTGGCGACAGTTGGCAAAGTTGCGCCATTTCGCTCCACTGATGCGCCATGATGGGTTGCTCAATGCTGTGAATGTCGTAGCGAGCCAATTCTTGCAACCTTTCCAGAGCCACATCGGGCGTGAAACCGCCATTGGCATCAACACGGAGTTCCACTTCCTCACGGCTGAAATGCTTGCGTATGTGCTGAATCAGGTCGAGTTCTTTCGCAAAGTCGATAGCACCGATTTTTAGTTTCACGCAGCGGAAACCGAGTGCGAGTTTTTCCTTCAGGCGGCTGAGCATTTCATCGTGCGTGCCCATCCACACCAAGCCGTTGATGGGAATGCCTTCCTCGCCGTGGCTGAAAGGAGTGTCGTAGAGCAATCCATCGGTGCGAGAGAGTTGCGCGAGGGCGGTTTCCACGCCAAAGAGCATGGAGGGATAGTTGCGCATTTCATCGTAAGGAATGGCGCCTGTGGCTTCGATGATGTCGCAAAATCGGCGTAAAACAGCCTCGTAATCGGGTATGTCGTCGCAACTTAACTGTGGCAATGGCGCACATTCGCCTATGGCGGTGCGTCCATCGTGTTCAACCGTCAAAAGCCAGATTCGTCGTGTGGTATATACGCCACGCGAAGTGCCAGCCGGCTGCTTGAAATGCAACAATTTCTCTTGAATCGAAAAAGTCATATATAGATATTAGAAATTAGAAGTTAGAAATTAGAAGTTAGAGATTAGAGATTAGAGATTTGGGGGGATAGGACGTCCTAAAAATCTAACTTCTAATTTCTAACCACTAATTTCTAAAAGATTTTATGGCATTTTGGGATATTTTTGGAAGTCGGGTTTGCGCTTTTCGAGGAACGCTTTGCCGCCTTCTTGGGCTTCGTCGAGGAAGTAGTAGAGCATGGTGGCGTCGCCAGCAAGTTCTTGAATACCAGCCTGTCCGTCGAGTTCGGCATTTAAGCCAGCCTTAATCATACGCAGAGCCAAAGGAGAGTGCTGCATCATAATTTCTGCCCATTCCACGCAGGTGTCTTCGAGTTGGTCGAATGGCACCACTTTGTTGACCATACCCATTTCTTCAGCCTCTTTCGCCGAGTATTGACGGCAGAGGAACCAAATTTCGCGCGCCTTCTTCTGACCCACGATGCGCGCCAAATACGATGAACCGAAACCGGCATCGAATGAACCCACCTTTGGACCAGTTTGACCGAAAATGGCGTTTTCGCTTGCGATGGTCAAGTCGCACACCAAGTGAAGCACATGGCCGCCACCGATGGCGTAGCCGTTTACCATAGCGATAACAGGCTTAGGCAAGCGGCGAATTTGCATTTGCACGTCAAGCACATTGAGGCGTGGCACACCGTCTTCGCCCACATAGCCGCCACGGCCCTTCACATTCATGTCGCCACCGCTACAGAATGCCATGTCGCCAGCACCGGTGAGAATCACCACGCTGATGCGGCTCGCCTCACGGCAGTAGGCAAACGCCTGGCTCATTTCCCAAGTGGTGCGAGGGGTGAACGCATTGCGATAACGAGGGCGGTTGATAGTGATTTTCGCTATACCGTTATATTCTTCAAAGAGGATTTCCTGAAAGTCGAATCCTTCAATTTTTTTCCATTCTCTCATAATTTGAAACTATTATAGATGTTTATAAGTTCTTGTTTATCGATTTCGGCATCGGTGAACACCTCCATCACGATGGGGGCTTCTTCGTCCGTAAGTCTCTCTATTTGTTGATAAAGTTCGTCGATGTTGTGAATGGCAACGTAGGTCACGCCATTCTGGTGGCAAATGCCTTCGGCTGTGGCATGATGGAAGCCCTGTGCCATCGGGTTTTCGCCAAAACCTTTCACTTGCCGGAAAATACCGCCTTCGCCATTGTTGAGCAAAAGAATGCCAATGTTTGCTGGCAGTGCCTCGTTCCACAGGGCGTTGCTGTCGTAGAAAAACGCCAAATCGCCAGTCACCAGCACCAGTCGCTCGGTCTTTGGCACAGCCATCGCAAATCCCACGGCTGTGGAAACGCAGCCCTCTATGCCGTTGGTGCCACGGTTGCACCACACATAGTGGCGTGCAAAGAGGTTGGCAAGGCGAATGGAAGTGCTGTTCGCATAATGGATATGAGGGGCGTAATCGCTGTAGTAGTACTGTTCTTCAAATGCCTTCACAGCCGCCGCCTGCGAGTATGCCGGCTCATAGTTGATGATATGTTGGTCGGCTTTTTCCAAAGCATCGTACCATAGGTCATAATATGTCTGTATGGAAAAAGGAGTCTTGAGATTACGCATTTTATAACCGACGGCAATCATCTTAAGAGTGTCGACTGTATCGCCATAAATCACATTTGTGATGTTTTTATAGGTGTCGGCGATTTCACCGTTTGGAGAGATGCGCCACATGGTTTCCGCCCTTTGGAGAAATGATTTCAAGCGTTTACTCACCACTTCGCCTCCAATGTGAAGAACGAAATCTGGAACATATTTTTTGTCAACGCCCTCAATGGCATTGAGCACGAGGTCGATGCCAAACAATTCATCGTAGCCATTCAGTGCCTCGTGAATGATGATTGCCCTATCGGCGAGTAACTCTAAATAATCGAGTGTGTCGATAGAGGTTTGCTCATCGGTTTGTCCCACCACAATCATAGGGCGCTTTGCCGCAGTGAATTCGTCGACAAACGGTTCGGCAGAGCCAAAGGTGCTTTCCCAAAGCGTGATAACGCGCTCTTTTGGCAATTTCTTCACTGTGTATTCAAATAGCGGTTCGCTCAAAGGCACATTGATGTGCACGCTTGGACGATGATATTTTTTTGCCTCAATCAGCGCCTCGTTCACAAGGCGATTGATGTGCCAACGGTCATCGTCGGTGTGTGGTTCTGGAATGTTGACGCATTTGCCCACAAAAGAGCCAAGCGCACCCGGCTGTGGAATCGTTTGACCCACACTCTGCCCAATCCATGCGGCAGGGCGGTCGGCAGAAATCACGATGATGCCTTGGTGCTGGTAAGTGGCCTCTGCTACGGCTGGTGCAGTGTTGAGCAAGGCTGATCCAGAAGTAACGCACACCACCACAGGTCGGCAAGTGGCTTGTGCCATACCCATTGCCACAAATGCCGCGCTGCGCTCATCGGTCACAGGGTGGCACTTGATTTTCGGACACTCCGCCAGATTGTGGATAATGGCGGCATTGCGCGAGCCGGGGCAAACCACAGCGTCGGTGATGCCGTGACTCACGAGCAGGGCTGTGAGAATATTGATATTTTCCTTGTTGCTATACATTCTTAAGCGATATAGAGTGGTTTAGTATTCGGTGTTGAGGCATCGGAGCATCGTGCCCATTTTAGCTTCGGTTTCTTCCCATTCCTGCTGCTCGATGCTGTCGCTGATAAGTCCACCGCCAGCGAAAAGCGTGCAGCGGTTGCCGTCAATCTTCATACAGCGAAGCGAAACGTAGAGGTCGGAATTGCCGCCCATGTTCAATGGTCCCATAAAGCCGCTGTAATAGTGGCGTGGCGCAGGTTCGTGGGCGCAGATAAACTCCCTGGTGGCATCTTTTGGAATGCCGCAAACGGCAGGCGTGGGGTAGAGTTCGTCAATCAAGTTGCCCACCTTTGAGGCATCGTTGAGTTTGAATGTAAATTCACTTTTCAGATGCACCAGTGCGCCAGCGTGGGCGGTCATTGGTCCACGCAAGTCGATGTCGTGGGCGTGTGAAGCGAGGCATTTGCTGATGTAGGTCGATACCAGGCGTTGCTCACGAATGTTCTTCACACTCCAGCCCTGTTGCTCGTCACAGGCTTTCATTGTGCCTGCCAGCGCCATTGTGCGCCACAGGTCGCCATGCCCTTGAAGCAGAATTTCGGGTGTAGCCATCAGCCAAGTGCCACATTCTTCGGCGCACACCAGCACAATCATTTGTAGCGGATAGAGTTTGCACGCACGGTTAAACAGGCGTATGGCATCGACTTCGCCACCACATTCCACCGTTTTCTGTCGCGCCAGCACCACTTTTCGGAAAGTGTTGTTGGTGAGCGTTTTGTGAAATGCAGGGAAAGTAGATGCGTAGGCGGCTCTGCTGCTCGACGACTCCACATCTACAAAGGCGAAAGGCTCGCCACCATCGGCATCGGGCACAAATTTACTCACTTCTTCTGGCTCAATCAGCAGGATTGGCTCGTGTGGAGTGGGGGAGAAAGGGGCAATCACAAAGCCACTGCGTCCGTTAAGTTCGGCGCAACTGCTCACCACTGTGGCTTTTGCGGCAGTGATACGGGTAGCCAGCGCTTCCCCAGGCATACGGTAGAGTGCGAAAGGCTTCATTTCTTGTTCTTGAGATCGAGCATATAATTGGTGACACGAGAGGTGAAGCACAGTTGTCCTTCCTCGTTAAAAATATCCACATTCCACACATGGGTGTTCTTTCCCTTGTGAAGGATTCTCGCCACAGCCTTGATGGTGGCACCGATAGGCACGGATCGCAGGTGGTTGGCAGTCACATTCAGCCCCATTGGAAAATGCTCCTCGTCTAAGAGCGTGCTGCCTATGCCTGCAAGATTCTCAGCCACAGCCAGCGATGTGCCACCGTTGAGGTAGCCCGCAGGCTGGCTCACAGCCTTCGTCACCTTCAAAGTGCACACAGCCTCATCGGGGTCGGGAGTGCTAACGAGTTGCATACCAATTGTGGTGGCAAGAAACTCCACCTTATCCGCCATATCAATAAATTTATCAAGATTCATCGTTGTTCAATTCTAATAATTGCTATCTTACAAATATAATGAAATTTTTATAATTGCACGCGCTTTTCCCACCACTATTTTTCCCTGAATCCAAATTGGGTTTAAGGAAAAAATGATGTGGGGATATGCCTTTGGTATATTTTCAATGCGGTGATACATTGTTGGTTTGCATAGAAACATGCCAAAGGCATGTCGCTACGTTATGATGCAATGTTGCTTCAGTGGAAAAATACCGTTCGCCTCGGCGAAAAATCAACCCGGTAGGGACGTGATACTTCACGTCCGCCCATAATTGTGATACTATATTGAATATCAACCATTTGACGCGGACGCGAAGTATCGCGTCCCTACCATCCAAAATCGTTTTGAGGAATTTGATGCACTTTTTGCCAATACTCCATGTTATCATCAAGGCTGTTTTTTATGTTTTTGTTTTTGATTCCATTCACGATTCGGCAACAATGCATAATCTATCCCCACTTATTTTCTACTGAACCGCAATGTTGCACCCATTTTCTTCTGAATAAAAAAACTGCTCCGATGCGTGTGAGAGGCTGGGTGGAGCCTGACGAGTCGGAGCAGTTTGTGTGGGGGTATTGCGGTGTGGGTGGGTTACTTTTTGTAACCTGCTATTTTTGCGGTGATTTCGGGGATTTGGGTGTTGTTGAGGCGACCGTGGAAGCGCTCAGCCCCTACTCCAATGGCATATACTGGCACATAACCGGCAGAATGTGAACCGCTTGCCCATGAAATGCCTGCTTTTTTGTTGAGAATGCCGCAAGCCTTGGTGGTGAGCGTGAAGTTCACGCCATAGAGGTTTTCATCGGTAGGGTTTTTCTCGAATGCGTCTTCGTAGGCTTCGCGCAATTCAGCCTCTTCACGCCATGTGACATCCACCTTTGTGAACAAGCCGAAGCACTCGCTCAGTAGTTGCTTCACATCTTCCCACGATTTTTTCATGCGGTTCTTTTTCATAGCGTTGATTTTTGCTGTCACCTCGTTGATGCTGCAGGTTTGGTATTTGAGCAAATCCAAGTCGATGGTATAGCGTCCGTTACCAGGCACCATGCCACCAGTTTCGTGGTCGGCAGTCACAATAATCAGAGTTTCCTTAGGGTGCTTCTTGTAGAAGTCGAGTGCCACCTTCACGGCATCGTTGAAATCAAACACTTCGTAGAAGGCAGAAGCCGCGTCGCGTCCGTGGCAAGCGTGGTCGATGGCTCCACCCTCAATCATGAAGAAGAAGCCCTTCTTATTATCGTTCATCAGCGTGTTGATGCCCACTTCCACGATTTGAGGCAATGTAAGGTCGATTTCTCTACGGTCGATAGCGTATGGAATTTCTCTTTTGGCATCTTTAGGCTGCACCATAAACAGTTTTTTGGCATTTCTCCACTTGGCTTTGCCTTCCTCGTAGCCGTATGCCCAAGTGTAGCCGTTGGCTTCGCAGATTTGGTGAAGGTCGGTGCCGTCGTCGCCCTTAGGGTTGCGGAAATCGGAGCCGGCAAAATAGTCGAAGCCCGAAGTGGCGAGTTGGCGACCAATGGCGTTGCGGCTTTTTCTGCTTGCCTGGTGTGAATAGAATGCAGCAGGGGTGGCATCGTCGATACTCACCGTGGTGCACACGCCCACCTTCTTACCGCTTTGTTTTGCCCAAGAGGCAATGCTGCTCACATTCACAGAATCGGGAGTCATGCCCAGCATACCGTTGTTGGTCTTATGTCCGGTAGCCAGAGCGGTGCCAGCGGCGGCAGAGTCGGTAACACGGCGATTGGCGGAATAATTAGCGGCGTAGGTGGTGTAGGGGAAGTCGGCAAACGAAAGATGACCGAACCCCCATTTCCCTTCAGCACTTGCCATATAATATTCGGTGGTGTTGATTTGGTTCAGGCCCATGCCGTCGCCAATGAAATAGAACACATACTTGGCTTGTTGAGCCCAAGCCGATGCTGCACACACAATGCACAGCGCGCATAAAATCAAAAATCTTCTCATAAATCAGTATAAATTTCTCCACAAAATTACAGAAAATTATGCATAATCTAAGAAGTTAGACAATAGAAATTAGAGGTTAGACTTATGCTGATTTGTAGGGAAGGACTGATGGGGAAAACTGTTGCTTACGCTTTAACCCAAATCGGTCATTAGGCCGTATGAGAATTTATATATATAATTCGTAATAGCTCGCTATCACTCATTAAAAGACAAGCAAAATTCATTCTTCTAAAACTCCGAAATACCACAAGCCCTAATGACCGATTTGGGTTAAATTCTTTTATACTATTGGATTTGATGCCTTGTGGCTTAAAAAAATGTACGTTTGTTGTTGTTTTTTTTATGATTTTCTCTACTTTTGCTCCCTTGAAAGAAAAGGAAATAATGACAATGAGTAAGAAAATGGTGATTACAGCAGTGTGCCTTTTGGCTATGTCTGCGATGATGGCACAGAATATCACAGGTAAAGTGGTGGACACAAAGGGTGAGCCTTTGCCTTTTGCCAATGTGATGCTATTGAATAGGGCGGATTCCGCTTTCGTGAAAGGTACTGTAAGTGGTGAAGATGGCAGTTTCACAATCAATGCTTCATGCAATGGAGGTATCATTAAGGTATCATCTGTGGGTTATACTACTGTTTTTCAGGATTGCGTTGGCGGAGATTTAGGTGTAGTTCGATTAAGCGAAGATTCTAAAATGTTAGGCGAAGTTGTCGTAAAAAGTTACTTGCCAAAAACCATATTGAGTGGAGAAGGCATGTTGACAACTGTGGAGGGTAGCGTGCTGGAGAAAACTTCAAACATGGAGCAGTTGCTTTCTCGCATACCCAGTGTGTCGGCTAAAGATGGGTAGATAGAAGTGTTCCAAACGATTTTGTATGGTAGGGACGTGATATTTCACGTCCGCTTCAAATGATTGATATTCAATATAGTATCACAATTATGGGCGGACGTGAAGTATCACGTCCCTACCGGGTTTTGTTTTTCGCCGGAGGCGAGCGGTTTTTATCCTTTTGACGATGCCACCGCCCTCGCTGGGGAGGGCGGCGTTGGTGATGTGGTGTGGCTGATTCAAGCTTCGGCTTGAAATCAGACATGCCACAGTACTAACGACAGGTGCGAAGCACTGGCATCGCCAAAAGGCTGTTTTTTATGTTTTTGTTTCAGTCCCCCAGTATTTTTCCGCTGAACCCCTTTCGTTATCGCTGGCACAGATGCATTGATATATGCCGTGGTGATGGGGGAAAGAAGAAAGGACATGCCTTTTTGGGGGCATGTCCTTTCGTTTGCGTTGTATGAATTGCCTCGGAATGAGGTGAATTCGTTAGAATTGGTGGGCTGTGGTGAGGATTACTTCGCTGAGGGTGGGGTGACCGTGAATGCTTGAAGCCAATGTGTCGATGGTGGCTTCTGCGTTCATTGCCATCACCACTTCTTGAATCAAGTCGGCGGCGTGAGGTCCACAGATGTGGCAGCCGAGGATTTGACGGGTGGCATTGTCAACGATAATCTTTACCAGGCCTTCTGTCTCGCCCATGGCAAGTGCTTTGCCGTTGGAGCGGAACATACCTTTCTTCACAGTTACATCAAGTTCTTGCGTCTTGCATTGCTCTTCGGTGAGGCCCACCATCGACATTTCTGGGGTGGTGAACACAGCGCTTGGAACGATGTTGAGTTTCATGGCGCAAGGTTTGCCCTCGATGGTGCTCAGTGCGCACATACCATGAGCTGTGGCAGCGTGTGCGAGCATACAGCGGCCGTTCACATCGCCAATGGCGTAGATGCTTGGCACGGCGGTCTGCATATTGTCGTTCACCTCAATGCCTCGGCGGCTCACCTCAATGCCCAGGGCTTCAACGCCCTCAGGAATCACAGGTTTGCGGCCCACAGCCATCAGCACAGCCTCACATTCGATAGCCTGCTCTTTGCCTTTAGCCTCGTAGGTGACGGTGTAGCCGTTTTCGTTTTTGGCGATTGACTTCACGCCGGCGCCCACTTTGATGTCAACGCCACGCTTGCCCATGACGGTGCGCAGGCGTTTTGCCACATCTTTGTCGAAAGGAGGGAGAATTTCTTTGCAAAATTCCACCACGCTCACTTCCACGCCAAAACTGCTGAAAATGCCGGCAAACTCCATGCCGATAACGCCACCGCCAATCACACAAAGGCTCTTAGGCAGAGTGGTCATTGCGAGAATTTCGTCGCTGGTCATGGCAAATTCGGCACCCTCGATAGGCAGAGCCTTAGGAGCGGAACCTGTGGCAATCACAATATTCTGGGCTTCCACGTTTTCGCCACCAACGCTTACGGTGTGAGCGTCGATGAGTTTGGCTTCGCCTTGCATAACGGTGATTTGCGGATTATTGAGAAGCATACCGATGCCATCGCGGAGTTGTGTCACCACGGCATCTTTGCGCTCTACGGCTTTCGCATAGTCAACTTCCATGCCGCTGATGCTCACGCCAAACGCTTCAGCATCGTGAAGCAGGTTGAGCACTTCGGCATTGCGGCACAGTGCCTTGGTGGGAATACAGCCACGGTTGAGGCAGGTGCCGCCAAGCTCGCCTCGCTCAACGATAGCCACATTCAGCCCACGATGAGCAGCTTCGGCTGCCATTTCATAGCCACCAGGACCAGCACCAATGATGAGAATGTCATATTTCATTGGAAAAGAGATATTATATGTAGAAGTTAGAAATTAGAAGTTAGAAATTAGATTTTTTGTGGAGATGGGGGTGTGTCAAATTTGTGATTTCATCATTTCGTAGGGACATGCCTTCGGCATGTTTCGATGCAATCAGCAATGTATCAACGCCTTGGTAACATGCCAAAGGCATGTCCCTACGCTATGGCGTTGGCATATTAGGAGATTTGACACTCCTTCCTGCTGGCTTTTTTACCTTGAAAAGCCTAAAACCTAATAGATTCTAATTTCTGTGCTCTAATTTCTAACTTCTAAAGTATGGTTTTACAAATCTTTTGTTTCGCAGAGTTCGTTCCAAGTCACGATTTGCTTGAGGGCGGCCTTGGTGTCGTCGAGACGGTGAACAGGCGTGCTGTGTGGAGCAGTCTTCACCAGTTCAGGATTTTCGGCAGCCTCTTGCGCAATCTTCCTCATCACAGCGATGAAGCCATCAAGGGTTTCCTTACTTTCGCTTTCGGTAGGCTCGATCATCAAAGCCTGGTGGAAAAGCAATGGGAAATAGATGGTGGGCGCATGGTAGCCGTAGTCGAGCAGACGCTTAGCCACGTCGAGAGTGGTAACGCCAGTGCTCTTGTCCTTCAAGCCGTCGAACACAAATTCGTGCTTGCAAACGCCCTCGATAGGCAGTTCGTAGCAGTCTTTCAGCGATTCCTTGATGTAGTTGGCATTGAGAGTTGCCAAAGGACCTACCCACTTCAGGTTGTCGCTGCCGAGTGTCACGATGTAGGCGAGCGCACGCATCATCACGCCGAAGTTGCCGAGGAAGCCACTGATGCAGCCGAGCGATTCCTCGCCCATCTCAATCTTATAGTCAACCATGCCGTCTTCGTCGAATTCGCAAGTGACGCGAGGATTAGGCAAGAATTGCTCAAGACCTTCACGCACGCCGATAGGGCCACTACCAGGGCCGCCACCACCGTGAGGGGTAGAGAATGTTTTGTGCAGGTTGATGTGCATCACGTCGAAACCGATGTCGCCAGGGCGGCATTTACCAAGCATTGGGTTGAGGTTTGCGCCATCGTAGTACATCAAACCGCCACAGTCGTGCACGAGTTTTGCGATTTCGGCAATATTGTTTTCAAACAAGCCCAAAGTGTTGGGGTTGGTCATCATCATACCTGCGATGGTGTCGTCGAGCAGAGGTTTTAAGTCTTCCACATCCACGCGGCCATCGGGCTTGCTCTTCACTTCCACCACGTCGAGTCCGCAAACTGCCGCACTTGCAGGGTTGGTGCCGTGTGCGCTGTCGGGAACGATAATCTTGGTGCGCTTAGCGTCGCCGCGGCTTTCGTGATAGCGACGAATCACCATCAAGCCGGTGAGTTCACCGTGTGCGCCAGCGAATGGATTGAGCGTGAACTCTGCCATACCAGCGATTTCTGACAGACTGCGTTGGAGTTGATAGTAAGCGGACAAAGCGCCTTGCACGGTTTCCACATTCTGGAGAGGGTGGAGTGCAGTGAATTGTGGGTGAGCAGCCATTTCCTCGTTGATTTTTGGGTTGTACTTCATTGTGCAAGAGCCCAATGGGTAGAAACCGGTGTCAACGCCGAAGTTGTTGTTGCTCATATTGGTGTAGTGACGCACCACGGTAAGTTCGTCCACTTCAGGGAGGGCAGGAGCCTCTTGGCGAAGCAGATTTTCAGGAAGTTGTGCGATGCTGTAGTCACTCAACTCGTTTTTGGGAAGGGAATAGCCCTTGCGACCTGGTTTTGACAACTCGAAAATGAGTGTTCCGTAATATGTATTATTCATCTTCGTCTTCTCCTTCCGTGTAAGCTTTACAGGTTAATATTACTTCGTCGAGTTCGTCTTTGCTGATGGTTTCGGTTACGCAAAGCAGCAAAGTGTGGTCGGCAATCTTCAAGCCCAGTTGCACGCCGTTGTAGTCGAGCAGCACATTTTGCAGTTCGTCGATGTCGCCGTCATACTTCACAGCAAATTCGTTGAGGAATGGCTTGTCGGGGAATGCCATGCTGAAGCCCTTCAGTTCGCACAATTTTTCAGCCAAATAGTGAGCACCGCTGTAGCCCAGTTCGTTCACTTCCTTCAAGCCGTCTTTGCCCATCAGTGCCATATACACGGTCACGTAAAGAGCCATCAGGCTCTCGTTAGAGCAGATGTTGCTGGTAGCCTTCTCGCGGCGAATGTGTTGCTCGCGAGCTTGCAGTGTGAGCACGAATGTGCGCTTGCCCTCCATATCGGTAGTGGCACCAACGATACGGCCTGGCATCTTGCGAATCAACTTCTTGCTTGTGCAGAGGTAGCCCACGTAAGGACCGCCGAAGTTCATAGGAATACCAAGGCTCTGACCGTCGCCCACAGCGATGTCGGCACCCCATTCGCCAGGAGTTTTCAGCACACCGAGGGTAGAGGCCACATTGTTCATAATCAAGAGCGTCTTGTGTGAGTGGCAGAAGTCGGCCCAACCGGTGTAGTCTTCTACGATGCCGTAGAAGTTAGGTGCAGCCACAATCACGCCAGCCACATCATTGGCGGCGACCTTAGCCTCGAAGTCGGCGCGGTCGGTTACGCCATCGGCTTCGGCAATCACCTCGATGGTCACGCCATGATATTTAGCGTAGGTGTCTACCACACGGCGCACGATAGGATTGACGGTGGCGGAAATCAGCACCTTGTTGCGCTTCTTAGCCGCAGCCACAGCCATCATCATAGCCTCGGCGGTGGCTGTGCAACCGTCGTACATTGATGCGTTCGACACTTCCATGCCAGTGAGCATCGCCATCATGCTTTGATATTCAAAGATGTATTGGAGTGTGCCTTGTGAAATTTCAGCCTGGTAAGGAGTGTAGGAGGTGAGAAATTCGCTGCGGCTCACGATACTGTTGACCACCGATGGAGAGTAGTGGTCGTAGCAGCCAGCACCGATAAGGCACTTCAGCGTTTCGTTGCCGTCGGCAAGACCGTTGAAGAACTTGCGCACTTCAATTTCGCTCAATCCCTCTGGCAGATCATATTCTTTTTTCAATACCAAATCTTCGGGAATGTCCTTGTAAAGGTCGTCAAGGCTCTTCTCCCCGCAGGTTTTGAGCATCGCGCGGATGTCGTCTTCAGTATGTGGGAAAAATTTATAACTCATAATAGTTGTTTTAAATGAGAATATAGGGCTGAGGAACGTACAGAGATGAGTTCCCCAACCCTTTGTTTTTTGAAAAAGTGATTATTCGCCGATGAAAGCCTTGTAAGCGGCAGCGTCCATGAGGTCTTCGAGTTCGCTCTTGTCGCTCAATTCCACTTTCATAATCCAGTTTGCAAAAGCATCCTTGTTGATGAGGCCTGGCTCATCTTCGAGGGCTTCGTTCACTTCCACTACAGTACCGCTTACTGGAGAGAACAAGTCGCTGGCAGCCTTAACGCTTTCTACTGCGCCAAATTCTTCGCCTGCGGTCACTTCGTCGCCCACTTCTGGCATATCAACGTACACCACATTGCCGAGTTCGTGTTGTGCGTGGTCAGTGATGCCCACGTAACCCATGTTGCCTTCCACTTTCACAAATTCATGTGAATCGCAGTAATAGTAGCCTTCAATAATTTTGCTCATAGTTGTTTTTTTTGATTTATGCGAAGATTTGCCATTTTCTTTTTGGCGCGTCTTCTGGTTTATAATTGGTTAGTATTATTTCTTGTATGATTTTTTGTAGAATTTCTTCTTCACGATAGTGGCAGGGAACACTTTCTTGCGAATCTTCACGCTGAGTTCTTCGCCGAGGGTGCCCACAGCGCGGTCAACCAATGCGAATGCCAAACTCTTGCCTTCCACCGAAATGCCACGATAGCCAGTGGTGATGTAGCCCACCACCTTATCGTCTTTCAGCACCTCGTAGCCGTGGCGTGCGATAGCCTTGTCGTGCAATTCCAGACCCACCAGCTTCTTAGGACTGCCTTCTGCCTTCTGCTTGGCGCAAGCCTCTTGACCGATAAAGCCGCCAGCCTTCTCCAACTTCACAAACATACCGAGTGTGGCGTCGATTGGAGAGATTTCTGCGCTCAGTTCATCGCCATAGAGAGGCAAACCCACCTCGAAGCGGAGCGTGTCGCGGCAGCCAAGACCGCAAGGCTGCACACCTGCCTCGATGAGCAAATCCCACATCTTATTAATAGCGGCGTGGCTTGCGTAGATTTCGAAGCCGTCTTCACCGGTGTAGCCCGTGCGGCTCACGATGATGGTTTCGCCATCATATTGCATGGTCTTGAATGTGTAGAAAATGAGGTCGGTAGCGTCGATTTCGAGCACGCTCTTCAGCACGGTTTCGCTGTCGGGACCTTGTACGGCGAGCTGACCGTAGATGTCGCTCTGGTGGTCAACCTTCACGTCGAAGTCTTTAGCGTGTTCCATAATCCAAGCCACGTCCTTATCGATATTGGCGGCGTTGATAACGAGGAAAAGGTCGTTTTCGCCCATCTTGTACACCAACAGGTCGTCGACGGTGCCACCGTCGGGGTAGAGCATCATGCCGTAGAAGATTTTACCCACTGGGGCATCGGTGATGTCGTTGGTGAATATATAGTTTACGAATTTTTCTGCTTCAGGGCCTGTGATTTCCACTTCACCCATGTGTGAAACGTCGAACACGCCCACTTGATTGCGCACTGCATTGTGCTCGTCGACGATGCCCTTGTATTGGATAGGCATGTCGAAACCTCCGAATGGGCTCATCAAAGCGCCCAAAGCCACATGTTTGTCGTGCAGACAGGTTACTTTCATTTCTTCGCTCATAATAGTCGTTTTTTAGTTTAAGATTGTATTAATAAGTTGTTCTGTAGTCATGCTTGCAATCACAGTGCTTGCGTCAAGGTCCTTAAGTGCCTCGGTCAGTGCCTCGCGAGTGTAACTCACACCCTTCAGCGGAGCGATGATGCTCTCGTCGATGCTGCCCAGCACAAAGAAGTCGCCAGCAATGTTGATGTCTTTGATGATGTTGTGGTCGAGTTCTATGCTGATTTGGAAATCGCCCACACCGTCAACTCTCTTTTGAAAGGTGTTGGTGCAGCGTGGATTGCTGCCGTAGATAAACTCTGGCGTGAGATAGGTCTGCGTGATTTCCTCAATCTGTGCGATGTCGGAGTCGGTGAGCAGAATGTCGCCATCGCACATTTCGCTCTTCACAAAGTCCTTGAATTGCTCAATGTTCATCTTTCCTGCCAGATGCTCGCTCAGCGTGGTGATACGGCTTCGCACGCTTTTCACGCCCTTCGATGCCAGTTTCTCGGTCGATGGGGTGATTGCGCCCTGCATGTGCGCCATGTCGGTGTCGAAAAGCATTGTGCCGTGCACGATGCTGCGTCCGGGCAGGTGGTAGAAAGCGTTGCCGCTCACTTTACGGTCGTCGATAAGAATGTCGTTGCGTCCGTTGTCACTGGCATTCAGCCCCAACTTTTTCAGCACCTCAACCACCGCGCTTGTGTAGCGCGAGAAAGTGAGTTCCACATTGTCGCTGCAAGTGATGTAACTCATCATAATGTTGCTCATGTCGGCAAACACGCAGCCACCGCCGCTTTTTCTGCGATAGGTGGCAATGCCGTGCTCGCGGCAGTAGGGGATGTTCACTTCATTGGCTATAAGTTGGTTTCTTCCGAAAATTACGGTAGGATTCACTTGCCACATGAAGAATATGTCATCATCTTTGATGATGCGTGCGGCATATTCCTCCATTGCCAAATAGAATGGAAGAATGCGAGTGTCGGTCTGAGGTAGAAGTAGATACTTCACGTTTGGTTAATAGGGCTTTTCAGCAGTTAATAAATGTAGTTATGTAATGCAATTCCAAAGATAGGAATTTTCTTTGAATTATCCCACATTTTTCACCCTTTTTCACTCTTACATTTTTCCGCCCTCGTTTTTTTCTAAATGAAAAAGCCACCGGCGTGGTGCCGGTGGCGATTGTTGGTGAAATGGATATTTTTTAAGAGTTGAATTTCTGTTCGTCAACCACATTTCCGTCGGCATCGGTGGTGCGCCAATGGGTGATGTTGCGGGCGGAAGATGAAATGCAGATGCCGCATTTGGTGAGTTTTCTGCCGTCGGCCTCGTAAGGGATAGTATAGCCCTTGCTGTCGATTTGCTGGAGGGCGTACTCTGCCGTGTCGTCCACCTTCAGTTCCAGCACGAAGATGTCGGCATTGGTCTGTATCACCACATCGGCTCTGCCCAAAACGCTTTTAACCTCGGTATCGACAATTGAGTTGAGCATTGAGAATGCCATGTAAATCAGTAGTTTGTAGAATGCCTCACGACTCTCGTTGCATTCCCATTCCTCCTTGGTGATGATGTCGTATGGGATTTTAGCGATATAGGAGCGTAGCGCAGTGAGCGCTTTGCCCAAATCACGACTGAATATGGCCTTTGCCATAGCTGTCACCAAACCGTTGTTGTCGGCCACCGTGCGTTTCAAGATGATAGGCATCAAGCAGTCGATAAGCCCCTTCCTCACCTCGTTGTTCGGGATTTTCAGCACATACAGTTTGAGCAAAGGGTCGTATGAAGCGATGGTGAGATAGCCGCTCTGGTAGAGTAGAGGCATGGGCGTGTCGGCACTCTCGCATGGAATGCTGAACTCATTTTCGCACACCTCCACGCCGTCGTAATCCAGCGCACGGGTAATGGGGTAACGCTTCAGATGTTCCAGCAGGGCGGTAGAAGTGCCCGATTCAAACCAGTAGTGGTTAGTGGTCTTGTCGTTCAGTGCTCGGAGCAGACTGAATGGCGCATACACATCTTGTCCTTTTGGCGAGAAATGGTAGCCATCGTAGTTTTTCTTTAATAGAGCGTATGCCTTGCTGGTGGAGATGCCAAGGGCCTCGGCAAATTCCTCCACACAGGGGCGCAGCACGGTGTTCAGTTCGTTTTGGGTGATACCACAAATTCCAGAATATCCATCGAGCAGAGAGATTTGATACAAATTGTTCAGTTCGGAAAAAATGCTGAGTTGTGAGAATTTGGTCACGCCAGTGATGAACACAAAGCGGAGATATGCTGCACCGGATTTGATGATTTGATAAAAGCCACGAAGCAGGGAGCGAACGCTCTCACGCATTTTTTCATCGTAAAGATAGCGCATCATGGGCGCATCATATTCATCAATGAGCACCACCACTTGTTTGCCCATAGAGGAATAAATGTGCTCCAGCAATCTTCTGAAGCGTGCTCCCTCTTCTTCAATCATCTTAACGGCACCAAATTGCTCCTCGTATCGGGCTATCATGTCGGATAGGATGTTGCTCATCGACTGAATGTTGGTGCAATTCTTGAGTTCGCTCATGTCGAAATGAAGCACTGGGAATTTAGTCCATTCCTTCTCCAGTTTCATCACTTTCAGTCCGTTGAACAGTTCTTTTTGCCCTTGGAAATATGCTTTGAAAGTGTTGCAGAGCAGCGATTTGCCAAATCTGCGAGGACGAGCAAGAAACACATAGCGATACCTGTTGGCGAGGTCGAACATCAAGTCGGTCTTGTCAACATATAGCAAACCTTGTTCCCTGATTATCTGAAACTGGTCGGTGTCGACGGGATATTTAAACTTGCTCATATTATCTCAATTTATTAATGTGGTTGGGCTTTATTCGCAAAAATACAAATTTATCTTGAATAAATCGCAACTTCTGTGGGGGATTGTGTGGGTGGGGGGGTCTAAAAATATGTTAGTTGTTTCAGATGTATATTAAATTTTGTTATGGGTTTGTCTGTTTTGGATATAATTGCTACCTTTGAAAGAGTATTCACCTTCTGAAAAGAATTAGTATTATGGAAAAAGAAAATGTAATCGTTCCTGCCGAGTTTGCGGATATCTGTCCGATTTCAGACAAGGATTTTCATAACGAAATGTCGATATTGGTTGAAAAACCAATGTTTCAACAAGTTGTAAAATTTGTGATGCCCGACAAGAAGTTTTCTGACGTGTCGCGTCTGCTTTTGAGCCTCAACTCAAAGCAGGAATTTCAGCAGAAAATCATGGCACCGCTTGTGGGTGGCATTCTCGCCAAAACGAGCGACGGCATCACTTTCAGCAATATGGAATGCCTCGATAAAGACACTCCATATCTTCATATCACCAACCACCGCGACATTGTGCTCGACTCGGCACAGCTGAGCTATTTGCTCTCGAGCAATGGTTACGACACCGTGGAGATTGCTATTGGCAACAATCTTTTGATTTACGACTGGATCACCAAGTTGGTTCGCCTCAATAAGAGTTTCATCGTGAAGCGAAATTTGGGTCGCTTGCAGACCCTTGCCGCAGCCGTGCAACTCTCACGCTACATTCACTTCGCCATAAGGGAGAAGAATGCGTCGGTATGGTTGGCACAGCGCGAAGGCCGCTGTAAAGACAGCAACGACCGCACCCAGGAGAGTTTGCTCAAGATGCTCACCTACGGCAACCGTGAGGTGTCGATGCTCGAAAGTCTGAAAGAACTGAACATCGCTCCTATTGCCATTAGTTACGAGTACGACCCTAACGATTACCTCAAAGCCACCGAGTTCTTGCTCAAGAGTAAAGACCCTAACTTCAAGAAGTCGCAGACCGACGACCTCGTGAGTATGCAGACCGGTATCATGGGCTACAAGGGTAAGGTGCACTATTCGTTCGTGCCTTGCATCAACGACAAACTCGACACCATTCCTGCCGACCTCGACAAACTGTTGATGATTCGCCGCGTGTGTGCAATTATCGACCACGAGATTCACAGCAACTACAAGATATTCAAGACCAACTATATTGCTCACGACATTTTGTTCGACAATCAAGACTTTGCCGACAAATACACTCCAGAAGAGTGTGAGGCATTCAAGCAATATTTGAATGGACAGATTGAGAAAGTGCAGGTGCCATACAACGAACTCGACCGCAACTTTATGTATAAGTGTATGCTCGAAATGTACTCCAATCCGCTCACCAATCAGCTTGAGGCATTGAAGTGATTCGTTAATGAAGTTGCACCTCATACCGCTATTGATAGCCCTGGCGATCAACTTGGCTATCGACATATTTGCCTACCGTAGGTTGCTCCGCTCACAGGTGTGGCCACGGTGGGCAGTTACTTCCTATGCGTGCGTGAGCGTGGTGCTGTATGCTGCATTAGGTTTGGCAATAGTCTTAGCCCAGCAGACTGCTGATGAGCCTATACGCTTGGCGATGTGGCTTTTGCTCGTGTTTTACGGCATACAAGCCCCAAAGTTTATTTCGCTGCTCATCTACTCACTTTCGTGGCTGAAGTGGCTGTGGCGTGGTGCGAAGTGGTTTGTGCGATGTGCGGCAGTGGCGATATTCGTATTGCTGATATTTCATGGCGTGTGGGGCACATTCGTCACCCCCTACACCCTTGAGGTGAGGCGTGTGACCATCGAGAGTCCACGTTTGCCCGACGCTTTCGATGGTTACCGCATAGTGCAATTCAGCGATTCGCATGTGGGCACTTATGGCACCGACACCGCTTTTGTGTCGGAATATGTGGATAGCATCAATGCGCAAGGGGCAGATATGATATGCTTCACGGGCGATTTGGTGAATCGCCATTCAAAAGAGGTAGAGCCGTTTGTGTCGGTATTGTCGAGGCTACACGCTCCCGACGGCGTGATTTCCGTTTTGGGCAACCACGACTACAAGGCATATTTCCCATGGGCATCAGAGCAGGAGTGGCGTGCCGATTCGCTGAACTTATTGGCGAAGCAGCGGCAAATGGGGTGGACGGTGTGCGACGATTCCACATTCACGCGGCATCGTGGAGCCGATAGCATTGTGGTGGGGGGACTGCATAGTTTCCGTCCGCCGCATTGGAAAATACCCGCTTATCTGCGTGAGGTGTATCCACAAATCGCCAATCCCCATATCTATAAGATAGTGCTCCAGCATGTGCCGTATGTTTGGGACAATTACACCGACACAGCGCATATCGACTTGATGCTGTCGGGGCATACCCATGCCATGCAGCTGATGTTTAGCTTCTTCGGTGTTGAAATCTCGCCGGCACGGCTCATTTCGCCATATTGGCGCGGCGAGTATCACAATGGCGATGAATCATTATATGTGAATACGGGTGTGGGTGAAGTGGGTGTGCCTATGCGCATAGGCGTGAAACCCGAAATCACCGTTATCACACTTAAAAAGAAAAAATAACCATAAGTTATGGCTGACAAAATATCACAACTCATCTCGCAAGAACTCAATATTCCGCTTCACCAAGTGGCTGGAACGGTTGGGCTGCTCAACGACGACAACAGTATTCCATTCATCAGTCGCTACCGTAAAGAAGTGACTGGCGGACTCGATGAAATAGCAGTGCAGTCGGTGGAAACACGGCTCAACTACTACAACGAACTTGAAAAGCGTAAAGCCACGATTATCAAGAGTATCGAGGCGCAAGAAAAACTCACCGAGGAATTGTCGGTGAGGATTTTGAACTGTTGGGACGCAAACACTTTGGAGGACATTTATTTGCCTTACAAGCCCAAGCGCCGCACCAGGGCAGAGGTGGCACGCGAGAAAGGGCTGGAGCCTTTGGCGAAGATTATCATGGCGCAACGCTCCGACGACATTTCACGCCGTGCACAGCAATTCCTTTCCGATGCTGTGCCTGATGTGGATGCCGCCATCGCTGGTGCGCAAGACATCATTGCCGAATGGATTTCGGAGAGCGAGGCAGTGCGCAACAGTGTGCGCCGTGCTTTCCGCCACGATGCCGTGCTCAATTCCCATTTTGTGAAAGGGAAGGAGATAGAGGGCCGTAACTATGAGAATTATTACGACTACAGTCAGCCGCTGCGCCGTGTGTCGTCGCACCAACTCCTTGCCATTCGCCGTGGCGAAAAGGAGGGATTCCTGAAGGTGGGCATCGCCATTAACGACGACCGCGCCATCGACAACATTTGCCGTATAGTGGTGAAAGGTAGTGGAAAAGCCTCCATGCTGGTGGAAGAAGCGGCGGAAGACAGTTTCAAGCGCCTTGTGAAACCATCTATCGAAACAGAGTTTGCCGCGCTGTCAAAGTCGAAAGCCGATGATGAGGCCATCGATATGTTTGCGCAGAATGCACGCCAGTTACTTTTCGCACCACCATTGGGGCATAAGCGCATTTTGGCAGTTGACCCTGGTTTCCGCACAGGTTGCAAGGTGGTTTGCCTCGATGAGAATGGCAATTTGCTGCATCACGATGTGATATATCCCACGGCACCTAACTACGATATTGACGGAGCCACGGAAAAAGTGTGCGCACTGGTGGAGAAATACGCCATCGATGCCATTTCGCTTGGCAACGGCACAGCGAGCCGTGAGACCGAACGCTTCCTCAAGCGCCTGCGCCACAGTCGAAAGGTGGATGTGTATGTGGTTAGCGAAAACGGTGCCAGCATCTATTCAGCCTCGAAGATTGCACGCGATGAGTTTCCCGATAAAGATGTGACGGTGCGTGGTGCTGTGTCGATTGGCCGCCGCTTGCTCGACCCATTGGCAGAACTGGTGAAGATTGACCCAAAGTCGATAGGCGTGGGGCAGTATCAGCACGATGTGGATCAAAACAAACTGAAAGAAGCACTTACATTCACTGTGGAGAGTTGCGTGAACAGCGTGGGCGTGAACATCAACACAGCGAGTAAGGAATTACTAACCTACGTTTCTGGTCTCGGACCAGCGTTGGCTGAAAAGATAGTGAATTATCGTGCCGAGAATGGTGGATTCAGTTCGCGCGCCGACATCATGAATGTGCCAAAAATGGGTAAGAAAACCTTCACTCAAGCGGCAGGCTTCTTGCGCGTGCCCGAAAGCGATAATCCGCTCGACAACTCTGCCGTTCACCCCGAAAGTTACAGCATAGTGAAGCAAATGGCTGCCGACTGCGGTTGCACGGTGGCTGAATTGATGGCTGACAAGGCGAAGCGCGCAAGCATTGACATCAAGAACTATGTGAGCGAGAAAGTGGGTATTCCCACGCTTGCCGACATTATGTGCGAACTCGACAAACCGGGTCGCGACCCACGAAGCGAGATTGAAACTTTTGAGTTCGACGATTCCATCAACGACATCAAAGACCTGCGCAAAGATATGGTGCTGAATGGAAAGGTGACCAATATCACCAAGTTTGGCGCATTTGTGGATATAGGCATTCACGAAAACGGACTGGTGCATATTTCGCATCTTTCCGACCGTCGTGTGAGCGATCCGTCGCGAGTGGTGCATATCGGTCAGCATGTGCGCGTGAAGGTGATAGAGGTTGACCTCGACCGCAAGCGTATAGCCCTGTCGATGAAAGGAGTGCAACAATGAAAGAGGTGGTTTTGAGCGTTGCCAGCAATGTGGAAAATCGTCGTGAAAAAATGGTTGCGGCAATGGATTGGCTTACAGGGGTGTTGGCTCCGCTACGGAGTTCGATGCTCTATTCTACCACAGCCCTTCATGGCGATTCCACCTATCTCAACGCTGTGGCGCAAGGTTATACCGATGTGCCGCTGGAGCAACTCAACGCCTTGCTCAAGCAACACGAAATAGCGGAGGGACGCACTGAAGAAATGCGCGCACGCAAGCAAGTGCCCATCGATATCGACATTGTGATTTACGACGGCGAAATCCTCCGCCCCAACGACTACAACCAAGCCTTTTTCCAAAAAGGATGGAAAGAGATTGGAAGTTAGAAATTAGAAATTAGAAGTTAGAGGTCTAAGCCTCCGATTAATCCGAGTGCTCTGAGTGCTCCAAAAACCAGATAACAAATATGAATCAAATGATTTCTGCCCGAACATTGAGGGTGCTGCGCATTGTGGGTGTGGTGTATATGCTGTTGGCAATTGCTTATTTGGTGATGCCACTTGATCTCGACCGTGTGGGTTGGATGGGATATATCGACGACTTTTTCCTGTTTATGTCGGCATTCACATTTATGAATGGCGCGTTCCAAAAGGCGGAACGCGCGTTCATTCGTCGTCAACTTTTCCTGCTCTCGTCGGTGTTTTTTGTGCTTTGCTCCATTTGGATTCTTATCCTCACCTCCATTGATTAATGGTAGGTGCGGGTGATGGTGAGGCGTGGTTTGCCGTTGAGTGTGGCGGCCACGCGGGTCCATTGTCCGCTCTCGTTGGTGGTGTAGGTGTAGTTCCACACATATTTTGTTTTACCCTTTTCAGAGGTGATTTGTGTGGCACGGCTGCCATCGTAGCGTAAGAATTTCAGCAGTGTTCCGCTCGTTTTCTCGGTACGGATTTTTCCGCTTTTATAAGTTGACTTGCGGTTTTTGCCACCAGCAATGGTCTCGTTGCGCTCTGTGATGCGACCGTCGGCATCGTAGGTGAAGTTAATCACTTGCCCATCGGTGCAGGTGATGCGAGAGAGGCGCCCGTTGGCTCCGTATGTGCATTTGTAGGCATACGACTTTCCCTTTTCCTTTTTCCCCACCAAGTAATAGCCGTGCTTGGCATCGTAGGCGTAGGTGTATTGCGTGAGCACTCGTGTGTGGCCGTTGTATGCCTCGGTGAGCAATCCTTGCGCATTGAATTTGTAGCGGTTGAGCGTAACGGTGCCAGATGTTTCGGTGATGGTTTCATCTACGCTACCCACAAAGCCGTTGAAATTCAGTTTCAGGCTCATGAAGCGGTAGGAGTGTGTGGGCAGATTCACGAGATTATCATAAGCCACAAACACACGGTTCGCCACATAGCGGCGGTGCGACGATGCGTAGTCGTCGAGTTCGGCAAGCGTAGTGGCTTTGTTGCACAGGCGCGTTTCCTGCAAGTGCGTCAACGCTTTTCTTGCTTCGCCCACTTGTGTGGAAGCCTCGCTCACAAACTGATAATCGCTGATAAATTTATTCCATGTTTTCTCGTCGTTCACCTCCTTGGCGTGGGTGAATTCCAACTTTAGAAGTTGTGCCTTAGCCTTCTCAATCAATGGCGAATTGGGATAGTTGCGAAGATAGGCGTGGCAACCAGCCACGGTTTTGCAACTCTCGTCAAATTCAAGAATTGCCACTTGCTCGGCTGCATATTTGTAGGCAGGATGATTGTTGTCGAGCACGGTCAGGAGTTCGCGGTAGGCATCAGCGGTGTGGGTGGCTTTCACATCCTCAATCAGTTGCTTTTCCACCATGTTTTTGATGATGTCGATAGAGAGTTCGATGTCGTCGGCACCAAGAAACTTGTTGGCATCCTCAATGCCCACGCCACGCACATACACATTTCGCACCAGTTGAATGGCTTGTAGCGGGTCTTGCTGCATACTCACGCCCTGACGCGATGGGCAAGCCATAAACATGGCGTTGCTCAAATCGTAGAGAGGGTAGAGCGCACGCTCGTATGCCTGGTGGTCGGCAGCCATCATTTTTTCGAGGTTGAGTTGCTCTTGCCATGCGCCGGCATAGTTGCCGCTGCCTAAAAGAGCAAACACGCGGTGCATTTGCTTCACATGGGCGGCTTTAGCATCTTTTTGAAAAGCCACAATTTGTGTTGCGGTGGCAGCCTGTGTGCTGATTGCTGGCGTAAAAGCCACAGCAGCTGCTGCGAGGATAAACGCTTTTAATTTCATCGTAGTAAAAAAAAAAGTTAGGTGTGTGTTTTGTGTAAAATAATCAACTTTCGCTTTATCCCAAATCGGTCGTTAGGGCTTGTGGTATTTCGGAGTTTTAGAAGAAGCCGAAAGACCGCAAGAAGTAATCTACAAAATCCTTACACGGCCTAATGACCGATTTGGGTTTATTGTATGGGGACTGCCAACAGCGGCGTGTCGCTTGAAAACAGCACACGGTGCGCAATGCTTGGGTTGAACAGTCGTGCAAAGATATTCGTTTTTTTGTTAGGAATCACAATGAGGTCGATTTTTTTCTCCTCAGTGAATTTTCTGAACTCGTCAAGGTCGTCGCTGAGTTTCATTTCAGTCATCTGAAATTCGCACTGGGTGTAATGCTCGGTGCAGTATTTCATAATCTGCTCTTTGGCCTCCCTTGTATATTTTTGATTGCTTTTCTTTTCCTCCATATGCACGATGCTCACCTTCATTTTGTTCACCGAAAGCAGGTGTGAGAACAAGTCGAATGAAAGCAGGTCGTTGGGAATAAGATTGCTGAAAAATGCCACATTCTTCACA
Source organism: Bacteroidales bacterium (assembly GCA_004557565.1). Lineage (GTDB taxonomy): Bacteria > Bacteroidota > Bacteroidia > Bacteroidales > Muribaculaceae > Sodaliphilus. The sequence continues at coordinate 27,751 of SFGS01000010.1, read as the reverse complement.
TTGGCAAGTCGGCTGGTTTCAGCGTCTTTAGGAATTGCCATAATGGGGAACTTGCAGGCGTCGAGCACTTCAGCCGTCACGCTGCCCAGTGCGGCACGCTCTTTCTGACTGGTGCCGGCGGTGCCCATCACTATGAGGCACGCTTTCACCTCCTCGGCGCAGGATAGCACGCAATGCTCTGGCACACCCTCGCGCACAGCCGTTTCAAACGTCACATTCGCCAATTTTCCGTCCACAATCATCTTTTCGAGTTTGGAGCGGAGATTTTTCATTGCCAAGAGTGCTTTAGCGCGAAGTGTGTTGTCGTCGTCGCCACTGCGTTCGTAACGGTCGCTACCGAAAGGCAGAGTGAATTTGCGCTCGGCATTCATGTAAGCGTGCAGCAGTACCACGCTACCGTGATAGCGTCGGGCATATTCAAATCCCACAATGCAGCTCTTGATGGAATAGTCGCTGAAATCCACAGGAATGAGCACCTTTCTGTCGTTTTTCAACGCGGCTTTGTTGGGTGCCTGTTCACTTTCCACCACAGCCAAGGCTTTTGGCAAATCTTTTTCTCTGATGCGCACACGCACGCCAGCCGACACCACCGGCTCCGACAGGTTCACATTGTGGAGAACAGCAGTGATACCAGCTTGCTCAAGTTGGAATTTGAGAATCACAGCCCGGTCGTAGGTGTGAATGGCAAGTGTGATAAGACGATTGGGATCGTTGTTGTTGCTTTGAGTTGATGCCATGATGATTTAAGTGAAAAGTGATGAATATATAAATGTATTGTAGATATAAAAAAGCATGGAACCTCGCACATTCAATTTAATGTTTGGCCCCATGCTATTATTCTTTCTTGTTGTCAACTTTTAGGCTTCCTCCTTCTGTCCAAGAATTTCGAGGGCCATATCTAAAATTTTTGTATCGTCGAGAACTACATAACCACCATCGGGACCTGGCTCAATGTGAACGCCCATATTGGTGCCGTATTCATAATTTGAACCTCCGAAATAGTTACGAACTGATTGGTCTGTCATGTTCAACTTATCCGCAATTCTGTGGATTGAACCTTCAGGTAAACTGTCTTTGATGCGACGTAGTTCTTTAAAAGGAATTGTTTTTGGCATGATTATGTAAATTAAATTAGTTAATAAATGGTTTTATTTTATGCTATAAAATTATCACAAAAATTGGAGATTGCAAAATATTTTGCGTGTTATTTTTCGTCAAAAGCTTTTAAATACTGCGATAATGGCGATTATCAGCAAGTTAAACACAATGGCGAAATTGATAATTTTTGCGTCGGTTTGGCTCAACAGAGCATCTGGGGCTGGAATAGCCCATTTTTTTGAGAGCCTTTTCCATATCCAAAACACAAAAAATGCCACGCCTATGCCAATTACCGTGCCACCGAGAATGTCGCCTGGGTAATGCACACCAAGATAGATGCGGCTGTAGGCCACTATTGCCGCCCATGCCATCATCGCAAGCCAAGAGCCACGGTTTCGCAGCACAAGGCTGATGAGTGTGGCTATGCCAAACAGGTTGGCGGCATGGCTCGAAACGAAGCCGTAAAGTCCGCCACGGTAGCCGTTCACCACATGCACGATGTTTTGCAAATCGGGGTCGTGGGTGGGGCGCAATCGCTCCACTATGGGCTTGATGATGCCCGACGAAATGCGGTCGGCAAGCAGCACCACCAGAGCCGTCATGATTACGAACGTGAGAATGCCACGCCAAGAGCGGTGGCGCGCCAAGAGTGCCAGCAGCACAATGATGATGAGTGCCGAGGAAAACTTCCCGGAAACCAGCCACATCAGTTGGTCGGCGTAGGGGCAGTTCCAGCCGTTGAGCGTGCAGAGCAGTTCGGCATCAAGTTGCTTCAGGTATTCAAGCATATTTCTCAGATTTTTTTAACGTCAACTGAATTAATCCACGCAGGTTCGTGGTGTGCCGATTCCACTTTGTACCAAACCACCACAGGTTTGCCAGCGGTGACCACAGAATCGGCGATGCTCACCTTTGTGCCGCCTTTGAGCTTGAAAGCCACCTCTTTTTCTGATGGGGCGTGAGGGGCGGTGCTGAGGGTGGCGGTTTGTGGCATCACAATCGCATCGGTGTGATTTACTGCCACCGAACGCTGATAAAAAGCAAATGCCATAGTGGTGATAAACACCACCAGCAGAATGCCAGCACCGAAGAAACCGATTTTACGACACAGGATGCTGTTCATAAATATGTAGGCGGCAATGGCAAGCAGCAGCATCACAAACACGATGGCGGAGATAATAGCCCAAGTGTTGCTCGACAGTTGGCTCACACTCGACTGGAAAAGGTCGGTTAAAAAACTGTCGGAGGTGTATTCCTCGATTTGCGATTTCTCGCGCACAAATTGCAGGTTGGCTCTTGCGTCGGCGTTCGAAGGATCGAGCACCAGCGCGCGCTCAAAGTAAAGAATGGCTTGTGGCACATTCTGCATCTTATAGTGGGCGCACCCTAAATTATAGTACAAATCCGACGAGGTGCCGCTTTCCTGGGCTTGCGCCTCGTAGATTTTGATGGCATCTTGATAGCACTTTTGGTTGTAGGCGCTATCGGCATTGTCGGTGGTGGCGGCAGTAGCCATCACAGTATATATAAAAGCTGAAATCAGCAGAATGAGCGATTTTTTCATTTTGCAACAGTTTTTTTGCGTTTCACATTTTCCAGTTGGTCCATAACGGAGGCAGCCTCATCAAACACAGTGTGCATATCGTTGCCGCTCAGTTCGGGAGCATATTGGGCAAACTCGCACTTCTCAAGCAGCGAAAGCATCTTGGCACGGAGTGTGGCATCTACGCCGTAATTCTCCAGTTCGGCATCAATGTTCTCCTTGCTGAGTTCCGACACAGGAATACCTAATTTGTCGCTCAGATAGCCCCACGAAGCAGTGAGCACCTCGGCGTAGAAAGCGGTGCTGTTGTTGGCAAGCATGTGTTTTTTAGCCTGCTTCAAGCGGCGTTGGGCCACCTTGCTTGCGCGCTTCACTCGCATGAGTTGCACATTAGTGCGCCCCTTCACCAGTTTGCGGTAATAGATGAGAATGCCCACAAATGCGAAAAGCGGCACGAGAATCAGCAGCCAGTAGCCGAAGGTGTCGAGCAGCAGCGTGTGCGACTTGCTCAAATTCATGTCGCCACTGTGCACAGGGTGAATGTCGGTCATTCGTTCGCCGTCGGCATTTGCATTCGAGGGCTGTCCGTTGCCTTTGGCTATGGTGAGTTTGTGGGCAGGGAGTTTCAGCGTTTCGTATTTTTCGGTGTTGGGGTTGAAATACACAAACTCGCTTTCGGCGATGCTAAAAACGCCCACTTGCTGTGGAATGAACTGGTAGGTGAATTTGATGCTGCCTTTCACATCGTCGCCTTCAGAAGCCGTCTTGATGTCGTTTTGAGGGTCGAACGTGTCAAATTCCTTCGGGAAGCCGATGGTGGGGGCTTTGATGTATTTGATATTGCCGCTACCGGTCACAGTGACGGTGTAGTTGGCGGTGGCGAAAGTCTTCAGATTGGCTGGAGTGATGGCATCTTTAATGGAGAACTCACCCACAGCACCGGTAAAGCCCGCGGGGCGTGGAGAGGGGAGAGGGGTGATGTGAACCGATGCGCTGTTGCTCTTGATGCGCAACTTATCGCCATCAACAGGCACGGCAATAGCGCTGTTGAGCCCCACATACACTCTGCGCTGCACCGGAATCACATCAAATTCGCCAGAATTGATGGTCAGTGTGCCCGACTTTTGAGGATAGAGAATGCTCTTGCGCAGAATGGCGGTGTAGTAGTTTTGCCCGTGGTAGTTTTCCACTCGTGCCGTGCCAGCCATTTTTGGTGTGATGTCTTCAATCAGGAAGCCTGTGTATTCAGGCTGCTGGAGCGGCATAAATTCCTTGATAGGGAACTTGGTGTAGAGTTTCACGGTGCACACCACGGCTTGCTGCTCGTAAACGCGCGATTTCGACATCTCGATTTTCACGAATAGGTCGTTGGCAGTGACCGACTTTTCCTCGCCTTGCGAGAATGGGTCTTCGGCGTTCACGCCCCTGCCTCTGAGTTGGCTCATGATGGATTGTGGGGTTTGCTGTTGGCGTTCGCCCTTGCTCACATTCATTTGAAAACCTTTTGCTGTGATATGCTTACCGCCCACATTTACAGAGGCTTTGCTTACAGTCAAGCGACCTTCCTTCTCAGCCTTGAAAGTGACGGTGTAGCGATACACATTGCCGCTGCTGTGCTCAATCACCTTGCCGTTCACTATCGTGGTGCTTGAACTTGAACCGATGGCTTGCGCGCCCGACTGATAGAGTTTCTTAGCGCCTTCAACGCTCGGTGCGTTGAAAGTGCCGGGGCTCGACACACCGGAAAGTTGGTACACCAGTTGAAACTTATTTCCGCCCATGTTGCCACCGCCCACATATTCAAGTCGTTGGGCAAGCGCTGGCGCGGAAATCAGAATCGCTAATGCTATGTAGATTATATGTTTGAATAATTTCATCATCAAAAAAAAAGTAGTGTGATAAAAAGCGGATACGCGCTGTGGCGGTGGGGGATTACCACTTGTTGCGTGTGCGAGCGCGCTCACCTTGCTGCTGCTTGGCTCTTGCGGCGTTCACTCGCTGCTGGGTAGCGTTTTCCTGATTCTGCATGGTGCGCAAAATTTGCTCCATGTTTTGCTGGCTCATACCGCCTTTTTGCTGCTGTTGCTGCTGTTGTTGTTGGTTTTGCTTATCTTGATTTTTGTCTTGGTCCTTATTTTGGTCCTTTTTATCTTTGTTTTGCTTATCCTTGTTTTTATCCTTATTCTGGTCTTTATTCTTGTCCTTGTTCTTATCTTGATTTTTGTTTTGATTCTTGTTCTTGTCTTTCTGTTTCAGTTGAGCCATACGCAGGTTGTATCTTGCGTCGTCGTATTTCGGATTTTTGCGAAGCGCCTCCTTGTAGCATTCAATGGCTTGACCATAGTCTTGCTGCTTGTAGGAAATGTTGCCCAAATCGTAGGCTGCCACACTCACTACGGCAGGTTCGGTGCTGCTTTCCACAAGGCTTTTCAGAATTTCGACAGCGTGTTGTAGTTGTTCGCTCATTTGCTCTTGCTGGGTGGTGTCGGTTTGCTGGGGTTGAACTGGCGCAGGGGCGTTTTTCCCCATTTTAGGGTCCTGGCGCAGCAGAGCGCTGGCAAGGTTGAATTGCGCCATGGCGGAATTAGGGTTTTCCGTCAGGGCTTTGCGGTAGGCGGCTTCTGCTTCGGTGTAATTGCCTTGGGCATACTGCTCGTTGCCTTCCACAATGAAGTTGCGCTCCGCTTTAGTGCTTTCGGCAGTCTTATTGCCATCGTTGTGGCTGGAGCAAGTGCAAAGCCAAGTGAGCGACATCACCGACAATACTATATATATAGTTGAATATTTCATTTCTTTTGCTCTTTTTTGGTGAAGAAATTGAATCGCTTCAAGATTGGGTTCTTGCGGTCGAGGATAAACAGTTCGGCAATCAGTAGCATAAACGCAATCCAAGCGAAAATGGGGAACAACTCGCTTTCAAGTGAATAGTTGTAACTGCCGAGATCGGTTTTCGAGAGCTTCATCAACTGGTCGTTGAGCGCATCCACGGCATCGCTTGCCGCACCGTTCACATACACGCCCTTGCCACCCTTGGCAATTTCCATCGCGCCTTTTTCGTTGAGTTTAGAAATGGCAGGGCTGCCGTTCTCGTCGGTCAGCACCTCGCCGTCGGCAGTAGGCACAGGCGAGCCGTTCACCGAGCCGATACCCACCACATTCACGCTGATGCCCTTCTTGCGCGCGTCTTCTGCACTGCTCACGGCATCGTCTTCAAAGTTCTCGCCATCGGTGATGACGATAATCGTTTTTTGTGTGCGAGGATTGCTCGAAAAGCATTGGCACGCCATATTGATGGCTGCACCGATGGCGGTGCCTTGGGTTGGAACCATGTCGGTGTTGATGCTGGAGAGATACATTTTCGCACTCTGCGCATCGCCAGTGATAGGCATCTGCATATAGGCGTTGCCTGCAAACACAATCAGTCCCACCTTGTTGCCGGTGATGCGATCGATGAGTTTTTCAAGCACCTGTTTCGAGCGTTGTAGGCGGCTCACATCGGGAGCGTCGTCGTCACTTGCCGCATTCATGGAGTTTGACACATCGAGGCAAATCATCACCTCAATGCCCTTCATGGTGGTGTTGGTTTCCTGTGCGCCACCACGAGGGCGTGCCAGAATCACCACGATGGTGGCTAAAAGCACCAGTTCCACCGTCAGCCTAATCCAAGGCTTGTATTTCGACTGCTCAGGCATGAGCTCCTTCACCACTCCAGCGCGGCCAAACTTGGCGATTTTCTTCGCTTTGGCACGTTGAGAGAGCCAAAACAAGCCAGCCACTATGGGGAGCAGCAAAAGGAGATATAAATATTCGGGATTAGCAAAACTAAACATAGCCAAAACCTTTATCTTTCTTTATTATATTATAATGTTAACTGTAAGAAAACCATTATGGAATGCGACGTAGCACGGTGTAGCTGATAGTGAGATTCAGCAGCACGAGCAAGAGCAACGCCCATGCCCATGGCATGTAATTGTCTTGAGTGTTGGTGAAGTTCTTTACGTCGATTTTCGTTTTCTCCAGTTTGTCAATTTCGTTGAATATGCTGGTGAGCACATCGTTGTCGGTGGCACGGAAATATTTGCCGCCAGTCATTTGTGCCACTTTCTTGAGCGATTCCTCGTCGATGGTCACAGGCATAGGCTTGTAGAGCAATTCGCCGCCGAAGCCTTGTGCGTATGGCGTTTCGGCTGTGCCACGAGTGCCAAGACCAATGGTATAGATGCGAATGCCCTCTTTCTGCGCAATCTCGGCAGCGGTGAGCGGTGCCACCACGCCAGAATTGTTGGTGCCGTCGGTGAGCAGAATAATGCTTTTCGACTTCGCCTTGCCGTCCTTAATACGGTTGATGGCGGTGGCAATACCGTCGCCAATGGCGGTGCCGTCGGCATCGAGCATATTGATGCTGATTTCGTGAATGGTGTTGAGCAGCGTGGCCTGATGGGTGGTCATGGGAAGGAGTGTGAAACCTTCACCAGCAAAAATCACCAGACCGATGTTGTCGCTTTCACGCTTCGCCACAAAATCGCTTGCCACCTTCTTGGCGGCCTCAAGACGGTCGGGTTGAAGGTCGCGCGAGAGCATACTGGCTGAAATGTCGATAGCCATCACAATGTCGGTGCCCTCGGTGTCGCTCATCGACCATTTGTCGTAGGTCTGTGGGCGGCACAAGATGATAATCAGGCACGAAAGGGCTGCAAGTTTCAGCACAAACGAGAAGTGCTTCACATACACCTTCCAACTGGTGGAAAGTCCCTTGAAGGCACTAATCGACGACATGCGCATACTTGGATTAGCCTTACGCTGGCTCCATACATACCACGCAATGAGCGGTATGAACAGCAGGAATAGCCACAAGTAGCCTGGGTGTGCTAAGTTCATCATTTCTTGCCCTCCTTATTGTTGGTTTTTGAAGTCTTATTATTGTCGGTCACAGGCTGTGGCTTTGTGGCGTTCACAAAGTTGACGGCACGCTGGAATGAACGTTCGTTGTCGTCGGCGAGAGGACGCTGACTGGCGAATTTCACAAAGTCGGCAACGGCAAGGATTTCGCTCAACTGGTCGTTGACGAGTTGGGTTTCGCTGTTGTGCTTCAGCGCGTCGATAATCTCGCTTGAAGTCATTTCCACGGCATTTACGCCGAATCGGCGGTCGATGTATTCACGCAGAATGTCGGTCAAGCCTGTGTAATAGTCCTTTTCGCGTCCGTTTTGCCACAGTTGCATACCCTTGAGCATATGCAGGCGTTCCACCGCCTCTTCGTAAGGTGGGAGTCGCTTCTTCACTCGCTTCAGTGGGTTCTTGCCCTTGCGCCACCATTTGAAGTAGGCGAAAAGCAGAGCCGCAGCTGCCAAAATCAGCACCCACACCCACCAGAGGCTCACCACCCAGTTGGGCACATAGTCGAGCAATTTGCGTATGGGCTCGAAAACTGGCGCGAAATCCTTGATGTCGCCATTCGGGTCCACCTTCACGGGGCTTACCTTGATGACCAAAGGAATGTCGCATCGAATGGTGTCGGGCTCAATCACAAGGGCAGGGTTGAGGTGCCATTCGCCCGAATCGAATGCCTGAACGATGTAGGTGGCATTGATTTGAATGCGGTTGTTGCCCAAGTCGATGGTGTCGCACGCAATGATGTCGCCAAGTTCCACCACGCTGCTGACCGAGTCTTTCACCTCCAGTCCAGCCATTGCCACCACATTCTTGGGCTGCACGATTTCCAGCCTCATGCTGGTGGTGTCGCCCATCACGATGTGGCGATTGGTGAGCTCTGCCTTGGAAATGAGCGCATTCTCGTTTTTTGCTTTCATTCCAAATGGAAAGAGCAAACACGCCAGGCATATATATGTTATGAATCTACTATTCATCAGTTGTTGCTTTCTATATCTCTATCAGAAAAAATGCGTTGGGGAAATAGGCGTTCAGCGAGCCACACCTCTGCGCTTGAACAGCGCAAGCAGTGCTTTCGTGTAGTCTTCATCGGTGGCAATCGACGCTAAATCCACACGGCTGTGCTGGAGTTTTTCGCTCATTTTCAGTTGGCGCTGGTACCACCACCGCTGATAGGTTTCGCGCACCTTCTTTGAACTGGTGTTGATCCATCGCTCCTCACCGGTCTCGGCATCGTAAACACGCATCAGCCCCACATCGGGCAGTTGCATCTCACGCTTGTCGTACACCTGCACGGCAATGAGGTCGTGCTTATTGTTGGCAATGGAAAGAGCCTTGCTGTAATCGCCCTCATCGATGAAGTCGCTCACAAGGAAAGAGGTGCAGCGTTTTTTGATGCCGCTGGTGAGAAATTCGAGAGCGCAATTCACATCGGTACCCTTGTTTTCGGGTTTGAAGTCGAGCAGGGTGCTAATCACGAGTAAAATGTGCTTTCGTCCCTTTTTTGGGGGGATGAACTTCTCGATTTTGTCGCTAAACAGAATCACGCCCACCTTATCGTTGTTTTCGATGGCGGAGAAAGCGAGTGTGGCGGCTATTTCTGCCATCATGTCGCGCTTTGTTTCGCCCACAGCGCCGAAGTCCTTGCTGCCCGACACGTCCACGAGCAGCATCACGGTGAGTTCGCGCTCCTCCTCATACACCTTGATGTAGGGGTGGTTTTGGCGTGCGGTCACATTCCAGTCGATGTCGCGCACATCGTCGCCGTATTGGTATTCACGCACCTCGCTAAAGGTCATACCACGCCCCTTGAAGGCGGAGTGGTATTCTCCAGCGAAAATGTTTTGCGACAGGCCTTTCGCCTTGATTTCTATTTTCCTGACTTTCTTTAATAATTCACTCTTGTCCATCATGCACCTTTCTGTAATGGTTGGATGAATGTGGGAGGCATAGCCTTATGGATTAGGGCACAGCCACCTTGTCGAGGATTTGGCTAATCACCTCATCGGCTCCGATGTTGTTGGCCTCGGCTTCGTACGACAGACCGATACGGTGACGCATCACATCGTGGCACACGGCGCGCACATCTTCAGGAATCACATAGCCACGGCCACGCAGGAATGCGTAGGCGCGTGCAGCGAGTGCCATGCTGATGCTTGCACGAGGTGAGGCACCAAATGAAATGATGCTCTTCAACTCGTTTAATCCGTAGTCGGAAGGGAAGCGGGTGGCAAACACGATATCTACGATGTAGCGTTCGATTTTCTCGTCGATGTAGATTTTGTTCACGATGTCGCGCACTTCCACAATGTCGCGTGGAGTGATGAGAGGCTGAACATTCTGCTTGGTTGGAGCAATGTTCATGCGTATGATTTGCTTTTCCTCCTCTTTGTTGGGGTAGCCAATCACCACTTTCATCAAGAAACGGTCGACCTGTGCCTCAGGCAGAGGGTAGGTGCCTTCCTGCTCGATAGGGTTTTGGGTAGCCATCACCAAGAATGGGTCGTCGAGTTTGAAGGTGCGGTCGCCGATGGTCACTTGGCGCTCCTGCATGGCTTCGAGCAGCGCACTCTGCACCTTGGCTGGCGCACGGTTGATTTCATCTGCCAAAACGAAGTTGGCGAACACCGGACCTTGCTTCACCTCGAATTTCTCCTTTTGCACGCTATACACCATGGTGCCCACCACATCGGCAGGGAGAAGGTCGGGGGTGAACTGGATACGGCTATATTTAGCATCGATGATTGATGCGAGGGTCTTGATAGCAAGTGTCTTAGCCAAACCAGGCACACCTTCGAGCAGGATATGACCATTAGCCAAAAGGGCAATCAACAGCGAATCCACAAGGTGCTTCTGACCCACGATTGTTTGGTCCATACCCTGAATGATTGCGTCGATGAAATTGCGTTTGCTTGCAATCAAGTCGTTTAATTCTCTAATGTTTACAGAATCTGCCATAGTTGCAAATAGTTTATTTTTTTTCTGTTGTTGTAATTCAGTTTTAACCCAAATCGGTTATTAGGGGCCTAATGACCGATTTGGGTTTTAATCATTGCAAAATTATCACTTTGGCACGAAAAGTGGCGCAAAAATGTAGTTAATTTATACAACATTAAGTTAGAAATGTTAAAAGATTTCTGAATTCTGGGCGTTTCGTTTTGCTTCGTCAATTTGGAAACGATTGATATAGATGGATTTAAACCAAAAAGTGCAAACCCTGTGGGGCTTACACTTATGTTTTTTTTATTTGGTTGCCAAACTTTCCGCATAGTTGCGCCAACGCTGAATCAGTTCGGTCATGTCGGCAGGGATTTCGCTGTCGAAGTCCATTTGCTGATTGGTGACGGGGTGCACGAAACCGAGCGTCTTGGCGTGAAGCGCTTGGCGTGGACACACCTCAAAGCAGTGGTGAATGAACTGCGCGTAGTGGCTCGATGTGTTGCCTCGCAGCACTTTGTCGCCGCCGTAGCGGGCATCGTTGAAAAGCGGGTGACCGATATGCTTCATGTGCACACGAATCTGGTGGGTGCGGCCCGTTTCGAGTTGGCATCGCACCACAGCCACATGCGCGAGGTTTTCAAGCGTATGGTAGTGGGTGACGGCGTGCTTGCCGTGCTCACCATCGGGGAACACGCACATTTGCAGACGGTCGCGGAGGCTGCGTCCCACATGTCCGGTGATGGTACCGTCCATCTCCTTCATCGTGCCCCACACCACAGCCACATACTGTCGCTTGGTGGTTTTGTTGAAAAACTGCTTGCCGAGCGAGGTCTTGGCGTTGGGCGTTTTGGCCACCACCAGCAGCCCGGAGGTGTCTTTATCGATGCGGTGAACGAGCCCCATTCGTGGGTCGGTCACATCGTAATCTGGATTGTCCTTGAAGTGCCATGCCAGGGCGTTGACCAGCGTGCCATCGTAATTGCCGTGGCCTGGGTGCACGCACATGCCGGCAGGCTTGTTCACCACCAGCAACGCATCGTCTTCATACACGATGTCGATGGGGATGTCTTGTGCTATAATCTCATTTTCGTAGCGTGGGCGGTCCATCACCACGGTGATGATTTCGCCGTGGTGCACGCGGTAGTTCGACTTCACGGGCTTGCCGTTCACGCGAATACACTGCGCTTCGGCTGCGTTTTGAATACGGTTTCTCGAAGTGCCCTTGATGCGCTCCACAAGGTATTTGTCGATACGCAAAAGCACTTGCCCTTTTTCTACCTCAAAGCGGTAGTGTTCCCAGTAGTCTGTGCCATTTTCGCTGAAATCGGGGTCGCTGAAATCTTGCTGGATTTCGGAATGGCAACTGATGTCAAAATCTTCTATATCGGTAAATTCTTCTGCCATATTATCGTTTAGAGCGTGGAACAAGATGTGTGTTGCCGAGCGAGTCGGTGATGATTTGGAATTCTCCACTCTTAATCTTCTGCTTGATGAGGGAGTCGCGCTGTGAGCCCAGAGGGTCGAATTCAATGGCATCAACAGAACCGTCGCCAATCGAAACCACAATCTTGGAGTTGAGGGCGGCTTTAGTGCCACCTTCCACGGAGCGTCCATTCACTCTCACCTCAATAATCAAGCCCTGCATTTCGCTTGGCACGGTGTCGGTGGTCACATGTCGGAAACCGAGCGTTTTGAGCGTGGTCACACCATCGGTGCCTGCCATGTCGGTAATATCTTTAGGAATTTCCACTTGTGGAGGATAGAGGCAGTTCATTGTCAGTAATATAGGACGTGCGAACTTCACCGACGAACCAGCATTTGGACTTTGGTCGGTGACCACGCCAGGAGCGTAATCCTCGTTGTAGATGGAGTCGATGGTGTAGTTCAAACCAGCGTCTTCAAGAATATCGATGGCTTGGTCGATGAGTTTCCACCTCACATCGGGCACCTTGGTTTGGTTGCCGTGGTCGGTGAAGATGTCTAATGAAATGTAGCAAGCGTAGAGGCACGCTACAAGAGTGACCATCACCAGCACGAAATTGGTCAGCACTGGGTGATTTTCTTTGAAACTTATGAATGGGTTGTTGCTCACTTTTTTAGAGTTTTGATAATTAACTACAAAATTAGTGATTTTCATTTGCTTGTGCAAACCTTTGGCATGTTTCAATGCAATCGGCAATGTATCAACGCATTGTAAACATGCCAAGGCATGTCCCTACACTATGGTGTTGTCGTTTTTTGTTATTTGATTACTTTGCTTGAGGTGGTGGTGCCGTCGGTATAGGTGGTTATGGCGATGTTCACACCGCTGAATGGGGTGGCGCTCTCCATGCCGGCAAGGTTGTAGTAGCGAACGCTTTTCACAGTCTTGCTGGTGGCGATGTCGGTCACACCGCTTGGCTGTGGCGCGTATGGCTCACAAATTTTGGTTTCCAAGCCCATGCTTGCCCCACCACGAGCAGCATAGCCATCACGATAATTGCCTTTTTCATATCTTCTTAATTGGTTGATTTAGTGATAAAATAGGGTTAAAAATTAGTCACCTGTAAAGTTACATATTTTCCCCCACGCCACCAAATTCCTCGACCTCTCCAGCATAGGAATTAAAACCATTTTTTTGCACATTTGTGAGCGGAAACAAAAAAGAGAGCCGCTTGGTTTTGCGGCCCTCTTGTGGGATATGGGGATAGAAATTATTTTTTAGAGCACTCGGAGTACTCGGAGCACTCGGAGAAATTGGCTTCTAATCTCTAACTTCTAACATCTGATTTCTAATTTCTTGGGAAATTATTTTTTAAGCCATTGGTCGAGCCAGCGGAAATATTCGCGCTGCCAGAGAATGCTGTTTTGTGGCTTGGTCACCCAGTGACATTCGCTTGGGAAGAGCACCATGCGAGCAGGGATGCCACGCATTCTTGCTGCGTTGAAGGCTTGCATAGTTTGGCTGTAAGAGATACGGAAGTCGTTTTCGCCAGTCACCACGAGGATTGGGGTGTCCCAGTTCTGAACGTAGTTCTTAGGGTCGGCTTCACGGTAACTGCGCATAGCCACTTCGTTGTTCTTATCCCAAGGTGCACCACCGAGGTCCCAGTTCACGAACCACAATTCTTCGGTTTCGCAGTATTGAGCGCGAAGGTCGAAGATACCAGCGTGTGAGAGGAAGCAAGCGAAACGCTTCTGGTGGTTGCCAGCAAGCCAGTAAACTGAATATCCACCAAAACTTGCACCCACAGCACCCATATGGTCGCCGTCGATGTAAGGTTTTTCCTTCATAAAGTCGGCTGCGCTCAGGTAGTCCTTCATGCACTGACCAGAGTAGTCGCCAGAGATTTGCGCATTCCATTCGGTGCCGAAGCCAGGCAGACCGCGACGGTTAGGAGCGAACACCACATAGCCGTTTTCTGCCATGATGCGGAGGTTCCAACGATAACTCCAGAATTGGCTTACAGGAGATTGAGGTCCACCCTCGCAGAACAGGAGTGATGGGTATTTCTTGTTAGGGTCGAAGTTTGGAGGCAGGAGCACCCAAGTGGTCATCATCTTGCCGTCGGTGGTAGGAATCATCATCTTCTCGCACTTCACATCGCCGAGCGTGTTCATGATTGGGTCGGTCACACTTGAGAGTTTCACAGGTTCTTTGCCCACCTTGAAACTATACACCTCGTTAGGCTCAAGGAAAGAGTGGCGGCATGTGATGAGCAAGTCTTTGCCTGCAAATTGCAGACCGTCGTAGTCGTACTGTCCGCCAGCCACTTGTTCCACTTTGCGATTAGCCACATTCATGCGGAAAATAGGCATGGTGCCTTGGTAAGGGCAGATGAAATAGATATACTTTTCGTCGGGCGACCAAGTGATGAAGTCCACGCTGTAATCCCAGTCGGCGGTGAGGTCCACTTTCTTGTCGCCGTCGAGCATGAAGATACGGTTTTTGTCAGCCTCGTAGCCATCGTGCTCCATTGAGAGCCAAGCGATTTTACCACTCTTCGACACGGCAGGATTGTTGTCGTAACCCATCATGCCCTCGGTCAGATTCTTGGTATCGCCAGTTGCGATGTCGTATTGATAGAGGTCGCTGTTGGTGGAAATGGCGTATTCCTTGCCGGTTTTCTTGCGGCACACATAAATCAGGCTCTTGCTGTCGGGGAGCCAAGCCAACTGCTCAACACCACCCCAAGGACGCATAGGTGATTCAAACTGAGTGCCTTCGATCACGTCTTTTAATGCGGTCACCTCGCTGCCGTTAAATTCGCCCACGAAAGGATGAGGAATTTCGGCGGTCCATTCGTTCCAGTGGCGATACATCAAATCGTCGATGATGCGGCCATCGGTTTTCTTCAGGTCGGGATAGCGGTCTTGGGTGGTTTCGCCATACTTCACAGTTGAAACGATAATCACCTTCTTTTCATCGGGACTGAGAACGAAGCCCTCAATGCCCTTTTCCATGTTCGACACGCAACGGCGGTCGGTGCCGTCGGCGTTCATCACCCACATCTGGTTCACGCCTTTTTCGTTAGGGTAGGCGAAAGCAATCTTCTTGCCACCCTCAAACCACACAGCGTTGGTTTCGCTTTTCTCGGAGTTGGTGATTTGCACAGCGTTTTTGCCGTTGATGTCCATTACCCACAACTCGCGGTTGCTGTTGTTGTTCTCAATGTTAGGAGTGCTAACACCATAAAGCACTTTCTTGCCGTCGGGCGACACTTGCGCATCGCTCACGCGACCGAGTGAGTTGAGCAACTCAGGCGTAAACTTCGCTGCGGCGTGTGCGCCAGTAGCGGTTACAGCCATCATAGAAGCCATAATCAATGGTTTTACAAAATTCATAAATCTTCTTTTTTATCTGTTAATACTGAATTTCATAATAATTAATGCAAAGATAACAAAAGAGATTCATTTTGCTCAAAACAATCAAAAAATAATATTTCTCAAATCACATTAAAAAGAAAAAAGAAGAAATTAGACGTTAGAAATTAGATGTTAGATTTTGCTTGGGTTATTAAGATTTCGAATTATTCGATTTGTGTGGCTTTCTAAGGCTCAGTGGAAAATTTCTGGGGATAGATCAAGCATTGTTGCCGAATCGTGAATGGAATCAAAAACATGATTTCTTGGTTGTATCAACTTTCCAAAAACGATTTTTCATGGTAGGGATGCGATACTTCGCATCCGCTCCAAATGGTTGATGCTCAATATTGTATTGCAATTATGGGCGGACGTGAAGTATCACGTCCCTACCAGGTTTTGTTTCTGTGCCCCCAGTTTTTATCCACTGAGCCCTTTCTAAATTACGATCTATGCCTGTTTTTGGGGAGGGGGATAGAGGAAGGAGTGGTAGAGAAGTTGTGTTTGAACTTATCTACCACTCCTAATAGATTGACTATTCAATGATTTACTGCTGGGATTATTTCAGGATTTGGAATTGGCCGATGAGGGGGAGCTGTTTGAATTCACCCTTCACGGCGTTGATGATGCCGATGATGGCTAAAACCAATAGGAGAAGCCATGCCAAACCTAATGCAATGCCCACTATGCCGGCAAGCGCGTAGGAGATGAATGCCACGATTTTGATGACCACTTGCACAAAAATGGAGTAAGCCACACCTGTAATCAGGAGAATGAGACCTTGGTTGGCGTGGAATCGGGCAAATTTTGATTCTTTGGCTGCTAAAATCGGAATCAAAACCAGAATGCCAAAATAGGCGAGCACCGCCATCACTTTGTTTTGCTCTACATCTTGTTGTGGAGTTTTGGGAGGTTCGATCATTGGTGCGCCACATTGTGGACATGCCATCACTCCGTCGGCAACTTGTGCACCACATTTTCTACAGATACGCATAGGCTTGATTAGTTAAAGTTAATAAATATGATTTCACTTTTCTACCCGATGGGTATTTAGTGCAAAAATAAGCAAAAAAATGGAAAAACATTAATAGTTAGGTTAATAATTTGTCCAAAAATGCTTGCTTTTGGTTGAATACTCGGTTTGCGGGTTTTGTTCATTTGTTTTTATGTACTTTTGCGAGGTCATTATGATTTTTCGCTCTTTTAGCAGCGCAACACTTTGAGAAAACGAAGATTCATACATGGCACTTTTTTTGAGCCACTCGCGCGATGCCGCTTGTGAAAGTGAGGATACGCAGGTGCTCATGATAATAAGATAGAAATGTTGCGTGATTATAAATAGGTATTATATATTATCAAAAAGGAAATGAAATTTGCTTTGTATTTTTGTCTCGCTCTCGGCGCTTTCACCACGGTGAACGCACAGGAGACGCTCACATTGAGCCAGTGTTTGGAGATGGCTGTTGACAACAATTTGTCGCTCCAGCGAAGCCGTAACGAGATAGTGAAGGGAAAAATCTCCATTAGCGAGAATCAAGCCAAACTGTTGCCACAGGTGAACGCTGTGGCACAAATCAACGACAATTTTGCACCACCAGTATCGGTGACCGATGGCAGGGCATACGGTAAGGCATACAATGTGACTAAAACCCTCCAGTATAATGCCGCTATCGGCTTGCAACTCCAAATGCCCATCTACAACCAAATGGCGCGTACGGCTGTGGAGGTGTCGAAGATTGCCGACCGACTCAACCAACTCTCTTACGAGAAGGCACGCGAGGACATCATCATGCAGACTGCCCAAACCTACTATATGGCGCAAAACACTTTGGAGCAGATTAGACTGGTGAACGACAATATCAAGCGACTGGAAGAACTCCGCAACATCACCCAAGCCTTTTACGACAATCAAATGAGCCTTGAGGTGGACGTGAAGCGTGTGAACTTCAATATTGAAGACCTCACCGTGCAGCGCGACAACGCCCTTTCCATGCTCCAACAGCAATACACCATGCTCAAATTCATCATCGACTATCCTGCCGAAAAGGAAATCAAGGTGACCGACATCAACCCAGGGCAGATTGACGAGGTGAACGCTTGCGGACTCAACACGGGCTTGTATGAACTCCAACTGCTCGACCAAAAGAAGGTGCTTGCACAAAAACAGACCAAACTTGCGAAAGACGCCTACTTGCCAACAGTGAGCCTGACAGGCAACTTGATGTATTCAGCCTACACCGATAAGTTTGAAAACTGGTTCCGCTCTGGCGATTCAAATCACTGGTATGGCTCCAACGGCATCGGCATACAGGTGAGAGTGCCCATCTTCGACGGATTCGGAAAACGCTCGAAAATCAAAAAAGCCAAGGCAGAGGAAGAAAGCGCACGCCTCGGCTATGAAGACGCATACAAGCAACTGCAAGCCAACTATATGAACGCCGTGAGTGAGGTGAACAACTGCCAACGCAACTACAAAAAGCAGTACGACAACTACACGCTGGCGCAGGACGTTTACAACGTGACAGCTTATCAATATAAGGAGGGCGTGACCTCAATGACCGTGGTTCTTCAAGACGAAATGCGCATCAGCGAGGCGATGAACAGTTACCTGAACGCCTACTATCGCTATAAGGTGGCAAACCTCTCGCTGCTGAAACTCACCGGTCAATTGGAGCAGTTGAAGTAAGAAATTAGACGTTAGAAATAAGATAGATTTTAGAAAAAAACAGACTTAAGATATGGAAAATAAGGAAAAGACAAGTGCAAAAGAAACACCTGAAGAAAAGGTGACCGCAACAGAAACTTGCCAAGAAAATGTGAGCGAAAACGAAACTCCAGAAGCCAAGACCAGCAATGGCGAAGTAACAAAGAAGGATATTAAGCCTCTGCGTGGCCGCCGCCTGGTGGTGAGCCTGGTGTGCATCGGCATCATTGCCTACGGTTTGTGGAGACTGGTGGACGTGTTTATAGAATACACAGCCAGCGAAACTTGCAACGACGCTCAAATTGAGCAATACATCACTCCTGTGAATCTGCGTGCATCGGGATATATCGCAAAGGTGTGCTTTAAGGAGCATCAGGAAGTGCATAAGGGTGACACCCTGCTCATTCTCGACGACCGCGAATACCGCATTCGTCTGATGGAGGCAGAGGCGGCGCTGAAAGATGCTAAAGCGGGCGCAAATGTGAACAGCGCCACTGAGCAAACCACCCAAACCTCGGCTTCGGTGTATTCGGCTTCAATTGACGAGATTGAGGTGCGCCTTGCCAAACTTTCAAAAGATATTGAACGCTACCGCAACCTTGTGGCAAACAAGGCAGCCACACCTATCCAACTCGAACAACTTGAAGTGGAATACGATGCCACCAAGAAAAAACTTGAGGCAGCAAGAAAGCAACAGGAAGCCGCTTACAAGGGTGTGAATGAGGTGACCACACGCCGTGGCAACGTGGATGCCGCCATTCAGCGTGCTGAAGCTGCTGTGGAAATGGCTCGCTTGAACCTCTCATACTGTGTGGTGGTGGCTCCATGCGATGGCAAACTCGGTCGCCGCACCATCGAGGAAGGACAGATGGTGAACGCCGGCACCACTATCACCTACATTATTCCCGACAATCAGAAGTGGGTGATTGCCAATTATAAGGAAACCCAGATTGAAAATCTGCATGTGGGTCAGAAGGTGCGTATGACGGTAGATGCTTTGAACAACGAAGTGTTTGAAGGCACAGTTACAGCCATTTCAGGCGCAACAGGTGCAAAGTATTCACTTGTGCCAACCGACAATTCTGCTGGCAACTTCGTGAAAATCCAGCAGCGTGTGCCTGTAAGAATTGATTTCACCAATATCAGCAAAGAGGACAACGACCGCCTTGCTGCTGGTATGATGGTGGTAGTGAAAGTAGAGAGAAAAGATAGGCAGTAAGCGCCATGGCTGAAGATTATAAGAATTATCCGTTTTATAAATGGGTGCCGAAGCCACTTGGCATCATCTTCATGATTATCCTCTTCGTGCCTATGATCACGATGAGTGGTGTATATTCCGCCAACAGCGGAGAGATGATGGGTGGACTTGGAATCCAGTCGGAATACATCGTGTTCGCAGGTTTCTGCACCTCGATAGGTATGGCGGCGTTCTCGCCGTTCTTCTACGAGCTGGTGTGCATACGCCGCGAAAAGATGATGTGTCTGGTGGGATTTGCCATACTGTTCGTGCTCAGCAACATCTGCGCCCAAACCGAATCACTTTTCGTGCTCGGACTGTGCAGTTTGCTCATGGGCTTCGTGCGCCAAACGCTGATGATGGCACACCTGTTTGTGTTCATCAAGTATGCTTTCGGCATTGAGGCGTGCAACAATATCACCCCAGGCAACGAACCTACCACCGAAAAAGCGTGGGACGCTATCGATACCGAGAAAATGGTGTCGCAGCCAGTCATCTACTGCTTCTTCATGATTATCGGTCAACTCAGCACATGGCTCACTGCATGGCTGGCTTACACCTACGAGTGGCACTATGTGTATTATTTTATGATGGCAT
Organism: Bacteroidales bacterium; assembly: GCA_004557565.1. Classification (GTDB taxonomy): domain Bacteria; phylum Bacteroidota; class Bacteroidia; order Bacteroidales; family Muribaculaceae; genus Sodaliphilus. The sequence continues at coordinate 7,900 of SFGS01000010.1, read as the reverse complement.
TTATGCTGGCTGGTATCATCATCGTGTTCTTCACCATGCCATACCACCCCTATGCCATGCCAAAGTTCCCAATCACATTCTCTAAGTTTGGCAATGTGATGGTGTTTAGCATCATGCTGTGCTCATTCGCGTATGTGATGGTGTTTGGCAACACATTGGACTGGTTCGATGATAAGTCAATACGCTTCTCCGCTATTGTGTGCGTGATATTCACTGCGCTGTTCATCTATCTGGAAATGTCGCGGAAATCGCCGTATTTCATCATGGAGGTGTTCAAACTCAGGGTGATTAACTATGGTGTGCTGCTGTTCTTCCTGCTGATGATTGCCAACTCCAGTGCCATGTTTGTGAACGTGTTTACGAATGTGGGCATGAAGATTGACAACTGGCAGAGTGCCACCTTGGGCAACTGGGTAATGGTGGGCTATTTCGCAGGCGTGGTGTTTGCGATTATAGCCAGTCGCAAGAATGTTCACCTGAAGTGGATGTATGCCCTCGGTTTCTTGTTCATTGGTGCGTATGCGCTGTATATGTTCTATGAGGTGCAAAACGAAGGCATGTTGGAGCGCATGAAGTGGCCAATCATTATCCGCTCCACCGGTATGATGCTGCTCTACTCGCTGATTTCCACAATGGCAAACCAGCGTATGCCTTACCGATTCTTATCTACATGGGTGTGCATCATGCTCACCGTGCGTATGGTGATAGCACCAAGCATCGGAGCGGCACTTTATACCAAAGTGCTGCAACAGCGCCAGCAATATTATGTGACACGCTTTGCACAGGATTACGACCGCACCAACATTGATGTGGCGAAAAACTACGATCAAACTGTACGCGGTATGCAATATCAGGGCAAAACCGAAACCGAGGCGCAAAACATGGCTGCCATGACGGTGAAGGGCAAACTACAGGTACAAGCCACCCTCACATCTATTAAAGAGATGTCGGCATGGACCTTCTATCTCTGCATGGCGTGCGCGCTGCTCATGTTCCTGCTCCCGTGGCGCAAACGCAACATAAAGGAACTCACACACGAGTACTTTATGAAAAATGTAAACACAAAGTCGTTAGGCTTTAGGTAAAAACCTTTTTGATACTATTTATATAAACAAGACGGAGAATTTGCGCGATGCAAATTCTCCGTTGCTGTTTGTATATTTTGTATATGTGGGTTTAGGTGTTGAGGAGGGCGGAAAGGATTGATGCCACATGCCCTGGCGCGATAACGTGGTGGTTGCCGATGGGGGCGGTGAGGAAATAGGTGGCTTGTTCTGGTTTTGTGAGTTGGAGCACTTGTTGCGTGCGGCACAGGTTTGGCTCTGCAAGGCTGCGCTCCAATGTGGCTTCGGCGGTGAAATGGCGTGAAAGGTCGCCGCTCACCTTAAAAATGGTGACAGGTCCTTCTGCCATATATCCACGAATGCCGATACCGATACCGCTCTCAAAATGGGTGTCGAGTTCGTAGCGAGTGACCATATTCAGAGGAATGGTGCAGTGAGCCACCAGCATTTCGCCAGTTTTGGGGTCGATGCGAGATGGGTTGGCTTGGAATCCCGAAACGCCAGTCACGGCTTTGGTAATCATCATCGTGAGCAAGGTGGGAATATCGCCCTCGCAGCCTGCCACTATGCCCTCGGCGTTGAGACGCGCAAGTGCGTAGCAACTGGTGTTGCGCACCACGCCCAGCAAGTCGAAGCAGCGAATGGTGAAGCCGTTTAAGCGGTGTCGGGTTGCCACCTCTTTGAGCGCATAATAGAGTTTCACGGCACCTGGCGCAGCCTCTTTAGTCGCCTTGGTGGTGGCTTTTTCGGCGAGTGTGGCGCAGTCGCTTGGCGTGTCGGCTATGGCATTGTAGGCATCAACCACCTCGTCGATGGCAATGTTCACAATCTCGATGCCGAGTTTCTGTTTCACCGCCACAGGACTTGCGATGCTTGAAATCAGCCAGTCGCTTGGTGCGCCTATCACACCGAGCCTCGTACCGATGAGTTTTTTGCGCGCGCTTTCCACCTGTACCAACTCCTTCACGCGAGTGCTGATGTACGCCGCATCGCCATGAATGATTTCGCCCTTCAACTTGTTTATGTTCAGATAGGAAAGAATTTCCATCGACGCCGCCAGCGAGTTGCTTTTGCCAGAGGTGAGCAGATAGAATGGGCGTGAACTGCGCTCCATCAGCAGAGGCTGTATTTTTTTAAACACGCCCTCGGTGCCGCCTGTGCGCACATATATCAAATTGAGGTCAGCGTCGCCGTAGGTGCTGTAATCGCTGTCCTTGAAATCGTATTCAAAATCAAGAGCTCCCAAAAATTCCTTAGTGGCTTGATTGATAGCCACCTTATCGTGAAGTTCCGAAGTGATGGTGTAAATTGAGATATTCATATCGTGATATTGTTTCGTTGGTTTTATTTATGCTTTTTGTGGGGGCGGGCTGGCACGAAACTGCCTGTCGGGCCCTGGTGTGGGTGGTAGTTGCCTCGCCTATTGCGGCTTGGCGCTTCCTCTCTGTGGGTTGTTGCCCCTTTACTTTTGGGGGCTGTGCCTTGCCTTTGGGTAGTTGCACTTTGCCTTTGGGTGTTTGTGCCTTGCCTTTGTGGGGTAGTGGAGCGGTAGGTGGTGGTGCCGCTGTTGGGGTAGAGGCGTGTGAGCAGGTCGGGGCGGTGGAGACGGCGCAGCGAAGCCACGATGTCGGGCTTGATGTTTTTCTCATACCAGAAGAAATATTTGCGCTGGGCAAGTTTTTCCTCTTTCGCCTTAGCCGAATACACTGGCTGGAGCGTGTAGGGGTGGAAACCTGTGTAGAAAGTTTCGGTGCTCACCGTCATGGGTGTGGGCGTGAAATCCTGTACCTGTTCGAGGTGGAAATCAAGTTCTTTGGTGATAGCCGCCAATTCCGCCATATCTTCCTCTGTGCAACCTGGGTGCGAAGAAATGAAGTAAGGAATGATTTGCTGCTTCAGTCCGTATTTCTCGTTCAAGCGGTCGAAAATGGCTTTGAACTGGTAGAACAGGTCGAACGAGGGTTTGCGCATCAGGTTGAGCACTTTGTCGCTGGTGTTCTCTGGAGCCACTTTCAGTCGGCCCGACACATGGAAGCGAATCAATTCCTCATTGTATTGCCGATTCACCTTGTCCACTTTCTCATCGCCGGTTTTGTGCATGGAGAGGTCGTAGCGCACACCGCTGCCGATAAACGACTTTTTCACCTCAGGCATTGCATCTACGGTGTGGTAGATGTCGAGCAAGGCACTGTGGTCGGTGTTCAGATTGCTGCATGGCTTAGGGTGCAGACACGATGGGCGAGCGCAGCGTTGGCATCGCTCCAAGTCTTTGCCGTGCATACCATACATGTTGGCGCTCGGTCCGCCCAAGTCGCTGATATATCCCTTGAAATCGTCCATCGCCACCACTTGTTTCACCTCGCGCATAATGCTCTCCTTGCTTCGCGACGCGATGAATTTGCCTTGATGCGCGCTGATGGTGCAAAATGCGCAGCCACCGAAGCAACCACGGTGCATATTCACCGAGTGGCGAATCATCTCGTAGGCTGGGATTCGCTTGCCATTGTAGCGAGGGTGGGGCAGACGGGTGTAGGGAAGGTCGAAAGTGGCATCAATTTCCTCGGTAGTCATCGGAGGATTGGTGCGGTTTACCTTTATTGCCACATTGCCAGTGGCTTGCCACAGCGTGTGACCGTGCCACAGGTTTGATTCAATCTCGATATTACGGAAATTCTCCGCTTGTTTTTTCTTGTCGCGCAGGCATTCCTCAAAAGAGTGAAGCACCACATCGCTTCCATCGGTGGGAATCTCGTCGAGCGGACGGCGAACCATCGTTTGAGGTATGTCGAGCAGTGCCTCGATGGGCATACCATCGTTGAGGGCATCGGCAATTTGAAGCATCGGCTTCTCGCCCATGCCATACACCATGATGTCGGCAGGACTTTCCATCAGAATCGACGGCACAAGGCGGTCTTTCCAATAGTCGTAATGTGCAAGTCGGCGTAGCGAAGCCTCGATGCCACCAGCCACCACAGGCACATCGGGCCAGATGCGTTTCAGAATCTCGCTATACACCACGGTGGGGCAGTCGGGGCGTTGCCCTGCTCTGCCGTCGGGAGTGTAGGCATCATCGCTACGGCGGCGACGGTTGGCGGTGTAGTGGTTCACCATCGAGTCCATGGCACCTGCGCTCACACCGAAAAACAGGCGAGGGCAGCCCAACTTCTTGAAATCGCGCAAATCGTCGCGCCAGTTGGGTTGAGGCACGATAGCCACATTGTAGCCATGCGCCTCCAGCACACGACCAATCACAGCCGCGCCCATAGAAGGGTGGTCGATATAGGCATCACCAGAGAAGATAATCACATCAATGTGGTCCCAACCCAAATGGTCGATTTCCTTTTTTGTGGTGGGGAGCCATTGCTTGTTGATGCGGTGGTCGCGTTCGTTGTCGTGTCGTTGCTTCATGCCTTATTTTTGTTCGATTTTTTCTTTGAGTTTGATAATTTCGTCGCGGTATTGTGCCGCTTCCAGGAATCGCATCTCCTTGGCGGCTTTCACCATCTCTGAATTGAGGCGTTCGATAGCCTTGTTAATGTCGTGCGCAGCCATATATTGCACCACAGGGTCGGCGGCTATGCCACTTGCTGGGTGGAACTCGGCTTGCACCTGTTTTTGCAGCGGTGTGTAGTCCACCACATTGTTTTCGTATTTGCGGGCGTGTTTTGCCACAGTCTCGCTTGGCTGTAGTTCGGTATCTACGCCGATAATTGCATTGCGCGCCTTGATAATGGCTTGTGGTGTGATGCCGTGTTCTTCGTTGTATTTCAGTTGGAGCGAGCGGCGACGGTCGGTTTCATCGATGGTTTTCTGCATCGAAGCGGTGATAGTATCGGCATACATAATCACCTCGCCGTTGAGGTTACGCGCGGCACGGCCAGCCGTCTGGGTGAGAGAGCGGTGACTGCGCAAGAAGCCCTCCTTGTCGGCATCGATGATGGCAACGAGCGACACTTCGGGCAGGTCGAGACCCTCGCGCAGCAAGTTCACACCAATCAGCACATCGAGCGCGCCGGCACGCAAGTCGTCCAAAATCTGAATACGGTCCATCGTTTCCACATCGCTGTGCATATAGGCACACCTGATGCCGATACGGCCCATGTAGGCACTCAACTCTTCAGCCATGCGCTTGGTGAGCGTGGTCACAAGGGTGCGCTCGTGGCGTTCGATGCGGAGTTGGATTTCCTCCAGCAAGTCGTCGATTTGACCGCGCGAAGGGCGAACTGTAATCTTCGGGTCGAGCAAGCCTGTAGGGCGGATAATCTGCTCGGTGACGATACCTTCGCTTTGACGCAATTCGTAGTCGGCAGGTGTGGCGCTGACATATATTGTTTGCCCTGTGAGGGCTTCAAATTCCTCGAATCGGAGTGGACGGTTGTCGGTGGCAGCCTCCAGACGGAAACCGTAGTTCACAAGGTTGATTTTACGGCTCTGGTCGCCGCCAAACATAGCCCTGATTTGTGGCACCGTCACATGGCTCTCGTCGATGATGGTGAGGAAGTCGCTGGGCATACAGTCGAGCAGACAGAATGGACGTTGGCCGGGTTCTCTGCCGTCGAAGTAGCGAGAATAGTTCTCAATGCCAGAGCAGTAGCCCACCTCGCGAATCATTTCAAGGTCGTATTCCACACGCTCTTTCAATCGCTTGGCCTCCACAGGGCGTGCCTCGCGGTAGAAAGCGTCAACTTGATTGCCCAAGTCGATATGGATTTGTCCAAGAATCTCGGCAAGGTGCGACTTTTCAGCCACAAACACATTGGCAGGGAAAATCTTAAACTTGTCCATTGTTTTGCCTGTGGGGAGTTGGGTGGTCTTGTCCAACTCGTCGATGCTTTCGATTTCATCGCCCCAGAAAATCACACGCAGAATGATTTCCTCGCCAGCCACAAACACATCTACGGTGTCGCCCTTCACTCGGAAATTGCCCATCTGCGGTTCCATCTCGTTGCGTGAATAGAGGGCATCAACGAGTTTGCGCAGAAATTCATCGCGCCCGATGTTTTGCCCCACCGCTATATCCACGGCGTTGTTTTTAATATTGTCGGGGTTGCCCATACCGTAGATGCAACTCACCGTAGCCACCACGATGATGTCGCGCCTGCCCGAAAGCAGTGCTGTGACCGTGCTGAGGCGCAGACGGTCGATTTCCTCGTTGATTTGCAGGTCTTTCTCAATGTATTTGTCCGACGAAGGGATGTAGGCTTCAGGCTGATAATAGTCGTAATACGACACGAAGTAGTGCACCGAGTTTTCGGGGAAAAAACTCTTGAACTCGCTGTAGAGTTGGGCAGCGAGCGTCTTGTTGTGCGACAGAATGAGCGTAGGCTTGCCTGTGCGCTGAATGATGTTCGCCATAGTGAAAGTTTTACCAGAGCCGGTCACACCAAGCAGCGTTTGATAAGGCACACCCTCCATCACGCCATTCGACAGCTCGTCGATGGCTTGTGGTTGGTCGCCAGTTGGGGCATATTCAGAATGAAGTTTAAAATCCATCTTTCCAATACATTTTGAATCAACTTACAAATTTACAACATTTCCCCCACATCACCCACTCGCCACAGGCAAATAATTCATTTTGGAGCACTCGGAGCGGAGCGATTGGAACTAAAGGGTGATGATGAGGGAGAGGCCGAAGCGGAAAGATTTGTGGTTGGGCACTATTAGTGATGAGGAAACGGTGACATCGGTGGCTTTTCGCTTTGCCGTTTCTCTTGCTGGATTGCCTGTGAGCAAGCCCATTACCTCGTTTACGGGGTCGATGACAAACGCCACGATGTTGCCTAATAGCGATGAACCGAGCAGGCTGTAGCCATTGTTCACAATAGCACGTTTTGCCTTGTAAAACCCTTCGCCAATCAGGCTGCCCACTATCGGAGTGATGAGCATATCTTGATACGACGGGCGCTCCATAAACGCCTCAATGCCAAATTCCCACCCCACATTTGATATCAACGAGCAGTAGAACATTGATTGCCAAGCATTGAATCCGCAACTTCTGGCTGCCATGTAATACACGGCTCCGGCATAGGGGTGGAGAATATAGTTGAAGTAGAACTTGTCGTGGTCCCATTCGGGGCCTTTCTTTAGCACATGGTTGCGCCATCGTTTGAAAAGCGGCACATCTTGAAGTTCGGCTCTGTTCCACGAAGTGGCATCTTCGGGCAGGCATTGAAGCACTAAAAGCGTGCCAACGAATGCGCTGCTCAGCGCAGAGGTGTTGATCCATAGCCGATGCCAGTCGTATGCTTTCCCCGTCACGGAATAGGGCAAGTCGTAGGCACCGGGGGTATATCTTTTGAGGGTGTCGGCCACGCTCAATGGCACATAGTGAGGAAGTGTGTCTTGAAATATGAGTTGCTGCGAAGCTAAATCATCTACCATTAAAGGACTTAACGCATTGGGCAGACTATCGCAAGATGATAGGCTGTCGGATTGTGCCATAGCGTAGAAGCGTTCTACAATCATAAATAGCAGCAACATTATGATTCTTCTTTTTCTTTCTATCATAATACTACTTTTTTTAATTATGCGTAAACCTCGTTACGATCTGCGTGAGGCTTATATGCAAATATAGTGAAAAATAGGAGGTTATGAAAAGTCAAAAAGGCTACAATATTAGTTGTTTTTTCCTATTTTGCCTGTTGCCACCATTTCTACCAGCCAAATGACGAAAAATGCGGCTCATCATACCATAAAAATTGGAAATGATATACAAGTTGTCCCTGTGATAATTTAGTAATGATTGAAAAAATCCCGTAGGGATTAGATGTGCGTAGGCAGGTATGCAGCGAAGGTTATGCGAAATGAGCGAAGCGAAATGGAGCATAACCGAAGCG
>SFGS01000082.1 GCA_004557565.1 Bacteroidales bacterium | reverse complement strand
TTGTTTGTCTTTTAATGAGTGATAGCGAGCTATTACGAATTAAAAACAAGCAAAAGGCATCTTATAAAAGCCGAAAGACCGCAAGAAGTAATCTAAAAAATCATTATACGGCCTAATGACCGATTTGGGTTTAATTTACAAATATAGCCAATTTCCCCCACACCACCAAATCTCCACCCCAAATTCCGCAAAATTCCCATCGTTTTTTGCTTAATAGTTATGTTCTTCTAAAAAATGATATTAATTTCGTATTTTTGCAGAGTAAAACCGTAAGTGTGTATGGAAGAAAAACAAAATATAAAAGTTGGCGTTTCACCTACTATCGATAATCAGTTGGCTGTTCCCACTATTCAGAGCAAAATTGCATTGATTCGAGATCAGCAAGTGCTTTTGGATAGGGATTTGGCCCGATTCTATGGTGTAGAGGTTTCGCAGATGAATCGCCAAGTAAAGCGCAACATAGAACGTTTTCCTGAAGATTTTATGTTTCAACTCACAAAAGCAGAGAACGAAGCTTTGAAATGCCAATATGGCATCTCAAAACAGCGTGGTGGTGATCGTCGACTGCCATACGCATTTACAGAGCAAGGAGTGGCTATGTTGAGCGGTTTGCTTAGAAGTGAAGTTGCGATTGCAGCAAATATAATGATTATGCGCGCGTTTGTGACGATGCGTCGCTTCTTGACGATGAATGCTCAGATATATCAACGTCTTGATAGGATAGAAGGGCAGCAACTGATGGATAATCAATGGAGGGCTGAGACTGAAAGTAAAATAGAAACCATTTTAGACAAATTGGAGGAGAAAACTCCAAGTCCAACTGCAGAACAAATTTTTGCTACAGGTTGTATTTGGGACGCATGGCAATTCGTTTCTGAACTTATTCGTGGGGCAAAGGTTCGAATTATTTTGATTGACAACTATGTAGATGACCGTGTTTTGACATTGCTATGCAAACGAAAAGAGGGAGTTTCGGCAACTATCCACACTCGTTATAATCAACATTTTTTACTTGATTTAGAAAAGCATAATCAGCAATATTCAGCAATCACTGCGGTTCAGATACCTCATAAGCATCACGATAGGTTTTTGGTGATTGATGATGTGGTCTATTTGCTTGGGGCGAGTGTTAAAGATATGGGGACTGGTTTGTGTGCGATTACGCGCCTGGTCACAAAGCCAGAGGAAATTTTGGAGATGATAAAGTAAGTTTTTATAGGTATTAATAAGATATATTTTTTTGTGATGAAGAATGTGGTTTGGTTCAGTTTTTTGGTGATGGTGGCTGCGCTTTGGTCGTGTGGCGGTAAGGTGACAGATGATGTGAGGGCCGACCGTCCGGATACGATTGTGATGAAGTTGGGTCCCGATTCCACGTTGGCGGTGATTGGCAAGGCATCGACTGCGGAACGGCTTCAACTGGTGCTGAAATTCCAGAACGAATTTCCCGACACGGTGAACGTGGCGCTCCCCGATGCGTTGAAACCGAAAAAGGCTGCCGATGGAGAAAAAGCCGAAGGAATGCTCACCGTGGGCAAGGTGGTGATTGCAAAAATCTCGCGTGAGGAATCGGGCGAATACGTGCTTCACCACATCACCGATGTGACCGAACCATACCTGAAGGCATGTGAACGATACATAGCTACATGGACCACCCCCGACAGCATAGCGGTGGAACTGACCATCGCACAAGGCGGCAAAGCATCGGTTCAAAATGCAAAAAAGATGAATTATTCGGAATGGCAACCCATTGGCGCCAATTTCAACTCAATATTACTGAAAGGCACCGACGGAGTGCGCGACACAGCCACCGTGACCGACGGCAAACTCACACTCCGCACGCATCAAACAAAATCTCCCCAAACCATCATCTTCGTGAAATCCAAGAAAAAACAGAATGGTTAATTTTGTGGAGTGATGGAGGACTTGAAGTTACATAGGTTTGAGGCGGAGATTGGGGGAATTGAGGTGCCAGAGCGGCTCAACAATCCTTTCGAATATGCGCCACACCCGCTTGCAGTGATTGCTGCCGAGCAAGTGAAAAGCTATGTGGATGCGCACTCGGAATGGGCTGGGGAACTGGCTTGTGGCAAGATGCTTGGTGTGCTGGTGGTGAGCGATGCGAGTGGCGAACTGGGCTTCTTGGCTGCGTATTCGGGAATTTTGGCCGGGAGCAACAACCACGATTATTTCGTGCCTCCCATCTACGATTTGCTTACGCCCAACGGCGAATTTAAGCAGGGCGAGGCACAAATCTCCGCCATCAACGCACAGATTGCGCAACTCGAATCGTCGGATTCGCTACGCATGGCGAAACGCGCGCTGCAAGAGGCGGAGGAAGCAAAAACCACCGCTATCAATGCCTACAAACTGACGATGAGCGAGGCGAAGGCTAACAGGGAGGCACGCCGCAAAGGTGGGGTGCTCTCTGCCGAGGAAGAAAAGGCTCTCATCGCTGAAAGCCAATTTCAGAAAGCGGAATTGAAGCGTATTCGTCAGCGCCACGATGCCACCATTGAGGAAAAGAAAGCGGCGATTGCGCGCTTACAAAGCGAAATATCTGCGCTGAAAGCCCGTCGCAAAACCATGAGCGAAGCACTTCAGGAGCGCATTTTCCGATTGTTTGTGGTGAACAGTGGCGAAGGCGAGCGACGCGACCTGATTGACGTGTTTGCCGCTTTCTACCAAGCCAACCCCACTCTGCAAGCATCTGCCATTCCGCCATCGGGCTCTGGCGAGTGTTGTGCGCCCAAATTGCTGCAATACGCATTCAATCACCAGTTGAAGCCGCTTTGCATCGCCGAATTTTGGTGGGGCAATTCGCCAGCGAAAGAGATTCGCCACCACGGTCACTACTATGGGGCGTGTCTGGGCAAGTGCCGCCCTATCCTTTCGCACATGCTCAGAGGCGTGGACATCGAGCCTCAGCAGCACGAGAAGAGGGTGGCTACCACCGACGACATGATACTCTATGCCGATTCGTGGATAGTGGTAGCAAACAAGCCTGCCGGTATGCTCACCGTGCCAGGCCGCCTACACGACAATTCACTTCAAACCATTATTTCACAAGAGATTGGTGCACCATTGAAAGCGGTGCACAGACTCGACATGAGCACTTCGGGCATCGTGATTTTGGCGAAGAGCGATGCGGTGTATGCCGCTTTGCAAACCGATTTCGCAAGCCGCAACATTGAAAAACGCTATATCGCGCTGCTCGACGGAATGGTGATAGAAAAAGAAGGCGTGATTGATTTACCGCTACGCCCCGACATCAACGACCGTCCGCGCCAAATGGTGGACTACGAGCACGGTAAACGCGCCATCACGCGCTACGAGGTGCTGAGCCACACGCCCGACCACCGCACACGCATTGCGTTCTACCCCCTAACAGGCCGCACGCATCAACTGCGTGTACACGCCAGCCACAAGAGCGGTTTGGGCTGCCCCATCGTAGGCGACATGCTTTACGGACACGCCAACACACGCCTGATGCTCCACGCCGAAGCCATCACCTTCACCCACCCCGTCAGCAAGGAAAACCTCACCTTCAAGGCTCCCTGTCCATTTTGAGGCAAAACAGCAATTTATTTGATTGGAAAACACTATCTCGGTAGGGACGTGATAATTCACGTCCGCCCATAATCACACTAACATCTTGAAAATGACATATTTGGCGCGGACGCGAATTATCGCGTCCCTACCATGCAAACGTATTTTGGGGGCTTTGCAGAAAAATTGAAGCAAAATTCATTCTTCTAAAAATCCGAAATACCACAAGCCCTAATTACCGATTTGGGTACCCAAACCGGCAATTAGGCCGTGTAATGATTTTTTAGATTACTTGTTTTTTGATTGTTTGATGTCGTCGAGGTGTTCTTCGAGAAATTCGTCCATATGTTCTTCAAGGTGCTGTTTCACCTTTTCCTCAATCACGGCATCCATTTTCGTCTCGTCGATTTTGGATTTGCGTTTGCCTGACGGAATTTTAGGCACATGGAGGATAAACTCGTTGTAGTACGAAATGAGCAACGAAGTGAGAGGCAAAGCGATAATCAGTCCGATAAAGCCCAACACATAGCCCCAAAGCGCCAACGCCAAGAACACGATGGCCGGGCGAAGTCCGATTTGCGAACGCATAATCAGAGGAATCAGCACCAAATCCTGAATGGCTTGGCAAATGCAGTAGGCGGCAAAAGTCCAGCCAAACAGCGGCCAGAGCGGCGCGCCAGTAGCCACCGATTGCACCACGCAAAGGAATGCCGCAAACGGAATGGAAACGAGTTGGAGGTATGGCACCATATTCATCACGCCAATTGAAAGACCAAACACAATAGCCATCGGCAGTTTGATGATAGAAAACTCTATGGCGAAAATAATGCCTACACACAGCGACACCAACGCCTGGCCACGGAAATAGCGTCGCATGGTGCCTGTCACATCGTTGAAGATGCGGAACACGGTATGGCGATATGGCTTTGGCACACTTGCCTTGAATCCACGAGCAATGATATCGTAGTCGAGCAGCACGAAGAACATATACAGCAATGCCACCAGCCACGAAACCACCGCAAGCACAAAATGAATGGTAGTGCCCACCACCGACACCGTGCCGCTCATCACGCTCTTAAAGAAGTCGAAAATCTGATCCTTTGAGAACATCGCCTCCAACTTTTCGGCGCTCAGATACTCGTTCACGAACTGAAGCAGCCAGTCGGGCATGGTGGATGATTTCACCTCGTGGGTGATGTATTTGCCGAGCAGTTTGCCCATATCCACAAACGATTCGATAACCGACGGAATCAAAAACCAGCAAGCCAAAAACAGTGCGCCAAAGAAAAGCGTCATGGTGAGCAACGCCGGAAACATACGGTTTTTCAAATGAAACACTCGCATGAAGAATCGCACCACCGGCTCCAGCATATACGCCAACAGGCAACCCACCACAAAAGGCAACAAAATGCTACTCAAGTAATTAATCAAAAACACGCCCAAGCCTACACTTGCGCAAGTGAGCACCAACCGCACCGTGCGGTCGAGGTCATATTTTTTGCGTCCTATTGCATCTGTCATAGTCAGGAAATTTAAATCGTTAGGAGTTGGTGCAAATATAGTGCATTTTCGGGAATTAATGATTAATTTTGTAAAAACATTCATTGCATGAATAACTTCCCATTACTCAAAGACCGTATTCTTAGCGAGGGCAAGTGCCTCGACGGTGGCATACTGAAAGTGGATGGTTTTATCAACCATCAAATGGATCCCGACCTGATGATGGCTATCGGCAAAGAGTTTGCCGAGCGCTTCAAAGACAGTGATTACAACAAGATTGTGACTATCGAAGCCAGCGGCATAGCACCAGCCATAGCCATGGGCATAGCCACTCACCGCCCAGTGGTGTTTGTCAAGAAGAAGAAACCATCCACGATGCAAAACATGCTATCGACCGTGGTGCACTCCTTCACCAAAAACATTGATGTCACCATCTGCGCAAGTAAGGAATTTCTCCAGCCCGACGACCACATTTTGGTAATCGACGACTTCTTGGCAAGAGGCAACACCGCCCAAGGCATCATCGAGTTGGCAAACCAGGCTGGCTGCAAAATTGCAGGCTTCGGCTTCGTGATTGAGAAAACTTTCCAAAACGGCAGAAAACTGCTCATCGACGGTGGCTACCGCGTGGAATCGCTCGCTCAAATCACCGCCCTTGAAGGAAACAAGATTTCATTTTAATCAAGAAGTTAAGGAGTTAAGGAGTTAAGAAGTTAAAGAAGTTAAGACGATAGTCTTTGCTCTCGATAATTCGATAATTCCAAACCTGTTGACTCGTTGACCTGTTGACTCGTTGACTTCCCAAAAAAACAATGAACGAAAAGACGCTTATAGTGATTACTGGGCCTACCGGCATTGGCAAAACTGCGGTTGCCATTGCTGTGGCTCAGCATTTGGGGTGCGAGATTATCAACGCCGACTCCCGGCAGATATTTCGCGACATTCCCATTGGCACCGCCGCCCCTACAGCCGAGGAGCAGGCGCTGGTGAAGCATCATTTTGTGGCGTTTAAGAATCTTGACGAATATTACAGCGCGGCGCAGTTTGAAACCGATGTGATGGCACTGCTCCCTAATTTTTGGGCGAAAGGCGACTATGCGGTGCTATGCGGTGGCAGCATGATGTATGTGGATGCGGTGTGCAAGGGCATCGACATCGTGCCCGACATCACCGACGAAATCCGCACGCAAGCCAAGCAAGAATTGGCGCTGCACGGTTTGGAACCACTTCTGAAGGAACTGGAGCAATCCGACCCCGAATACTTCGCCATCGTGGACAAGAAGAACCCGAAACGAATAGTTCACGCCTTGGAAGTGTGCCGACAGACGGGCAAAACCTACACCTCGTTTCGCACAGGCAACAAGAAAGAGCGGCCGTTTCGCATCGTGAAAATCGGGCTCAATATGGAGCGCGCCGAACTTTTCGACCGCATCAACCGCCGTGTAGATGCCATGATGGAGGCTGGGTTTGAGCAAGAGGCACGGAGTGTGTACCACTTGCGCCACTACAATTCGCTCAACACCGTGGGTTTCAAGGAAATGTTTGCCTACTTCGATGGCACCATGGATTTTATCACCGCTCGTGAGCGAATGAAGAAAAACACGAGGGTATATGCCAAAAAGCAACTCACATGGTATGCAAAAGACCCTGATATACAGTGGCTCCACCCCTGTGAGGCTAAAGAAAGAATTATACAAATAATCAACAATATTCATTAAACCAAATCTGCAATCGGTTGTCTATTCAACAAACAACGAGATTGCAGAATCAAAAAAAACAACAGCATTATGAAAGCAAAGATGAACATATTGGCAATGCTCGCATTCATGGCGCTTGTGACCACATCTTGCGGCATATTCGACGAACCAAGTTATAACGACGTGGTGATGTATGGCTCGCCTTACTACTACGAAGGCACCACCTACTACTATTACAACAACGTGTATTACCTACCATACGATTCCTATGGCACAATGAGCGTGCGTCGCGCCAACAACCTGCCTCGTAGCGCATACCGCAAGGGCTACAACAGCGGTTACGACAGTGGCTACGACCAAGGCTATCGCGACGCTAACCGCGACAACCGCAAGCATCACTACTCATCGGGCAACGGTCGACGCCCCGGTGACGGCAACAACGCCAACCCAGGCAACTACAACCGCCATAACAACAATAACAAAAACAACGGCAACTACGGTGGCGGAAAGCGCCCTAACAACAATAATAACGGCAATTACAACAATAACAACAACCGAAACAACAACAATAACGGCAACGGCAACTACAATCGCCCTACCCGTGACCATGGTGGCAACTCCAGCGGTGGCGTAACTTCACGCAAGCAGACTTCTACCGCCACTAAAGTGGCTCCTAACACTGGTAGAGCAACCTTGAGCACCACGCCCACCCAAACCATGCCAGCACAAAAAGCCACCAGCACAAAAAGCCACAGCAACGGCAACAGTGGCAGCGTGGACGTGTCAGGCGGCCGCCGCTAACCCCCCAAGCCCCAAAAACAAACATCAAATACCCCCAAAAGGCATATCCCCAAGCATGATATGCCTTTTCTCATTTTGCGGTTAAGTGGATAAATGCTCGGGGCACAGAAACAAAAACATAAAAAAACAGCCTTTTAGCGATGCCAGTGCTTCGCACCTGTCGTTAGTGCTGCGGTATGGCTGATTTCAAGCCGAGGCTTGAATCAGCCACACCACACCGCAGCACCAACGCCGCCCTCCCCAGCGAGGGCGGTGGCATCGCCAAAAGGATAAAAACCACTCGCCTTCGGCGAAAAACCTAACCCGGTAGGGACGTGATACTTCACGTCCGACCATAATCGTAATATCACATTGGATATCAGTCATTTGTCGCGGACGCGAAGTATCGCGTCCCTACCATGCAAAATCGTTTGGGAGATTGATACAACCTCTTTTCAAGAAATCATTTTATTATCAGGGGTTTTTCGCCGTGAAACGGCGAGTGGTTTTTATCCTTGGAGCAAAGTGGAAGGCCCTCGTAAGAGGGTGGCGGAG
>SFGS01000081.1 GCA_004557565.1 Bacteroidales bacterium | reverse complement strand
CGCCCTCTTACGAGGTCGGTGGCATCGCCAAAAGGATAAAAACCGCTCGCCTTCGGCGAAAAACCAAACCCGGTAGGGACGTGATACTTCACGTCCGCCTATAATTATAATATTATATTGAATATCAGTCATTTGACGCGGACGCGAAGTATCGCATCCCTACCATGCAAAATCGTTCGGGAGATTGATACAACTTTTCAAGAAATCATTTTATCATCAGGGGTTTTTTCGCCGTGAAACGGCGAGCGGTTTTTGTCCTTGGGGCAATGTGGTGAGCCCTCGTAAGAGGGTGGCGGAGGGACTGTGTGGTTGGCGGCATGGAAACTCGCTTCCAATGACGCAAAGCGCACAGTCGCACCGCCAAATGCGAAGCATTCCACTTTGCTTCAAGGCTGTTTTTTTATGTTTTTGTTTCTGATTACATTCACGACTCGGCAATAATGCAGAACCGTTTTTTTGTGGGGTGGGGATTTGCTATGGGGTGAGGGATTGGGTGAGGATTTCGATGAGGCGCGGGAGGGCGTAGCGGTCGAGGTCGGACTCCGGAATCCAAATGAATTCGGGCGGAAGTGTGGGTTTGGCGGTGGCTTCGAGCAGATAGAAGTCGGCATACAGCACACGGTGGGTGAGCACGTGCTTCACCTTTTGGCGAAGCAGGGTGAGCGTGCCGTCGAATGGCGGAATGGGGGCATTCTCTATCAAAAGCGGCTCCCACAAACCTTGCCAAATGTCGCCAGCGGGGCGGCGGCGAATGGCGATTTCACCGTTCACGCGAATGTAGATGTATTGCAGATGCCGCGTTTTGATGGTGAGTTTTTTCAATTTTACCGGCAGCGTATCCACCGCATGGGTGTGGAGCGCTTGGCAGGTGTCGGCAATGGGGCAACGGTCGCACGCTGGGCTTTTGGGCGTGCATTGCGTGGCACCGAAGTCCATGATGGCTTGGTTGTAGGCAGCGGCTTGCGATTCGGGCAACAATTCCTGCGCCAGTGTGGCAAATTCCTTTTTCCCCTCGGTGGAATTGATGGGCGTGCCGATGCCGAAGTGTCGGCTCAACACTCGATACACGTTGCCATCGACCACTGCCGCCGCCTCACCGAAGGCAAACGAGGCAATGGCTGCCGCTGTGTAGTCGCCCACGCCTTTGAGCATCTTAATGCCGTGGAGCGTGGTGGGGAAACTGCCCAGTTCCTTGATTTGCTTGGCTGCGGTGTGCAGGTTTCGGGCACGGCTGTAGTAGCCCAGCCCTTGCCACAGGCGTAGCACCTCGTCTTCGCTGGCATCGGCAAGGTGCTCCACGGTGGGGTATTGCTCCATGAAGCGGTGCCAATAGTCGCGACCTTGCTCAATGCGGGTTTGCTGCAATATCACCTCGCTGAGCCATATCGGATATGGGTCGGTGGTGTGTCGCCATGGCAAGTCGCGGCCGTGTTGGGCGTACCATCGCAGTAGTGCGGAAGCGAAAGGGTGAATCATCGGCGCGGCTCCTTTCGTTTCAAGCGGCGAATCACAGCCTTCTGCTCATCGCTCACACGCAGCGATTCGCAAATTTTCTGTAGTGCCTTGTTTTGGGAGAAATTGTCGAGGCGGTTGTCTTTCAGATATTGCATCGTCGGTTGTGGCAGTTTCACATAGCACACCGACACCAGCCACGCCACCGCCATCTTCACATAATAGCCCTCGTGGCGAATAGCATCGATTGTGCGAAGAAGTTGCGCGATATGCTCATCATCCACAAACTCGCGCAGCGCCATCACCACGGCAAAGCGTATTTCGTATTCCTCCTTTGATTTGAAATAGGGCTGAATGAATTGCCACCACTGCCCACGCTCGCTCTTTTTCAGTTTGAAAGTGGAGCAAACGCAGTCGCATACCGACCACGAGTTGATGCGTGGCACCCAGTCGGCGATAAGCGCCAACCGATGCTGGAGCGTGATGCCTTTGACATAGCCAATCACCATGCCGTGCAGCATACGGCTTTCCATAAATTCGGTGTCGGCAGATGCCACATATTCTTGCCAAGAACTGTCGGCGGCAATGCTCTTGGCAAGCAGGCGAAGTTGTGGAATGCGAATGCCCAACACGCCGTCAACGTCAGGGTTGAGCATCGCGGCAAACTCCTTGTTGCCCTGCGCCGCCAAATCCGTCAAATGCGTCGATATGTCCTTGCCCAAAAATTGATACATTATACAAATGTACAACAAACCACCCAATCATCACAAACTTTTAACAAAGATTCGCACAGGAAAATTTGCGAAATCCAAACTTTTTACTACTTTTGCGTCACGATTAGAAAAGCACGTCTTTCACTATTCGAAGAACACATTTATTCAACAACACATAAAATATTATTCGTATTCATAACTTTCGCCCATTCACTGCGAATTGGGGAACAGAGATGATTTTGGCTCTTGCCGAAAAGGAATTATTCCAGGGGATTATTGAACCGTTTAACAACTAAAACTTTGAATTTTTTCAAAAAGGTACTATTATATATAATAGTCCTCAGTCGTTTCACAAAAATCAACAACTTAATACATGAAGAAGAAAAACAAGAAGTTGCAAAAGGTGGTGGGCACACTCGACGAGTATGTGCGCGCATGGCGAAAGGCTTCTCGCGCCGACGAAATCGCCAGCCACGGCCGTGCTGTGTCGTTCGCTCGTGTTCACGTCTCTAAAAAGGTGTATAACCGCAAACGCGACCGCAAAATTGAGTGGTAAGCCACAATAGCCCGGCTCACAAGGGAGAGAAACACAAAACCAAACAACAATTAAATCTTATCAATCTTATCAAAAATGGCAATTAAAACGCAAGCAATGAAGAGAGCAAACACAGTGAACAACGAGGTGGAACTTGAACAAAAGAAGAAGGCACTGAAACCCATTTCAGAAGAGGAATTGAAGCAGTGCAATATGATTGATTTAATTGAAATGCTGACTGAGCGACTGAAGGACTGCCGCTTCGACAAGCGCACCCTTGAACTTTGCCAGCCAATGCTCGATAAGTTGGCGGCACGCTTCCGCATTTCCGACACTCAGGCGATGATGCTGGCAGTGGGGGTAGAGCACCCTTCGGGATTGGATGTGAATGATGTGGCAACATTCTTCTCATGCTCAAATGTGCGTGCCAGCAGTTATTTCCGTCAATGCCGCGCCTTGGAGAAGGCTGGCATCATGTGCAAAAGAAATATGCTTGGAGAAGACAACTATTACATCACCGAAGCAGCCGACGACGCCCTCCAAACCGATAGGGAGTTTGTGGCGATATGGGACAAAAAATACACTGCCGACGAATTTGTGGATAGGGTGCAGAATGTGTTCTCGATAATGGAAGACCAAGAACTTGACTACGTCGATGGCGTGGAGATGCTCAAAAGGTATTTCAGATCCAACACACACCTCACCTGCGTGTCGGAAATCAACGAGTTGCACCTCCCACCACTGGAGTTTATTGTGCTGGTGCTGATGTGCCACTCCGTGGTCAATGACAGAGTCACTTCCACCCCGTTCTTGTCGATCTACAATATGACGAAAGGCCGTGATTACCACAAATTTCACAAGGAAATATACGAGGGATGCAACCTGCTCCAAGAGCGAGGATTAGTGGAATTTAAGGCCGACGACGGCATGGCTATTGCCGACCAGTTGCAGATCACCGACAAGGTGAAAAACGAAGTACTTGCCGAGTACGACATTGAAGAGGTGTTTAACCCCCGCACGAAAAATGGACTTCTGAACTATGAGGACTTGGCGGAAAAACCTCTATTCTACAACGACAGGGAGGCAAAGCAAGTGTCGCGCTTGCATGAACTGATCACCGAAGAAAAATACAAAGAGGTGTGCGACCGCATGAAGAAAGCCGGTATGCGCACAGGTGTCACCTGCCTTTTCTACGGTGCGCCAGGCACCGGTAAAACCGAAACGGTGTATCAGTTGGCACGCCAAACTGGCCGCTACATCATGGAGGTGAATGTGGATAAGATTAAGGATAAGTTTGTGGGTGAAAGCGAGAAAAATATGCGCAGCGTGTTTGAGACATACCGCAAAAAGGTTCGCAGCATGAAGAATGCGCCCATCTTGCTCTTCAATGAGGCCGACGCTATTTTCAGCAAACGCATCACCAATGTGGACCACTCGGTGGATCAGATGAACAATGCCATCCAGAACATCATTTTGCAGGAAATGGAGAAGTTTGAAGGCATCATGATTGCCACCACCAACCTCACCACCAACCTCGACAAGGCTTTCGAACGCCGCTTCTTCTACAAGATAAAGTTCGACAACCCTTCGGCAGAGGCAAAGAGCCGTATCTGGCAATCGATGATACCCGAACTCACCGATGCCCAAGCGCTGCAACTGGCGAAAACCTACGACTTCAGCGGCGGACAAATCGAGAATGTGAGCCGCAAGCAGAAGGTGAACGCCATCATCAACGACTGCGACTTCTGCTTCACTGACATCATCGCCTACTGCGACGAAGAACGCATCGGCACCACCACACACCACCGTGTAGGCTTCTAATGCCCCACACACAAATCCGAAAAATCCGTGCAAATCCGTGTTTCCCTCTATCGCCCACCGATTTGCGCGGATTTTTTTTTGTGTGGTGATGAAATTATATTGCAGATTGAAGGGCTGTTTCAGGAAAAATGCGTAATTTTGAACTTTAACATCACACATGAAAACTAAGATTGATGAGCAATATTAAGAAAATCGTACTCACAGGTGGTCCTTGCGCAGGTAAGACTACCGCTTTAGTGAAAATTATAGAGCACTTTTCGAGCCGTGGCTATAAGGTGTTCACCGTACCCGAAGTGCCCACTATCTTCCTTCAAGCCGGCATGGACTATTTGACTAAAAACAAGGCGCTTTTCTACGAAGGCGAAAAGGCTACGCTTGAAATTCAGATGGCTATGGAACGCTCATTTATGAAGATGGCGGAGCAATGCGAGGAGCCAACCGTGGTGATTTGCGACCGTGGTGCGCTCGACATTTCGGCATATCTGCCACCTGAAATGTGGACCGAAATCACCAATTTGTGCGGCACAAATTCCACCGAACTTCGCGAATCATACGATGCGGTGCTCCACCTGGTGTCGGCTGCCGACGGTGCGGAGCAATTCTACAACACCACCTCTAACGAGGTGCGCACCGAGGGGCTGGAACTGGCTCGCTCGCTCGACAAGCGTGTGATTGCCGCTTGGGCTGGTCACCCACATTTGCGTGTGATTAATAATCATGAGGACTTCGACCACAAGCTCCGCCGTGTGCTTCAAGAAATTTCCAACGTGCTTGAACTGCCTCAACCCATCGAGGAGAGCCGCAAATACATTGTGGAGGTGCAAGGCGAGATTGAGGGTGCCGTGAAGAGCGAAATCACCCAAACCTACCTTGTGGCAGAGCCTAACTGCGAGGTGCGTCTGCGCCGCCGCGAATGGCAAGGAAAGTCGTTCTTCATTCACACTACCACCAAGCGCATTTCGCAAAATGAGCAACTGGTGACAGAGCGTCAAATCAGCAAAAACCTCTATACATCGCTGCTCCAGCAAGCCGACCCATATCGCCAAACCATCGAGAAAACGCGATGCAGCTTTATCTGGAAAGGCCAATACTTCGAACTCGACAGCTACAAAACCCCATGCAAGGGACTGGTGATTCTTGAAACCAAAGACGTGGCAGAAGGCGAAGCGGTGAAATTTCCACCATTCTTGCGCGTGCTTGAAGACATAACCGGCAACAAACGCTACTACAACTACAACATGGCGTTGAAATAGGGTGCGCTCGCCATCTTAGGCGCAACAATAATAATTCGTGAAAATTTGTGCGAATCCGTGGCAGTAAAAAAACGAACACGGATTGCCCACAAATTTTCACGGATTTTTTTATTGAATCCTCCAAGCCCGTTACTGTCATAACGTAGGGACATGCCTTGGCATGTTTCGATGCGAACGGCTAATTTCAACGCATCACTCAAGGCATGTCCTTACGCTATGGCGTTATCGTTTTGAGAAATTTGGCATACCCTCTACCCTCTAATTTCCAATCTCTAACTTCTTACAAAACTTCTATTTCGCGAAAGTTTTTGTAACTTTGCACTTTGGCTGGGCTGTGCATTGACGCTCAAGCCGTGCGAAGTAATACGATTATGGCAGACTCTCTGAAAGATAAAACGGCAAAGAATCTATTTTGGAGCGCGATGAACAATGGCACCATGCAGGTGCTGAATTTGCTCATCGGCATCTTCTTGGGACGCTTGCTCACGCCGGGCGAATACGGCTTGGTGGGCGTGCTCACCATTTTCACGCTCATTGCCGGAAATTTGCAGAGCAGCGGCTTCACACAGGGGCTTATCAACCTGAAAAACCCTACGGCGCGCGACTATAATTCGGTGTTTTGGTTCAACGTGATTGCCAGTTTCATCATTTATGGCGTGCTATTCTGCTGTGCGCCACTCATCGCCGACTTCTTCCACCAGCCAGCCTTGGTCGATTTGTCAAGGTTCGTGTTTTTGGGATTTGTGATTTCCTCGTTTGGCATTGCCCACGCCGCATATATGAACAAAAACTTGATGAACCGCCAACAGGCGTTTATCAGCTGTTTGGCACTGGCAGTGTCGGGCATTTCGGGCATCACATTGGCATTCAACGGCTATTCCTATTGGAGTTTGGCATGGCAGCAAATCATCTACATCACCGTGCTCAACATCGGCAGATACGCCGTGGTTGACTGGCGCCCGATGCTCAAAATCGACTTCGGACCGGTAAGGCAAATGTTCAGTTTCAGCGTGAAAATCCTGATGACCAACATCATCAACACGCTCAGCAGCAATATCCTCACCTTCATTTTTGGCCGCTACTTCCCCATGAAGCAGGTGGGCAACTTCACACAAGCCTACAAGTGGAACACGATGGCCAACTCCTTCGTTGCCAACACGCTGTGGCAGGTGGTGCAAACCGTGCTCGTGGCGGCTGGCGATGAGCGAGAGCGCCGATGCCGTGTGTATAGGAAGATGATGCGCTTCACCGCCTTCATGTCGTTTCCGCTGATGTTCGGCCTCGCGCTGGTGGCAGAGGAATTCATTTTGTGCACCATCGGCGACGAATGGGTGGGCAGCATACCGCTGTTGCGCATCTTGTGCGTGGCGGGCGCATTCGTGCCGTTCTACACCATGTATCAGAATTTGGCAATCAGCAGCGGTCGCAGCGACCTCTACCTTTGGTGCAATGTGGCGCAAATCGTGCTGCAAGTGGCAGTGATTTTTGCCTTTAAATCGATGGGACTCACCGTGATGGTCATTGCCTATTCCACATTCATCGTCTTGTGGCTACTGGCGTGGCAAGTGGTGGCAAAACGCCTCATCGGCCTGCGCCTCGTCCACACCCTGCTCGACGTAATGCCCTTCATGCTCATCTCGGCAGGCGTGATGGCTGCCACCTACTTCTGCACCTTCTGGATATCCAGCCACCCCATCATCCTCGTGGCGCGCATCGCCATCGCTGCACCCCTCTACATCGCCGCCACTAAACTCCTCCACCCCGAATTCCTAACCGAAACCCTCGCCTACCTCCACCCCCACCACAAATAATCCCCCACCAAAAAGTCGTCATTTATCCCGAACTCGCATTGATAATCACACAAATCCCCTCAAAAAAAACATATCCACATAAAATTCCCCTTTTAACCAGTCAGCACATTTAACCCTAATCGGTCATTAGGGCTTGTGGTATTTAGGAATTTTAAATGAATGAATTTTGATTGTCTTTTAATGAGTGATAGCGAGCTATTACGAATTAAAAACAAGCAAAAGGCATCTTATAAAAGCCGAAAGACCGCAAGAAGTATCCTAAAAAATCATTACACGCCCAATGACCGATTTGGGTTTAATTATTCGCTCAATTCATTCGTGATTGTGAATGTAAAATTGTATATTTGTATGTTGCATCTTTGCCATGTGCAATGTGATGCGGTTTTACTACATGAATCTTAAATAGCGAACAGGAATTATGACTGAAAAATATAATGCTTCGAATGTTTCACTTGAGCAGATTTTAAGTTACATAAAGTCGGGCGAAATCGCCATACCCGAAATCCAACGCCCTTTTGTGTGGAAACCTCGACAGGTGAGAGACTTAATCGACCTTAATTCCGCAACACTATTACAAATATAACTTTTTAAGTTCCTGAGCAACAAAAAGTTGCCCAGGATTTTGCCATGTCTGAATTTTCACTTATCTTAGTGTTGCAAAAAGAAAACAAGCAAAACTCTAATATGACATGGCAAAAATACAAATTAAATCTGAGAAACTCACACCTTTTG
>SFGS01000080.1 GCA_004557565.1 Bacteroidales bacterium | reverse complement strand
CAAAGCGCACAGTCGCACCGCCAAATGCGAAGCATTCCACGTTGCTCCAAGGCTGTTTTTTAGGTTTTTGTTTTTGATTCCATTCACGATTCGGCAACATTGCATAATCTATTCCCCAGAAATATTCCACTGAGCCGATATAACTAAAAACTCCGTGAGGTCACAAAACGATAATTGAGGTTTGCGGAGGGTAATGGGTGCGGATTTGAGGTTTTTTTGCTATATTTGCATCAGTATTTCCTCAAAACAGACATCTTTTGTCATCGTAAGCTTATGAGAAAGAACGTAAATCCACAAGCCGGTATCGCTGTGATCGACATCAACGATGTTCCCGAACTTTACAGCGGCATTAAATACTTCGACGGCGACATTGCGTTTGCCGACAAAATTTCCACAATCCCCAACCTTACCGATGTGTTTAAGGTTACTTTTGTGGCTGTGGTTTTCTGTTTGCGAGGAAATTTGAGAATCAAGCTCAATAATGTGGAGCACGTTGTGAATGAGCGCGAGGCTCTTTATATCGGTGCCAATACGGTGGTGAGCGACGTGGAGCACGAAGACGATTTCGACTGCAAAATAGTGGTGGTAGCCAACACGATGAGTATGAATTTTATCAACAAGAGCATTGTGGAGGCCGTGATGCTGATTGGATCAAATCCTGTGGTGAAGTTCACGCAACACGAGAGTGAGCTGATGCTGAAATACTACGAGCTGGCAATGTTTAAGATTGAGCACCCGCAAATCAACTATAGCCGCGAAACGCTGATGGGCATTCTCAAAAGTTTTGCCCTCGACCTGCTTTCGTGCGTGAGCAAGCACTTCACCGAGAGCGATAGCGGTATGCTGCGTCAGGGCGATAAGTTGTTCCACAAATTCCTGCTGCTTTTGGCAAGCAACGAAACTAACGAGCGAAGCGTGCAATTCTTTGCCGACAAGCTGTTTGTGTCGCCAAAATACCTCACCAGCATCTGCAACGAGAAGTGCGGCAGCACCGCCAGCGACCTCATTGCCCGAAGCATTGTGAGCCGCATACAGCAGCTGCTCCAATACAGCAACAAGAGCATCAAGGAAATAGCCGCCGAAATGAACTTCGACAACCTGTCGTTTTTCGGCAAATACGTAAAAAAGCACCTCGGCGACTCCCCAAACAATTTCCGCAAGAAAAACGCCTACGGCAAATAATCCCCTCTCCACCCAGTGAATATCCTATTGAGCCATGGTATCTTCATGTGACTGTGGCTTTTTTTATGGGCAAAAATGGCTTCTTGCGTAATAAATTTATCCGAAAGGAGTGATTTCCCAATTTTTTTTTTACATTTGCCATGTGTCATTAACTAATAGCATAATGGCTTACGTGACCAACGCCAAGGGCGAGGTCATCTACACTGGGCACACGCTTAGAGGCTCTCAATCTGGTGTGAAAGATGTGCAAAACACCGCCACCATGGTGGGGGAAGAGTATTATAACGTGAACGGCATAAAGCTCACTACACCCACAAGCGGCATTATCATCAAGCTGACACGCTACAGCGACGGCTCAACAAAAGCCACAAAATTCGTCAATTGATAAGCCATCCTGGTAGGGACGTGATACTTCACGTCCGCCCAAAATCGAGGTAGCGCGTTGAACATCATCCATTTGATACAGCAGTAGAGACTTGTAGAGCCGTTGGAAACGGCGTATTGTGGTTAACTCCATGCAAGCTCGCTTGCGAGCGCAGCTTGGAGACAGTCCAAATATAAAGTGCTGAGCGTCGGAGACGGTCGGTCGTGGTAGCATAGTTTTGACCATAACCGACCCTCTACGAGGCTCATACACACAGTTGTGCTATCTCCAAGCTGCGCTCATTTGCTCCTGCGGAGCTTCATTCGCTTGCATGGAGTTAACCATAATCTGCCGTTTCCAACGGCTATTAGCCTCTACAAGATTGTTTGCACAATCGCCATTTTATGGTTTTTCAGTGCCTTCGCCTTTGGCCTGTTCGCAATGTGTTGATACTTTGCTGTTTGCATCGAAACATGCCAAAGGCATGTCCCTACGTTATGATGCTGCCCCCCCCCTCGTCGGACTTTTCGGACCTATCGGACTTTTCGGACTTATCGGACAACCAGCTCGTTGACTTGTTGACTCACAGCCTCGTTGTCTCGTTGTCTCGTTGACTTCAAAAAATGCCCCGGTGGCAGGTGTGTGTGGGTCTGCTTGCCGGGGCGGAGATATACTAATTCAAAAAATCAATCCATTGATGCGGCATTCGTTAGAATGTGAATTGCACGCGTGCTTGCACTTGGTGGAAGTTGCTGTCGCCAGGGAGCGCGTCTTTGTCCAAGTTGCTGTAGGTGTAGTGAAGCATCACTTGCGCATATTTGTTGAAAGCGTAGTTCACGCCCAATGTGGCAGAAATGATGCGGCCACCGCCCACCGATGCTGATTCGTAAGGCTTGCTTTCGTCGTAGCCGTCGGGGAAGTATTTTCCGCTCTCTGCCGAGTAGTGCTCGCCAGATGCGATGTCATTCAGGTTGGTGTAACTTACACGGCCCACCACTTCAAGCGACTTGTCCTTCATACCGCCGAGCACAGCGTCGTGCATGTCGTATTTGTAGTCGCCACCGAAAATCTTGTAACCAGTCTCAAGGTATGCGCCGTTGAAGTGGTTGGTGCGCAGAGGGTTGGCTGCCAGCCAAGCATCGTAGGAGCCCCAAGTGTCTTCGCCTTTTTCTCGTGCTGCGTCATACACCTTTTGGGAATCGCGCTTCTTAGTCACGATTTTGTGGCGGTATTCGCCACGCACGAAGTAGTTGCCACCAAACCATAGTGCTTCGCCGCCGAAGTCTATCACACTGTGCGCCCAAGGGAGGTTGCAGTTCACAAACGCTTTGTTGTCGTCGACGTAGGTTTCCAGTGCTTGCGAGAGAATGAGGTGCTTTTTGGTGTAGGTTGAGTTGCCGCTGGCATATTCCTCGCCACCACCGAGGTGGGCATAGCGTGCGCTTGCGCCCACATGGCCACCGCCACTCTTGTCGATATGGCGATAAATCCATCGGCCAGATGCCGACAGGCCATTGTAGTCGGCATCAATCTTATTGTATTGGTTTTCGGTGAACACACCTTGATAGAGAAACACATTAGATGCCGAATACTTGTACGACACGCCAAGTTCACGGCCCAAACCCAATGTTTCGGCGCTACCAGGGCGTGAAATGAAGTGGCAGCCACCCAACGAGGTTTGGCGCGACATCGATCCGGCAGGGTCGCCATAGTAGCCCACCTTCACAGCGTGGCTCGCTTGTGTGGCATCACGCTTGGAATATTCAAGGAAGATGTTTTTTTGCGAAAACTTTCCTGCGCCAAAACCGAAGTCGGCATAGAAATACCAGTTTTCGCCATATTTCATCGATGTACGAATGCGCGCATCGGCGATTGATGCGCCACTGTTGAGTGGTGTGGCTTCGGTGTCGAACACAGCCGCATCTGCCATAAAGCGTGCGCCTACGGTGAAGTTCACCTTGTTTTCATTGTTGGAGATTTTCAATGTTGGGTCAACGTCGAAGTCCTGCGCGAATGCTGCGAATGATGATGCAGCCACAGCAGCTGCTAATATATATTTCTTCATAGTGTCTTGATAATTGTGTTTTGGAAATGGGGATAGTGTTTGTTGCAGGGCGATTGGGTCTGAAACACAGATTGAATCGGTCTGCGTCGAGATTTTTTGTATGTAGGTTTTGGTCGGCATTTTGCTGAGGTGGCAAAAAAAGTTGTTGATACAAAAAATATATACTTGAATTTTGTTAATCTTTTGTGGAATTAATAAATCACCACTAAAAGGTGAGCCTCTGAGTTATTTGGTTGTCTAATATTGGGAGTGCAACAAAGCCGATTCACATCGGTTAATCTGTTTTTTCAGAGGCTCCACAATTAGGTGTCATTTAATAATCCAGTGCAAAGGTATATATTTGGTTTCGGTTTTGCAAGTTTTTGCTTTCAAAACGAAACTTTTTTCTCAAAAAAGTGGTTTTTGAGGGATTTTTCTTCCCTTTTTGGCGTTGACAGCGTGAATTTGGCGGGTGTAACTTTGCGCTAAAAAAGCCATGAAGTATTTCACACTACACGAACTTACCCGCTCTGCCACAGCCGAATTGCGTGGCATCAACAACACCCCTTCGCAAGAAGCAGTCGCCAACCTTCACCTGCTGGTGGAGCATATTCTCGACCCGCTGCGCGAGGCGTGGGGCAAACCTATCAAGGTGAACAGCGGATTCCGTTGCCCTCGGCTCAATAAGGAGGTGGGCGGCTCACCATCGAGCCAGCACATGAAGGGCGAGGCTGCCGATATCACCGTGGGCAACCGTGCCGACAATCGCCGCCTCTACCATTTGCTCACCACCTTGCATCTGCCAGTGGACCAAGCCATCAATGAGCGAGATTTTGCGTGGATTCACCTCTCTTACGGGCCACGCCATCGCCGCCAGTATTTTGCAATCCGATAAAATCAACATTCACACACCATGACCAACAACTCTGCTATTCTGAAAGCGGCATTCACTGCTTGGAGTGCCGCTTCCGCGCTCCGCAAACGCCGGTTGCGCAACAAGCGATTCACCTACGGCGACCAATGGTCGGACCCTGCCGTTGATGCCGACGGCACCGCCACCACCGAGGAAGCCATCATCTACAAGAAATATGGCACCGCGCCCATCACCAACAATATGCTCCGCCAGATGGTGAAAACCATAGTGGGCAGATTTCGCGCTGAGCACCTGAACCGCACTCGCGAGCCGTCGGCGATGAAAAACATTGCCGAGAGCAATGCCCTCGACGAACTCGACAGCCGCGCATTGGAGGAATTTCTGATTTCGGGCTGCTGCATTCAGCGTGTGGAGGAAACGGAAAACTTGGGGAAGAAGGAAACGGTGGTGAGCAATGTGAACTTGTCGCATTTCTTCATCAACCACACCATCGACCCGCTGAGCCGCGACTGCGAAATCGTGGGGCAGATTCACGATTTGAGTGTGGCGGAACTGATTAAGCGTGTGGCGGCTGGCAACAAGAAGAAAGCGGCGTGGGTGCGAAGGCTTTACAGCGACTCGCCCGACGACCGCACGCTCCAGTTCTGCACCGCCATTGGCGCCGATTCGCAAAGCGGCACTGACTTTTGGTTTACGCACACCAACAAATGCCGCGCCATAGAGGTGTGGACGCTCGAAAGTCAGGAAGTACTGCTCTGTCACGACCAAGCCACCGCCAAAGTGTTTGTGGTGCCGGTGTCGCAGGAGAAGAAAATCAAAGCCGACCCACTGATTTCCTACCGCTGGGACATTGCCACCATGTGGCGCTGCCGATGGTTCACCCCGATGGGCGACTTGCTTGCCACCTTCGATTCGCCTGCCAAGCATCGCCAGCACCCCTTTGTGGTGAAGTTCTATCCGCTCACCGATGGCGAGGTGCATGGCTTTATTGAAGATGTGATTGACCAGCAGAAGTATATCAATAGGCTCACCACTATCGTCGACCGCATTTTGAGCAACAGCGCAAAGGGTGTGCTGCTATATCCCGAATCAGCCAAACCCAACTCGCTGAACTGGAACACGATTTTGCGCATTTGGAACGAAACTGGCGGTGTGCTGCCCTACAACCCCGATGAGGGTATGGCGAAACCCGAACAGGTGAGCCACGACAACACCAACATAGGCATCTTTGAGATGATCAATCTGCAAATGAAAATGATGGAGAATGTGTCGGGCATCACTGGCACGCTGCAAGGGCAGAATGTGAACACTTCGGGCAGCGCATCGCTCTACCAAACGCAAGCCGTCAACTCCTGCATCGCCCTCTACGACATTTTCGACACCTTTAACAACTTCCGCCACCTCCGCACCCAAAAAGCCCTGGCAATCTAAAGATATTAGAAATTAGAAATTAGAGATTAGAAGTTAGAAATTAGAGATTAGAGGTTATGAGAAATGAGTTCGGAGCACTCCGAGTGCTCTGCGTACTCCGAGTGCTCCGATGAGCCTGTTAATTCTCCTAACCTCTAATTTTTCTTGAATTTGAGGGCGGATTTTTCTGGGGTTACGGTTAGTTCCACGGGGCAGCCTTCTATCATGGGGGTGTTCCATGACTCGTCGTGGCTGGTAGGGAAGTCGTAGCAGATGGGAATTTGATACTCGTCGAGGAATTCGTGGAGCATCTGATCCATGCTTTCATAGCCTGAAAGGCTGGTCACTTCGGTGAAGCGCCCCACGATGATGCCTTTCACGTGGTCGAGCGTGCCTTTCAACTTCATCTGAAACAGCAAACTTGCCACACGGTTCACGCTCTCGCTCACATCTTCGAAGAAAAGCACCACATCTTTGTCCTTCACAAAGTCGCGGTCGAGGAAGTCGTAGTCAGCCGAGCCACTCACTTGGGTGAAAACGCTCAAGTTACCACCAATCAATATGCCTTTCGCCTTGCCGGTGTGGTTGTAGGCATGGGCCGGGGCTTCCACATTTGGCATCTCCTTGCCAAAGAGCAGTTTGCGTAAACGCTCGCTATATTCGTCGGTGCCGCCGGTCTTTGCCAATCGGCCGCACATACTGCCGTGAATGCTCATGTGTCCAGCCTTCACCATGGCACTGTGCAGGGCGGTGATGTCGCTGTAGCCCACAAGCCATTTGTTGTACTTCTTCAGCGTGTCGAGCGGCACATTATATAGAATTTGCGCCGAGCCATAACCGCCACGCGAGCAGATGATGGCTTTGATGGAATTGTCGCGGAGCGCCCACATCAGGTCGGCCTCGCGCTCGGCGGCGGTGCCAGCCCAACCGTGGTAGCGGTTAGTCACATATTTGCCCCTCACAGGGTTCAACCCCCACCCTTTCAGCACCTCCATCGCCTTGATTACCGATGAGTCGCTGGGCGTGCTGCCAGGCGAGAGGATAGCCACTTTGTCGCCAGGCTTCAGCGAAGCCGGCATCACAATACCATATTTGGCTTTGGCTTGCACCAAAACCGACGTTGCCAACATGAGCAACAGCAAGATTTTCTTCATCACTTTCAATCGTTTGTTTTTGTTCTTTTGCAAAATTACTAAAAATCGGGAGTAATCGTGGCTTCGTCTTTCTTGAATTTGGATAAAATTTTATAACTTTGTGTTACGTAACATTTTACAAAGCATCCTCTAAGCATAACGAATAAAATGAAAAAGCAGAATTTTCTTCGCCTTACATTACTCGTGTTAGTTATCCTTACAGCCGCGCCACATGCCGATGCAGGCAGGTGCTTGCGATGCGGCGGCAAAGGAATTGTGTATTTCCAGCGTGGTGGCACAGGCACTTATGGTCACAACAAGAGCAAGCGTCAATGCCCCATTTGCCACCAGATGGTGCCATCGGGCGTGTCGCACTCCGACCGCTGCCCCGACTGTAACGGCACTGGGCAAATTCAGTCGCGCTCAAGCCGAAGTTCGTCAAGCTCACGCAGCTCATCGTCAAGTTCGTCAAGCGGCAGCTATCAGCAGTATGATGGCGGATTCACGCCAGAGCAGCAGCTCGCCCTCGACATGATGGACGCCCGCATGAGGGGCTATAATGGGATGGTGAACGAAAACCACAGCTATGGCAGAGCCATTCGTTACGACCCCACATTGCACACTCCCATCGGCTTCTTGACCGATGCCATACAAAAAGCGAATGAGGCCCGAATCGCCGCATTCTCTCGCAATGGTATAGGCTTGGTGATTATGGGCGACAACGGCTATTATTACCACCAACTGCCTCAAGGTATGCTCGACGTCATACTTGATGTGAACAAGAAGGAAGGCAGGATTATCGACATCAACATCACACAGTTTGGAAAATGTTGGAGTGTGATTAGTAGGGTTAACAACAAGCTTATATGGAATGCTGTAGCCTCGGAAGACATCCTCAACAAACTCCAAGCCCTCAACAGACAAGGCAAAGACATCGTCTCGTTGGCAATGAATGAATACTCAGACTGTGTGATAGTATGTGACGACGGCACCACCGAATGTTCACCAAAGTTTGAATCCACTGTGCGCCAAGCGAAAAACAAATTCGGCAAGATACTCAGCGCATGCGTCACCGCTTTGGGTAACTGCGTGCTTTGCTGCGACCGTGGCGTGTATTTCAATTACATTCCAAGCAGCGCGGCCGACATCCTGAAAAAAGTGGACTACATCCCCCGCTACGTAAAAGTCACAAGCTACGGCCGTTACTTCATCTCCGACGGCAACACCCGCTCCTACTACTGGTTCTAATGGTTCAGTGGATAAATACTGGGGGACTGAAACATAAAAAACAGCCTTTTAGCGATGCCAGTGCTTCGCACCTGTCGTTAGTGCTGTGGCATGTCTGATTTCAAGCTGGGGCTTGAATCAGCCACACCACACCCCTAACGCCGCCCTCTATGAGGTCGGTGCCATCGCCAAAAGGATAAAAACCGCTCGCCTTCGGCGAAAAACCAAACCAGGTAGGGACGTGATACTTCACGTCCGCCCATAATTGTAATACCATATTGAATATCAACCATTTGACGCGGACGCGAAGTATCGCGTCCCTACCATGCAAAATCGTTTCTGGAAATTTGATGGACTTTTTACCAAGAAAATATTTTATCATCAGGGGTTTTTCGCCGTGAAACGGCGAGCGGTTTTTATCCTTGGTGCAACGTGGAAGGCCCTCGTAAGAGGGTGGCGGATGGATTGTGTGGTTGGCGGCATGGAAACTCGTTTCCAATGACGCAAAGCGCACAGTCGCACCGCCAAATGCGAAGCATTCCACTTTGCTCCAAGGCTGTT
>SFGS01000079.1 GCA_004557565.1 Bacteroidales bacterium | reverse complement strand
TTGCCCGAACAAGTTCGAGCGAGCTAAAGGTTCGAAAAGATTCCATTTCGCTTCGCTCCATTACATCTTTTCTGCATACCTGCCTACACACATCAAATTTCTAACGGAATTTCATCGAATCTTCTTCGGGACAACTTGTATGTCATTTCCATAAAAAATCGGCTGGAGCGTGGTTTTGCTCCAGCCGATTGGATAGTTATTTAATGTGATGCCCTGTGTGTGGGCAATCGCATTTGTGCAGGGGATTAGTCGCTCAACTTAGCGCAGAGGAACTCGCGGTTCATACGGCTGATGTTGCTGAGCTTGATGTTCTTAGGACATTCAGCAGCGCAAGCACCAGTGTTGGTACAGTTACCGAAACCGAGTTCGTCCATCTTAGCCACCATAGCTTTCACGCGGCGCTTAGCCTCGGTCTTGCCTTGTGGAAGAAGTGCGAATTGGCTCACCTTAGCTGATACGAAGAGCATAGCAGAACCGTTCTTACAAGCTGCAACGCAAGCGCCGCAACCTACGCAAGTAGCAGAGTCCATAGCTTCGTCAGCCACTTCTTTAGCGATAGGAAGTGCGTTAGCATCTTGTGCACCACCGCAGTTGAAGCTTACGTAACCGCCAGCTTGTTGGATCTTATCGAATGCGTTGCGGTCAACCATAAGGTCTTTGATTACTGGGAATGCAGCAGAGCGCCAAGGCTCAACGGTGATTGTTTCGCCATCTTCGAAGCGGCGCATGTAGAGCTGGCAAGTGGTAGCACCAGTTGCAGGGCCGTGAGGGTGACCATTGATATAGAGTGAACACATACCACAGATGCCTTCGCGGCAGTCGTGGTCGAATACGATAGGCTCTTCACCTTGTTCAACGAGGGTTTCGTTGAGAATATCGAGGGTTTCGAGGAATGAGGTGTCGCTGTCGGTTTCAACATTCTCATAAGTTACGAAACCACCTTGAGCCTTTGGTCCGGCTTGACGCCAGATCTTAAGATTTACTTTCATATTTGCCATTGTAAATTTCCTTTCTTAATTAAATGTTGGGATTATGACTTGTAGTTACGGGTTTGAACCTTGATTGCTTCGTAGTGGAGAGGTTCCTTGATGAGCTTAGGCGCTTTTTCGTCGCTGCCTTGGTAGTCCCAGCAAGATACGTAGAAGAAGTTTTCGTCGTCGCGCTTAGCTTCGCCTTCTTCAGTTTGGTATTCTTCGCGGAAGTGACCACCGCAAGATTCGTTACGGTTGAGTGCATCGTAAGCGATAAGTTCGCCCATAGTGATGAAGTCTTGCAGACGGAATGCCTTGTCGAGCTCCACGTTCATGCCTTCACCCACGGTTCCAGGAATGTAGAGGTTTTTGTTGAATTCCTCACGGAGAGCTTTGAGCTTGGTGAGAGCGGTTTCCAAACCTTCCTTGGTGCGGCCCATGCCCACGAAGTCCCAAAGAATGTTACCCAATTCCTTGTGGATTGAGTCAACTGAGCGCTTGCCACCGATAGCCATGAGGCGTTCTTCTTCAGCCACACAAGCCTTTTCAGCTTCCACAAATTCAGGAGCGTCGGTGCTGAAGCGTGGCACTTGGATTTGGTCGCTGAGGTAGTTTTGGATAGTGTAAGGCAGCACGAAGTAGCCGTCGGCCAAACCTTGCATCAATGCAGAAGCACCGAGGCGGTTAGCACCGTGGTCAGAGAAGTTACATTCGCCGATAGCGAACAGACCCTTCACGCTGGTTTGGAGTTCGTAGTCAACCCAGATACCACCCATAGTGTAGTGGATAGCAGGGTAGATCATCATTGGGTTGTAGTAGTTTTCGCCGTTGATGGTGTTAGCGAGTTCGCCAGGGTTCACGTCGGTGATTTCTTCATACATGTCGAAGAGGTTGCCGTAGCGTTGACGAACCACGTCGATACCGAGGCGGTTGATAGCTTCAGAGAAGTCGAGGAACACAGCTTGACCAGTGTTGTTCACACCGTAGCCCTTGTCGCAACGTTCCTTAGCGGCGCGTGAAGCCACGTCGCGAGGCACGAGGTTACCGAATGCAGGGTAACGGCGTTCCAAGTAGTAGTCGCGTTCTTCTTCAGGAATATCGCTACCCTTCTTAGTGCCGGCTTGGATAGCCTTAGCGTCTTCAAGTTTCTTAGGCACCCAGATACGACCGTCGTTACGGAGCGATTCCGACATCAAAGTGAGCTTTGATTGCTTGTCGCCGTGGCGAGGGATACAGGTTGGGTGAATCTGCACGTAGGCAGGGTTAGCGAAGTAAGCACCCTTGCGGTAGCAAGCCACTGCAGCAGAGCAGTTACATGCCATAGCGTTGGTAGAGAGGAAGTAAGCGTTGCCGTAGCCACCAGTGGCGATAACCACTGCGTGAGCGGCGAAGCGTTCAAACTTACCAGTCACCAAGTTCTTAGCGATGATACCACGAGCGCGACCGTCAATGAGCACTACGTCGTGCATTTCGTAGCGGTTGTAGCTCTTCACCTTACCCATGTGGATTTGGCGGTTGAGTGAGCTGTAAGCGCCGAGCAGAAGCTGTTGACCAGTTTGACCCTTAGCGTAGAAAGTACGGCTTACTTGAGCACCACCGAAAGAGCGGTTGTCGAGCATACCGCCGTATTCGCGAGCGAAAGGCACACCTTGCTCCACGCATTGGTCGATAATGTTGTTCGACACTTCAGCCAAGCGATACACGTTGGCTTCGCGAGCGCGGTAGTCACCACCCTTCACGGTGTCGTAGAAAAGGCGGTACACAGAGTCACCGTCGTTTTGATAGTTCTTAGCAGCGTTGATACCACCTTGAGCAGCGATAGAGTGAGCGCGGCGAGGTGAGTCTTGAATACAGAAGTTAAGCACATTGAAGCCCATTTCTGCAAGAGTTGAAGCTGCCGATGCACCAGCCAAGCCAGTACCTACGACGATGATGTCGAGCTTACGCTTGTTGGCAGGGTTCACCAATTTCTGGTGAGCTTTATAGTTTGTCCATTTCTCAGCTACAGGACCTTCAGGAATCTTTGAATCGATAACTGGCTGAGCGAGTTTAGTATTTTCTTCCATTTTTTGAATTCTTTTTGAAGTTAAAAAAATTTCTCAGCTGAAAAATTAGCAAGCGAAGTACCAAGTGAAGTAGCAAGCTTCAACAGCGAAGAGCACAAACACTACGGTAGCCCAAACGCATGCAATGGCTCTCCAACGGCAAATCCACTTGTCGTTAGCCACACCGAGGGTCTGGAATGCGCTCCAGAAACCGTGAGTGAGGTGGAACCAGATTGCAGCAAAGCCGATGAGGTAAACAGGAAGAACCCATACCTGGCTGAATACAGCACCGAGATAGTACTTGCCATTCATCACGTGTTCGCCAAGAAGTTCTGGAACCTGCATTTTAGCCCAGAATTGAACCAAGTGAAGAATAAGGAAGCAGAATACGATGACACCAAGCACGAGCATGTTTTGAGATGCCCAGCTCACGCTCTTCCAGTTTTTGGAAATAGCGTAACGGTCGCCACCGCGAGCCTTGCGGTTTTGGTAGGTGAGCCAGAAAGCGTAGATGATGTGAACCACCATACCGCCAGCAATGACTGCAGTACCAAGTACAGCGTACCAATTAGCACCGAGGAATTCGCAAATCTTATCGTACGCACCGAACGACAAGACAGCCACTGCATTCATCAGCGCGTGAAAGGTCACGAAAAGGACTAAGAAAAGGCCTGTGATACTCATCACCACCTTGCGTCCCACAGAAGAATTAGTTAACCACATAGTAGTTTAGTAAATTAAATTATTAATAATGATTTAGTTATAAATTATCTGCTTACCTTACCATGCGCCCGCCCACGGCGAGCACACTGCACACCTCCAAACATAAGTGCGCAATGGGTGTACAAAATTACCTATTTAATGTGTCACTTGCAAGAGAAATACCGAAAAAATTCCCTATTTCCCCTACGGCTCTTTCATTTAAAAATGCTTTGAATTTTCAATATCCATGAGTATTAGTCGGTTAGAAGCAACTCTCAATAACACCCAACAAAACTGTTTTTAGATATTCCACAGATTAGACTTGGGTAAATGCTACTTATTCAAGCAGTTACTAAACAACACCAAAGTTAAATGAAAGAGCCGTGCCTATTTCCCTTTACGGCAAACACGAATGATGCTAAAATAAAAAAAAGTTTTTTGACTCTTGTGTATCAAGTAGGTGGAAAATTGTTACCTTTGCATATCACCTAAATGTAAAACCAGTATTATGAAAGCTATATTAGTTGTAATTGTATGCTTGCTACTTACAGTAGTTCCTGTAACTGCGCAAGATTTTGATTTTGATGACAATTTATCGAAAGCGGAGGCTGCTTTAGATTCAGGGCAATACGAGCTTGCCATTAAGTATCTGGAGCCCTGTGAAAAGATTGTTTCACAAGATACAACGAAAGAGATGCAAGGAGTTGACTATAAACTGTTGAACTTCATGGTTGTGACCCTTGTTCGATTGGGAAATTATAAAAAAGCAATCGAATTCGGTACACGGGCGTTGGATATTCAAAAGCGATTGTTTGGCGATAATTCCCCCGACTATGCCACCTCACTGAATAATCTCGCAAATTATTACTATTATTTAGGCGACTATTCCAAGGCTGTCGAATTTGGTTCTCAGGCGTTGGAAATCCAAAAGCGTGTTGTTGGCGAGTCTCATCCAGCCTATGCCGTTTCGCTTCAAAATATAGCACTGTATTACTATTATTTAGGCGACTACACCAAGGCTGTTGAACTTGGCACGCAAGCCATGGAAATTTGTAAGCAAGTTTTGGGAGAAACTTCCCCCGACTATGCCACTTCGTTGTATAATCTTGCCATGTATTTCTCTGATTTAGGTGACTACACCAAGGCAGTTGAACTTGGCACTAAGGCGTTGGAAATCCGTAAGCGTGTGCTTGGCGAATCTCACCCCGCCTATGCTACCTCATTGGGCAATCTCGCACTGTATTACGCTCAATTAGGTGACTATACCAAGGCTGTTGAGCTTGGCACGCAAGCTATGGAAATTTGCAAGCAAGTTTTGGGAGAGGCATCCCCCGACTATGCCACCTCGTTGACCAATCTTGCAGATTATTGCTCTAAATTAGGCGACTATTCCAAGGCTGTCGAACTTGGTACTCAGGCGATGGAAATCCAAAAGCGTGTGCTGGGCGAGTATTCCTCTGGCTATGCCACGTCTTTGAATAATCTCTCACGATATTATTCAGAATTAGGCGACTATTCTAAAGCCGTAGAACTGTGTACTCAGGCGTTGGAAATCCGTAAGCGTGTGCTTGGCGAATCCCACCCCGATTATGCCACCTCATTGTGCAATCTTGCAAGCTATTACTCTCTTTTAGGCGACAATTCCAAGGCTGTTGAACTTGGCATGCAAGCGCTGGAAATCCAAAAGCATGCGCTTGGCGAGTCTCACCCCGCCTATGCCTCCTCACTGAACAATCTCTCATTGTATTATTCAGAATTAGGCGACAATTCTAAAGCCGTAGAACTGTGTACTCAGGCGTTGGAAATCCGTAAGCGTGTGTTGGGCGAGTCTCACCCCGACTATGCCACCTCATTGCACAGTCTTGCGCAGTATTACTCTGATTTAGGCGACTATTCCAAGGCTATAGAACTTGGCACGCAAGCACAGGGGTGCTTTAAACGTATTTTTGGCGAATCTCACCCCGACTATGCCTCCTCTCTGAGTGCTCTTGCAGGTTATTACTCTAATATGGGGGACTATTCCAGAGCAGTTGAACTTGTCACCCAGGCGTTGGAAATCCGTAGGCAAGTGCTTGGCGAATCTCACCCCGCCTATGCCTCCTCGTTGAACAATCTCGCAGGTTATTACTCTCAATTAGGCGACTATACCAAGGCTGTTGAGCTTGGCACTCAGGCGATGGAAGTTTTTAAGCAAGTTTTAGGAGAATCTCATCCCGAATATGCTACCTCATTGAGCAATCTCGCATCATATTATTCTTATTTAGGCGACTATTCTAAGGCTGTTGAATTGGGCACGCAGGCGTTGGAAATCCGAAAGCAAGTTTTAGGCGAATCTCATCCATCCTATGCATTCTCGCTGAGTGCCCTTGCAGGTTATTATTCTGATTTAGGCGACTATTCTAAGGCTGTTGAATTGGGCACGCAGGCGTTGGAAATCCGTAAGCAAGTTTTAGGTGAATCTCATCCCTCCTATGCCACCTCATTGAGCAGCCTCGCAAATTATTACTCCCATTTAGGCGACTACACCAAGGCTGTTGAACTTGGCGCTCAAGCTATGGAAATTTACAAGCAAGTTTTGGGAGAGGCTTCCCCCTCCTATGCTGCCTCGTTGAACAATCTTGCGCAGTATTACTCTCATTTAGGCGACTATACCAAGGCTGTCGAACTTGGTTCTCAAGCGTTGGAAATCCAAAAGCGTGTTGTTGGCGAATCCCATCCCGACTATGCCACCTCATTGAGCAATCTCGCAGGTTATTATTGTGATTTAGGCGACTACACCAAGGCTGTCGAACTTGGCACGCAAGCCATGGAAATCCGCAAACGTGTGCTTGGCGAATCTCACCCCGACTATGCTGAATCATTGAACAATCTCGCAGGTTATTACTCTGAATTAGGCGACTATTCCAAGGCTGTCGAACTTGGTACGCAAGCTATGGAAATCCGTAAGCAAGTTTTAGGTGAATCTCACTCCGACTATGCTAACTCATTGAGCAATCTGGAACTGTATTACTCCCATTTAGGCGACTACGCCAAGGCTGTCGAACTTGGCACGCAAGCCATGGAAATCCGCAAACGTGTGCTTGGCGAATCTCACCCCGACTATGCCACCTCGTTGAACAATCTTGCAAGTGATTACTCCCATTTAGGCGACTATACCAAGGCTGTTGAACTTGGCACTCAAGCGCTGGAAATCCGTAAGCAAGTTTTAGGTGAATCTCACCCCGACTATGCCTCTTCATTGGGCAATCTCGCAATCTATTACTCAGATTTAGGCGACTATACCAAGGCTGTTGAACTGTGTACTCAGGCGCTGGAAATCCGAAAGCGTGTGCTTGGCGAATCCCATCCTAATTATGCAGTCTCATTGAGCAATCTCTCACTGTATTATTCAGAATTAGGCGACTATACCAAGGCTATAGAACTTGGCACGCAAGCGATGGAGGTTCTTAAACATGTTTTTGGTGAATCTCATCCAACCTATGCATCCTCACTGAATAATCTCGCAATTTATTATTCTAAATTAGGCGACTATTCCAAGGCTATAGAACTAGGCACTCAAGCTATGGAGATTCGTAAGCAAGTTTTAGGTGAATCTCACCCCGACTATGCGCTCTCCTTGAGCAATCTTGCTGACGATTACTCTGAATTAGGCGACTATTCCAAGGCTGTTGAACTTTGTACGCAAGCGCTGGAAATCCGTAAGCAAGTTTTTGGTGAATCTCACCCCGACTATGCCACCTCACTGAACAATCTCTCACTGTATTATTCAGA
Organism: Bacteroidales bacterium; assembly: GCA_004557565.1. Taxonomy (GTDB): domain Bacteria; phylum Bacteroidota; class Bacteroidia; order Bacteroidales; family Muribaculaceae; genus Sodaliphilus. The sequence continues at coordinate 910 of SFGS01000079.1, read as the reverse complement.
ATTAGGCGACTATTCTAAAGCCGTAGAACTGTGTACTCAGGCGCTTGAAATCCGTAAGGAAGTGTTGGGTGAATCTCATCCCGACTATGCTACCTCGTTGAGCAATCTTGCATGCGATTACTCAGATTTAGGCGACTATACCAAGGCTGTTGAATTTGGCACTAAGGCAATGGAAATCCGTAAGGTAGTTCTTGGCGAATCCCACCCCGATTATGCATCCTCGTTGAACAATCTCGCAAGCTATTTCACTCTTTTAGGCGACTATACCAAGGCTGTTGAACTTGGCACTCAGGCACTGGAAATCCAAAAGCGTGTTGTTGGAGAGTCTCATCCAGCCTATGCCACCTTGTTGAGTAATCTTGCCCTATATTACTCTCACTTGGGTGACTATACCAAGGCTGTTGAACTTGGCACTAAGGTGCTGGAAATCCGTAAGCAAGTTTTTGGCGAATCTCACCCCGACTATGCCACCTCACTGAACAATCTCTCACTGTATTATTCAGAATTAGGCGACTATACCAAGGCTATAGAACTTGGCACGCAAGCGATGGATGTCCTTAAGCATATTTTTGGCGAATCTCACCCCGACTATGCCACCTCATTGAGCAATATTGCGACATATAATTACTTGAGAGGGAATTATGGGGATGCTTATCAACTGTTGTTAAATAGTGTTCGGGATAAAAAAGAAATTGTTTTATCGCAATTTAAGGAGTCGACAAATCGTACGAGGGAAACATTTTGGAATAAGAATAAGAATGAATTCGCAGAATTGCCGTCAATTTGCCTGAAGGCTGGTGGCCATGTTGGCGTAGGTGAGGTGTATGACAACTCTGCGCTCTTTACCAAGGGACTGCTGCTGAATGCGGAGACGAGCTTGAGGGACTTGATTCTTGAGAGTGGCGACTCG
>SFGS01000009.1 GCA_004557565.1 Bacteroidales bacterium | reverse complement strand
TTTATGGTGACATTCGATGCACTGTGCCCCCTTTTTACTAACGATGCAGATTATTTTCGCTTCTGTATCATATTAGGCGCGTAGTTGCGGATTTGAGGTAAAATTCAACAAAAGTTCCGACTTAAAAGTGTAAAATAGCGCCAATCGCATCTTCGAAATATCGAGTTTTCGAATTTTCGATATTTCGATATTTCGACTTATTGCCCCGCAGCCTCGTTGACCTGTTGACTTGTTGACTTCCAATCAACTGATGCCTTTGAGCATGGTCATGATGTTGTGGTTTTTGTTGCGGTTGTTGAGGAGTTGTTCGATTTCGGTGATTTCTTTTGTGGCTTGCAAGCGTTGAGCGAGAGGGAGGAGCGAGTTGAGGAGCTGCTCGGCGGCTGCTCGGCGATTCACAAGGCGGATAAGCGCCTTCGCCAAGGCAATCGACAGCGTGAGTTCGCGTTCGCCCATGGTGTTGCTGAGTTTCTTTTGGTAGCGCAAACACTTGGTGTAGAATTTCACTGCTCCGCGCGCATTACCCATCTTCAGAAGCAAATCGCCCTCATTCTTAAGCGATTCAATCAGATTTTCAAGCGCTTCCTTCGTTTTTTCCTCGCCGCCCTCATTAAGCATGGCGGTGTATAGTTCCGTGGTCTGCTGATAGTGGGCAAGGATATTCATCTGGTTAGTGCGGTTTTTGTAGATGCTTGTGGAAGCCTCCACTGCGTGCAGCAGCATTGCCGAGAATCGGGTGTTGTTGCGCTTCACCAGACGCTCCAAGAGTTTTTGCGCCTTGGTCAACTCCTTCACGGCGCGACTATTGTCGTCGGTTTGGCTGTGCACGATTGCAAGGTTATAAAGCAACGATGCCAGAATTGCGAGGAAATCCTCGTGGCGCTTATTGGTCACCTCCACCATCACATTCAAGGCATTTTCTGCCGAACCCAATGCCAAAATATAGTCGTCGCTTTTGATGAAAATGGTCATTCTCACCAGCCACAGCCAACTGTGGTAGAGGCGAGGCCATTCGTCCACACCGTCGTCAAACACCGCATTGTCGATACACGTTGCCGCTTCGCTGTCGTGTCCTTGACACATGAGTTGGCGCACCCACCACACAGTCATGTCTTGTCGCTGCTGCGTGTTGAGCGAGGTGAAATCGGGTTCTTTTCCAGAAGCCTCAAGCGCAGAGGTGAGCGCAGTGATGTCGGTCTGGAACGCAGGTGTTGAAACGTCGATAAGCAGTTGGTCCATATCAGTAATTATTCGTCAGTTGTTGCTTCGTTGATAGCTTGTTGCATTTTTAATGCCATTTTCGCGTCGATGCAGTTGGTTTCGCCCGAAGCGTTGTCGGCAAGCAAGAAAGCAGTGTTCACGATTTTCTGCATCGTGTCGTGGTCGATAGTGCGCATTTGTTCGGCGGTGATGCCCTCCGAAAGCAGTGCGCAAATCACGCCAGCGGTAAAGCCCGACTGCCACCCAAGCCAGTTAAGGCTCTGTGGGGTAGGGCAACGGAATTGCCAATGCTCCTTTCCCACGAAAGCATCGACACCGCCATCGGCACCGATATGGATAAAGCATGGGCAATAGTATTCAAAATGATTGTGATACGCCTTTTCGGCACTTTCGCCGGGGAAAATATCAGCCAAATCGCGCTCGTGCGCCACCACGATGCTCGACAGTTCGAGGTTTTCAAGAATGGCGGTGAGCACGCGTGTGATGCGGAAGTTGATGCCGTGCTGGAATCCTGGCAAATACACCATCACCGCCTTGCGCTCTGCGGCGTACGACAGCAGTTCGTACACACGCTCACGCTGTGGCTGTGCGATGGAATAAAGCGAACCAAACAGCACGATGTCGCCCTCGTCGATGCGAGGCCACACCACATCGAAGCGGTCGGCATCAGGATATACCCCATAGTTCACAATCTTATCGTTTCCATCTTCGCCGAGGAAGATGGCGGAAAGCTGGGTAGAGCCATCTGTGTAGCGGTCGATAGAGGTGGTGGCTACCTGATGGCGGTTGAAGAAATCCACGATGATGTCGCCCACACTGTCGGTGCAACATTCGCTGCAAAATGTGACAGGCGCGCCTGTCATACCCAGTGACGCTGTGGCATTGGCAATGCGTCCACCCACCATCGCCTTAATGGGCTGGCCATTGCGATAAAGGGTGTCGAGAACTGATTCTCCGATTGCAATAATTTTACGCATAGATGTGTTTTTTGTTTACAGTTGTCGTCTGTCGGCACTGGTGCACAGAGCATCGGCTCTATTGGCGGCTCTTCTCGCCGAGGTAGCCTCCGTGGTGACGAAGGGCGTATTGCTGGCGCGAGAATTGAGTCACCTTCATGGTGTTCACCACGAGCACATCGCCCATCACGGTCATCATTGTGGTGGAGGTGGTGGGAGTAAGTCCTAACGGACATACTTCGGGTGCGCCGCTTGTAGGCAGACAAATATCGCTAACTTTAGCGAGAGGACTGTCGGCATTGCCAGTGATCACGATGAAGCGCAGTTCGGGATAGAGGTCCTTTGCGAGCTGCACCAGTGCCACGATTTCGTTGGTCTTGCCAGAGTTGGAAAGCAGCAGCATCACATCGTGTGGCTGAAGAATGCCAAGGTCGCCATGTTGCGCCTCGCTGGGGTGAAGAAACACGGCAGGAATACCGGTTGAGCAGAATGTGGTGGCAATGTTTTCGGCAATTTGCCCACATTTGCCCATTCCAGAAGTCACGAGTTTACCACCATTGTTTTTGGCCTCCACTATCAATTTGATAGCATCTTCGTAGCCGTCAGTTACGGGAATATTTTCTATCGCGCGGCTTTCAGCTGCGAGAATTTCTCTCATTGATTGCTTAATGTCGATCATGTCTTCGCTTAAAATAGTGCTTGAAGTTTAGTACTTGTGCAAAGGTAGTTATTTGCGATTGATTTTTTGTGATAATTCCCCCACAATTTCCAAAAAAATCCGCATTCTCCCTCCAATACCACACTTTTGGACTGTATTTTCCGTGTCATTTCTGTTGTTTTGATTTTTAAGAATTGTGTTTTGGAATAATATGATTATCTTTGTGGAATAATCAAACTTGTAACTACTTTTTTATAAATATTTCATTCATGGACAACGAACTGAGAATTTACTGCACCAATATCGGTGAATATGTTGATGTAGAAGGTGGCGAAACTCTGCAACATGTGTATGAGCGCATTAAAGGTCGCATAAAAATTCGCCCTATCAGCGTAATGGTCAATAACCGCGATAAGCATCTCGCCTATCCGCTATATGGCCCTAAGCATGTGGAATTTATCGACCGCAACACCATATCGGGTCGCCGCACCTACACTCGCTCGTTGGTCATGATTCTCCATAAGGCAACCAAGGACTTGTTCCCCGAAGAACGCCTGGTGGTGCCTCACGCTATCGGCAAGGGCTATTTCTGCACCTTTAAGCACAACCATTCGCGCGTGGACGGCGCCACAGTGAAGGCTCTGAAACAGCGCATGAAGGAGATTATCGCTGCCGATATGCCGTTCATTCGCCACGAACGCCCCACCGTGGAGGTGCTCGACATGTTCCGCAAGCAAGGCATGAACGACAAGGTGCGCTTCCTCTCCTACTCGAAGCAACTCTACACCGTGTTCTACGAACTCGACAATATCATCGACAGTTTCCAAGGTCCGTTGGCCCCCAGCACTGGTCAAATCGACACTTTCGACCTTGTGCCTTATAAAGACGGTATGCTACTGCTGCTGCCCGACCCCGACAACCCATCGGTGCCAGCCAAGGCAGGTAAGCACGAGAAAATCTACAATGCGTTTATGGAGCGCAAGGTGATTAACCACATCATCAAGGTGAGCGATGTGAGCGAACTCAACAAGGCGATTAAGGCTAAACGCGTGGCTGAAATCATCAACATCGCCGAAACTATCCACTCACAAGAACTCGGAGCCATTGCCTCGCAAATTGCCGACCGATTCAAACGTGGCGGTGCGCGCATCGTGCTCATTGCAGGACCGTCGTCGAGCGGTAAGACCACTTCCGCCAAGCGTCTTTGCACCCACCTCGTGACCAAATTCCTGCGTCCGAAGATGATTTCGCTCGACAATTATTTCGTGAACCGTGCAGATACTCCACTCGACGAAAACGGAGAATACGATTTCGAGAATCTCCACACCGTGGACCTCGAACTCTTCAACCACGATATGAAGGCTCTCCTTGAAGGAAAAGAGGTGAAAATGCCTACTTACAACTTCGAGACCGGCAAACGCGAGTTCCGTGGCAACACGCTGCGCCTTGAGGAAGATAATGTGCTGCTGCTTGAAGGTTTGCACTGCCTCAATCCCGAACTCACGAAGTTTATTCCTGACGACCAGAAGTTCCGCATCTATGTGTCGGCTTTGGCAACGCTCAATATCGACGACCACAACTGGATTTCCACCAGCGACAGCCGCTTGCTCCGCTGCATCGTGCGCGACTACAAGAGCCGTGGCTACAGTGCGCAGGAAACCATCAACCGCTGGCCTCGTGTGCGCAAAGGCGAGGAAAAATGGATTTTCCCATACCAGGAAAACGCCGATGCCATCTTCAACTCAAGCATCGTGTGTGAACTGGCAGTGATGAAGCAATACGCACTCCCAATCTTGGAACAGGTGGCGGCAAATGTGCCAGAGCACTCCGAGGCTCATCGTCTGCTCATGTTCTTGCAGTGCTTCGAGCCAATCAGTTCGCGCGACGTGCCAAGAACCAGCCTCCTGCGCGAATTTATGGGCGGCGGAGCATATTAAGTTAGAGATTAGAAGTTAGAGATTAGAAGTTAGAGATTAGAAGTTAGAAATTAGAAGTTAGAAATTAGATAGATATTAGAGCACTCGGAGCACTCAGATTACTCCGAGTGCTCCGATTTTATAAGTCCACACCTTCGGGAAAGGGGATTATTCATTTAGGATAAATTGCATTTGTTGGCCGTCTTTGGTGCGGGTGAAGGTGCCGCGCACCACATCGCCTTCCCTATCGCCCTCAAACACGCCAGTCACCAAACCTTGTCGCGGTTCGCGCTCTTGGATAAATATGTGTCCATCGGAGGAATAAGTGCCGTCAATGTCCATACTATAGCCATGTTTGGTGTAGGTGTATTGCCCCGAAATATTGCCATCAGCATCCACATAAATATCCATTGCGATAGGGTATTGACTAATGTTGCCAAGCAAGTGATGCTGCCCGGTATATCCCTTGTCTTCTTGCACAGGTTGCTCTTCCGTGCTCTCTGTGTAGGTTTCTTGAATAGGCTCTTGTTGCTTTTTGTGATTGGAATACACGATGTAGCCCACAGCGGCAAGTGCCACCACCACTGCCAAAACCAGTGCCACAATCAATCCAACGTTAGCACCTTTCTTTTGGGGAACAGCAGAGGGCGCAGGAGTTGCCACAGGAAAAATCTGCGCCAAAGCAGGAATTTGCCCAGCAGGAACCCAACCAGTCATGCCTTTTGTCCAAACCAATGTGTTGGGGGAAATCAATCCTCGCAACTGATTGATGCCGAATGGTCCTTGTCGCTTGCCAGCAGCATCAACGTAATAAAAACCTTCTTCCATATCTTATATTTTTTTAAAACCTTTCTCTCTCCGAATCATCGAATTCTCGAAATCTCGAATCACCTACTCGTTGCCCCGTTGACCTGTTGACCTGTTGACTCGTTGACTTTAACCGGCTCAATGTGGAGCATGATGTGGGTGCCGGCGCCAAATTCGGCACGGAGGGCTTGCTCAATGCGTGTGGCGTGGTGGTGCGACTCTTCGAGGGTGATGTCGCCAGGCAGGCGCAGGTGCATCTCAACGGCTATGATGCTACCGATGCGACGCGTGTGCAGGTGGTGAATGTCGGTCACCAACTTATCCTGATACACAATGCTCTCGATTTTGTCTTCAGTGGCTTTTGGAAGGCTCTCCTCAAGCAGTTCGCCAGAGGCTTGACGCAGCAATCGGAATGCCGCTATCAAAATCATAATGCTCACCACCACCGAGGCTATAGGGTCGAGCACCGCCCAACTCTTGCCAAGCAGCACGGCTCCACCAATACCGATAGAGGTACCGACCGACGACATGGCATCGGAGCGATGATGCCATGCGTTGGCTTCAAGTGCTTGTGAATTAACGTCTAATGCCACTTTTTTAGTAATACGAAACACCCATTCTTTCAGTGCCACGCTCAGCACGGCAGCCACCAGCGCGATAACGCCAGGTTGCTCCAACTGTTCGCCTTTTGCAACTTGGATAATCTTCTCCACGCCGCCCCAACCGAGCAGCACAGCCACCACCACCAGCGCCATACCGATAATTGACGACGCCACGGTTTCGTATTTTCCGTGTCCATAGTCGTGGTCTTGGTCGGCAGGCTTGCTGCTGAGTTTCACAAAGGCTATCACCACGATGTCGGTCAGGAAGTCGCTCAGCGAGTGAACGGCATCAGCAATCATGGCGGCAGAGTTGCCAAGCACACCTGCCACAAACTTAAACACCAGCAGCAGCATGTTCACAATGCCGCCAGTGAGCGTCACTTTATAAATTCTTTTGTCGCGATTCTCCATTTATTTAAGAATGATTAGATTTTAGTCGATAAACTGAATGCACACCGCTTTCGCCACACTGATGTGGTGGAGCGTGTCGAGTAGGGTGCCGTCGGCGGGATTGATGCGGTAAACCTCAATCGTGTCGCTGTCGCGGCAAGCGCAGAGCAGCAACGAGCCATCGGGCGTGATATTGAAATGGCGTGGGTGAAGCGCCGTATGGGTATAGCCCACTTGCGTGAGCCGCCCATCATCACCAATATGATACACGGCTATGCCATCGCCTGTGCGGCGCACGCTGGCATACAGCCACTTGCCGTTGGGGTGCACTATGATGTGCCCTGAGGCGTGCGCTGGCGTGGGGGCAGCCGTAAGAGTTTGAATGAGCGATAATGCACCACCATTGTAGCCAAACACCATCACCTCATCGCTCAACTCGGTAATGAGGTAGGCAAATCTGCCATCGGCGCCAAAGCAAATGTGGCGTGGACCGGCTTCGGGGTGAACGGCAGTTTTACCGTGGCGCAGCAGCCGTGCGGTGCCATCGGAGTGATGCTCGATTTTCAGAATATGAATGCAGTCGCCACCCAAATCATCGGCAACGAGATATTCACCGTCGGGCGTGATGGCGCAGAAATGAATGTGGCTGCTCTGCTGGCGTGGCGATGTGCCGCACTCGTGGAAAGTGAGCGTTTGGGCAGATGCCGACAGCGAACCATCGGCAGCAATGTCGAACAGTTCCACCGAACCGCCGCTGTAATTGCTGATGCACAGGGTGCGAGTGCTGAGCCACAGAATGTGGCAAGGGTCGGCACCCGAAGCCACGGTTTGGCACGCTGTGAGCGCACCATTTTCGTCCACAGCAAGGTGATGCACGCCCGACCGACTTCCACTTTCATTCACGGCATACACATGCCCTCCAGAGGGCGAAGCGCAAAGGAAACTCGGATTTTCCACCCGCTGCCTTCCGAGGCACTCGGTCTGTAGCGTGCGAGGGTTGAGCGAGTAAATCAGCACGCCCTCACCACCGAGCACCGTGTAGGTGCCCACCGCAAATTTTATGTCTCTTTCGCACATGGTTAGAAATCGCTGAAGAAGCGAGGTTTAATCAGCAGACCGATGCGCAGGCGTGAGTGAAACTTGTTGTAGTCGAGCAGGTTTTCACCGTAGCCGTTATAGTAGTGCAGCATCAGGAACTGATTGTCTTTTTTGCGTATGCGCCAACCGATGTCCACGATAGTGTTGCCATTCAGATTCCAGCCCTTTCGCTTAACGAAAGTGGCAGAAAACACCCATCGCTGGTTGGGGCTCAACACCTGAATACCTGTTTGGTAAATACCGTTGTAGCGTAAAATATCCTTGTTCTGCTTACTGTCGATATATGTGAGCCAGTATTTGCCGTGAATCATCAGGTTTGGCGTAAGATAAATGTTGCCGGCAAAGGAAAGTTTATTCCAACTGCGGTCGTACATCTTGTCGCGTCCGTTCGACTCGTGCTCAATCATCAGCGTGAGTTTACCCACAAGGCGATTTTTGCTGATGAGCAGTTTGGTGAAACCAAGACCGGGGTTGAAATTGAAATCGCGCATTGGCAGCGACTTTTCAAACACATTCCACATACACTTTTGCGAATAAAACAGGAATGCGTAGGTGTTGAACGGAAGCACACTCTTGGTGAGGCGTTGCGAAATGCTGACCTGAAATTTCACATCACTGTTGTGGCTTGTGGGCTTGGTGCCAATAGAGGTGCCACCCACAAAGTAATTGTCTTTGTAGATGCCGAAAAAGGGGCGATTGTCGAAGTCGCGGAGCACACTGTCGGTATTGAACTTTTCAGACTGCTCCACATCCACAATCTGAGCGTGAGCGGCTGAAAAGCAGCACACAGATATCAGGATAGCGATAAATAACCTTGTCATATAGTTTCGTTTTTTCCTGCCAAACGGCAACGCCCACAAATTTACACTATTTTTTGGAAAGAATCCCAAAAAAAAGTCAACAAGTCAACGAGTCAACAAGTCTATAAGTCTACAAGACGACGAGGCAACAAGGCAACGTGACAACGAGTAGAGGGGGTGGGGCTTCCTCAACATCTTGTTGACCCGTTGACTTGTTGACTCATTTACTTCTCAATACCAAATTATTGGTGTTCATGCGGTACATGTATTGCTGGATGAGGGCTTTGAGTTGGTGTTCCAATGCTGCCTGTTCGGGGAGTTTGCCCACGAGGTTTTGCTTGAGCAGCGGGTCGGTTTTGAAGCGGTAGAGGGCTATCGACTTCGTGCCGTCGAACTGGAGCATCAAATCGCCTTTGAAGTATTGATACACGCCATTGTTGTAGTTAAACGCCCAAGTCTTTTCGGCTGGGGTGCTCAGTAGGTCGCAGCCGAATGCCACGTATGGCTTATCGTATCCAAGAATGTGCATCAGCGTGGGGGTGATATCGGTTTGCTGCGCTATCACATTCTTCATCATGCCAGGCTTAATCGATCCGTCGGGCGTGTAGAAGATGATAGGAATGCTATACAAGCCCTGTTCGGTCTTGTAGAAAGCGTGTTCGTTTTGGTTGGTGTGGTCAGCCACAAGCACGAAAATGGTGTTGTTGAACCACGGTTGCTTGCTGGCACGCTCAAAAAACTTGCGAAGCGCCATGTCGGTGTAGCGCACGCACTTGTAGATGGGCTGATTGCCCGGCTCTGAAGTGATTTTCCCCACATACTGCTCTGGAATGTGGTAGGGGTGGTGCGACGAAGCGGTGAACATCGACACAAGGAACGGCTGCTTAAACTTCTCAATCTCGTCGAGCGTGTATTGCAGGAATGGCTCGTCCCAAATCGCCCACTTGCCGTCGAAGTCGTCCATACCGCCATATTTTGGCGAGTCGCAATATTCATTCAACCCGAAATATTTCTCATAACCGATGGCGTGGGCAAAGGCACTGAATCCCATCGAAATGTTGTGTCCGCCGTGGAAAAATGCGCTGAAATATCCTCGTGGCTTGAGCATCTTAGGCAGTCCGCCCACATCGTTGAGCGATGCAGGGGTGAGGAAAAACGGCTCCACCATCATCGGTATGCCCGACAGCACCGACGGCATCGCGTCCATAGAAATGCGGCCGTTGGCGAAGGTGTATTCAAAAGTGAGACTCTTGGTGAGCAGCGAGTCCATGAAAGGCATATATCCTTTATATTTTCCACCCTCCAAATCAGGGTTCAGGCTGCCGATATACTCCTTACCCATACTCTCCACAATAATCACCACCACATTCTTCTTTTGCGAAGTGGTGAGCGAATCGTTCACAGGGGTGATAATCGGCTCATAGGTGCGGCGCATTTCCTCCATCGACATATAATCCGGAGTGACAAACACCTTCTTGCCGATGCTGCGGATAATGGAGAACGGTGTGTTGAGCACCAGCGTGCCCTCGATGGGGCGATTCACATATTCGTTGGCATTGCTAATGGTGATGGGGCGTGTGCCGGCGGTGGCACTGCCACGAATACCAATTATCGCCAATGGCGCAAGCACCAGCAGCGTGACGGTCTGCGCCACATAATAGCGCCAACGCTTGCCCCACACGCACTTATCGGGCGTGCGGTAGCAGAGCCACATCAGTGCCACTATCACCACAAAGAGCAGCACCAGATACCAGTGGTTCACAAACTCGGTAAGGAAGATAGAGGCGATATTATTCTCGTTGACAAACTCCGAAAACACGGTGACGGTGGAGCGGCGGCCTGTATATGCCACATACACGGCATCGCCGAGGTTGAGCGCCACGCCTATCGAATTAATCACCACAAACAGCCACTTGAGGAAGCGATGAAATCCAGGCACTTCCTTTCTGCCCCACGGCAGGAGCATCAGCACCAGATAGAGGCTGTTGATATAGAGTAGGGCAGAGGTGTCGAACACCAGCGAGCCCTTGAGCATACTGAGCGCCAAGCCCCAACTCATGTCGGGGGCAAAAGTGGCGTAGTTTTCAAAAAAGAATGCAAATCGCGACACCATAAACACCACGTATGCCATGAGCATATTCAGCAGTGCCGCACCCATATTTGTACGGAAAAATCTTTTCATCGTTTCGGTTATAGTCCTAAAATAGCAAAACACACATACGAGAGCCACGCCAAACCTATCAAAATCCAAGCCACTTCGGGGCGCTCCTTGTAGGCGTAGTTGGCCAAATAGCCACAGAGCAGGGCAAACACTGGCATACCCAGCATCAGAAATCGCTCAATGGCGGTGTCCATTTGGTCGAGGTGCAAGAGCAGCACAGGCCACATCAGCACAGGCAGGGTGGAAATCACTGCCACCCACTTAAATTTCTTCTCACTCATCATTGCATCTTTAGCATTTGTTCGATAATGTCGCGGTCGTTGCTCAGGCGCGGAATTTTTCGCTGTCCGCCCAGTTTGCCGGTGGAGCCGAGCCATCGGTCAAACAGCCCCTCGCTTGCCACCACCAGCGTGGGCGCATCGAGGAAGATATCGCCGCTGCGCTTGGCATCGTAGTCGCTGTTTTGGTCGCGCAGACATTCATCGAGAATTTTCATAAACTCATCTTTCGAGGCTGGCATCTTTGCAAACTCCACCAGCCACTCGTGGCGGCCTCGTGTATGGTCGCCAGCATACACAGGCGCAGCGGTGTAGTTGAGCACTTGCGCCCCAGTGAGCACCGCAGCCTTGGTGATAGCCGCATCGGCGTTGTGCACCATCAGTTCCTCGCCAAAGGCATTGATGAAATTCTTGGTGCGCCCGGCTATCTTTATCTTCACTGGATTGGTCTGCTCGATGGTCACGGTGTCGCCTATGCGGTAACGCCACAGCCCATTGCACGCCGTAATCACCAGTTCGTAGGTTTTGCCTGCCTCCACCTCCCACACAGGGTAAACCTCTGGGGTGGGACTGTCGGTATCTTCAATAGGGATAAACTCGTAGAACACGCCTATGTCGAGCAACAGGAGCATGGCGGTGGTTTCCCACGAGCTTTGCACAGCGAAGAAGCCCTCGCTGGCGTTGTAAGTGTCGAGGAAGTGCATTTTGCTCATGTCGCAAATCTTCTCGTATTGCTCACGATAAGGGGCAAAAGCGATGCCGCCGTGGAAAAACACCTCCAAATTGGGCCACACCTCATGAATGCAGCTCACACCCTTGCGCGCCATCACCTCTTTCAGCACGGTGAGGAACCACGACGGCACACCCGAAAGGTTGGTGATGTTCTCGTTGAGCGACGCCTCGACCAGCGCGGGGAGTTTTTCTGTCCAATCTTCCATCAGCGCCACTTTCTTGCTCGGCACACGGAAGAGATTGACCAGCGGATTGATGTTTTGGATAAGCGTGGCACTCAAATCGCCCACCCTTGTGCCGGGCTTCAACTGGAGTTGGTTGGCGAAACTGCCACCCAAAATAAAGCCTTTGCCGCTGAAAATTCGGCTGGCGGGATTGAGGTTGAGATAGTGCGACACCACATCGCTCGCGCCTTGATAATGATTGGTCTTCAGCGAGTCGGCGGTGATGGGTATGTATTTGCTTTTGCCATCGGTAGTGCCCGACGATTGGGCAAAGTTGAAGCATTTGCCACGCCACAGCACATTCGCCTCGCCCGAAACCATGCGCATGATTTGGGGGCGCAAGTCCTCGTAGCGATACAGCGGCACCGTGGAGGCAAACTCACGATAGGTGCGCATGTTCGAAAAGTGGTATTTGCGGCCAAATTCGGTGAGCGACGCACGCTCGATGAGCTTCACCAACTCACCTTGCTGCACCGCATCGGCATAGTTGGCGTAGCGCAACTGGTCGTAGAGCCGCGACAAAAAACGCTTCTTTGCTAAAGGTGTAAAATCAATCATTAGCACAAAGTTACTGCAACTTGCCAGCAAATCAAAAAAAAAGTGGTGTGCAAAAAATGGAACTACAATAATTTTTATATATCTTTGCTTTTGATAAAAAACTAACCAACCCCAATACGAATATGAACGAGGCTCTGTATTTCTATGTGAAAAATGGCGTTAGCGAAGGTCCGTTTAGTGCCGAAGAATTGATTAAGTTGATCACCCCCGACACGCTGATTTGGACAGAAGGCATGACCGAATGGACTCCAGCAAGTGAAGTGGCACCAATAAGCGAAATGTTTGCAACAGATACTGAGGAAGAAACCAAAATCGCTCCTCCAGTGTTCACGCCGCCCACTTTCGAGGCAGCATCCCCTGCACAAGACCCACAGCCACCTGTGTTTGAGGCTCCTACGCAGGAACCCCAACCACCAGTGATGGAACCCCAAGAGATAGATGCTCAACCACAACTGACGGAAAGTGAGCCACCTGTGATGGATGCTCAGCCACCTGTATTTGATGCCGTACCGCCTACTGGCGATGGCGTGCCACCTGTATTCAACGGTCCACAACAGCCCACCGGCGTGCAGCCCGCACCGGCGAAGAAAAGCAATGCGTGGATATTCATTGTGCTGGCGGTGGTTTTGGTGGCAGGCTTGGGTGTGGGTGGATATTTCATCTACCAAAATTTCATCAAAAAGACGGAAACCATCAACTACGACACCTCGGTGAACAATGAAAATTCGTATTACGACAACAACGCCATCGATGAAAGCGAATACGAATATGAATACCTGCGTGAACGAGAAATGACCTACGCCGATGTGGAAGGCAAGTCGGCAGAAGAACTCCGCCTGATGCGCAACTACATTTTCGCACGCCGTGGCTACATCTTCGAATCCGAGGACCTTAAAGAATATTTCGAACAATTCTCGTGGTACGTTCCACTATACTACGACGTGACCCCACGCCTCTCCGACATCGAAAAATACAACGTAAATTTCATTAAAGAATGGGAAACCAATTTCGGCCCCGACTACACCCCCGAATACGAATACTAACCCACAAAAATAACCACAAAAAATATTAGAGCACCCATGCCACAAGCATCAGCGCTCTTTTTTTTCCCTAAATCAAAATGAATCGGGAATCATTCCCCCATTAAATATTTCATTCTTTGGGTGATTAAATCCATGTATTTTTGTTTTAATTCGTCGGATAGGAATGATGAATTTATCCATGAAGTCCACTTTGGCATGATTCGATTGAAACTAATAATCATCTTATCTATAGCCTTTTCATCTATTCCCATTTTTTGCGCCGCCGCCACGAAATCACGTTTCTGCAACCTCGATTTCTTTCCATTCAAAGTTAACGCCAGTTCCTCCTTGTCTTTTGGATTCACTATTGCCACATTCAGCAAATCGTAGGCAGGAGTGAGCATGTAATTGCTTTTGGGTGCATACAGCGAAAAGTTTTTTAAGTGCATATCGTTGTTGCCAGTCAGGTAGCAGAACAATATCAATTGCATAAAATTCACCAAACAGAGTTTGGGCGTGCTGCTATGTGCGGCTATCACCTTTGCAATCTGCTCGTACGAACTGCGATACTTGTATTCCGTGGGGTGGAGAGTGAGTTGACACATGTCTTCCATGTCAATCTTCTCTCCATTGGGTGTTCGGTCGATGCGTCGGGTGATATACCCAATGCTCCCATCGCCCAACCTTATTAACGAATGTGGCACGGTGCTGATTCGAGCCACTTCTGCCAAATGCATGGTCAGGTCCTCCACCTCAGGCAACTGCTGATAGTCGTCAGTTTGTGGCTTGAAAATGTAGTCGCCCCACAGCCCCACGATAGTTAGGCGCGACGACCCTTCGTGACGGTCTAAATTTAGCGATAATTTTGGTTGAACGCCTGTAAGTGAGGTTTGCGACTGAATCACTTTCTTGGCAAGTTCATCAAGGTTTTCGCGCGTGTATTCAAGTGTGGGTATGTGCTTTTCTCCAAAAAACTTTTTGGCGCATGCCGGGTGAAAATCTTGCTGACCATCTTTCAATGGCTTATAGCAATACAAACACTTACACATTTTCGCCTCCTTTCTCCACAACACTTATCGAACCTATACAATCTTTGCAACACAGCAGCAAAAGCGACATGCGGTCAAGAATACTAATGTCGGAGTTGCGAAGTGCCACATCAAGTAGCCACCCCTCTGGAATAAGCCCATCGAAGAACGGAAAAAGCACAGGGCTAACAAAAGCCTCTTTTTGCAAAGGCATAGTCAAACTTATAGCCTTCGCATCATCAATTTGCAGATAGCCGCTATCGTAAACGAAGGTGTATTCGCCCTCGTTCTCTGTAAGAACACCTGCCAGCACATCCTTTCTGTAAACTAACGCTTGTCTCATGGGCGATGTTGAGCTACGAGTTCGTAATTGAATAAATCAAGCAGTTGGTTCACCTTGTCCATGCGGAGAGTGGGTTTGCCTTGCTCAAGATTGCGCACAAAATTGAGCCCAACACCCGACTTCATCGCCAAGTCTTCCTGTGTGAGACCATACTCTTTGCGAAGCTGCTTCACCGTAAGAGAAAGTTGAGATTTTGGCATCATAACTGATGGTTTTATATTGTTTCGGATGTAAAATTAGTAATAATTCCTCAAATTACATCATATCTAATATAAAACAGATAAAATTTTAGCAAATTATATCCGATGTGATATAATTTTACTGGAAAAGGTTGTTGAAAATTTTGTTTTTTTATAACCAAATAAAAATCAGTCTATTATGCAAATTTCTGTAAATCAGAACGCCTTATTTTGCAAATTTCCACAAATCAAAACGCCTTATTTTACATATTTACTACTTATCCCCACACTCTTTTTACTGAAAGAGGTTGTTGAAAAGGCCGTGCACTATTTTGCGCTCGCGCTTGGAAAGGGAGCGGTCTTTTGAGGGATTGTATTTGGGGTCGGGGAGGTACCACCACTGGCTGTTGAAGAAGTTTTTGAGTTTTGGGTCGTTGAACTTATATCCGCGGATGGCGAAAGGCAGATTGCGGTAGATGCGGCGGTTGAGCGATGTGCTTTTGTCGGGCACGATGTAGCTGGGAGCGTAATGCACACCGCAGTCGTAATACACCTTCTCGTCGGAAACTTTGCCGCTCATCAGCAGCACATCTGCCGACGAAATCCACAGTTCGTGCTTAGGGCTGAAGTTTTTCACATGCCATTCCACCACGGCGTTGCGCACCGAGAGTTCATACACCTTGCCATTCGACTCATCAAATCCCCATGGCATCATTCGTGTGCGACCCTTGCCACTCACAATCTTCATATCCACATCGGTGCCAGCAAACGGCTTCGTCTCCACGATAAAGTGCTTGGCAGTGCCCTTGGCGGTGATGCGCAGCGTGAAATCGTCGATTTGGTGGTTTGCCCAGCGTGTGGCAGGGGTGAGTTTGTAGTCGATCCAGAACGAGTGTCCCACGCCATACGATTCGTCGTAGGTGTAGGAGTGGCGCACAATGTTGATGCCTGGCTTGAAATGCGCCTTGAAACTGTACACATAGGCGTATTCCAGAGGCGTTTCCTTGTCGGCTTTGCTCACAAAAGCGTCGAAATCACCATCGGTGTATTCCCACTTGCTCTTGTCAACGGGCGAAATGCCGTTGGTCAAGCCCTTTTCTGAAAGGTAGTTGGTGTAAGGCAAATTTTTGCCATTCATCTCCACCACAAAGTTGTGAATGGAGGGGTGAGGCCCCACGGTCAACTCACTGTTGCCGTCGAAATAGGGTGGCTTTGCCTCAAAACCCATCAGAATATCGGTGGCTGGACCATCGTTGCGAAACTCGTAGTACACCTCCACGTTGGTGAAGCCGTTGTTGGTCAAATTCACGGTCAGCACCTCTTTCGCCACGGCAATGTTGGTGTTCTGAATGGGCACCAACTGATTGCCACAGGTGAAGTATTCACTGTCGTTAGCCGCAGCGGTGAGCGCGACCAGCAGTGCTATTAGCGATAAATATAACTTTCTCATATTCATAATATTTAGATTTAGATTTATATTTCTTCTCCAGAAGCGTCTTTGCGTTGCTTGAGGGCTTCCACATAAGCGCTGATACGGTGCAGCTCCTCTGGAATGCGTATGCTCTGTGGACACGAACTCACACACCTTCCGCAGCCTATGCAGTGGTCGGCTTGGCGCAGTTTTGGCACGCTGCGGTCGTAGCCCACGAGGAAGGCACGGCGCGCTTTCTCGTAATTGGGGTCGGTGGTTTTCCCCACCACATTCTCGGCGCCGAGGCACTTGTTGTAGTGAACGAAAATGCCGGGAATGTCGATGCCGTAGGGGCAAGGCATACAGTATTTGCAGTCGTTGCACGGAATGGTGTTGTAGCCCACTATCTGCTTCGAGATATCCTCGTCGAGGAAACGCATTTCTGCCTCGGTGAGCGGTTTAAGCGGACTGAAAGTGCAAAGATTGTCGCGCAAATGCTCCATATAGGTCATGCCCGAAAGCACACACAGCACATTTTTACGCGTGCCTGCATAGCGAAACGCCCACGATGCCACCGAGTGGTCGGGGTCGCGGCGTTTGAGTTGCGCCACCAGTTTATCGGGCAAATTGCTCAAGCGTCCGCCCAAGAGCGGCTCCATCACAAACGCCATCAGCCCACGCTTAGCCACCTCGCCATACAGGTACTCGGCATTCGTGTTATAGTCGTTGATTTCCTTGGCGTGCTTCCAGTCGAGGTAGTTGAGTTCAATAAGCACAAAGTCGAATTTCACCTTTCCCTCGTCGTGCAGACGGAGCGCGTGGTCGAACACCGCCACATCGCCGTGGTAGGAGAATCCCAAGTTGCGTATCACGCCTTCCTCTTTCTTTTGGTTGAGAAAGTCCATCATGCCATTGTTCACGAATCGCTCTTCAAACAGCCCCATCGCATCAAGCCCTTCCTCGGCACGGTCGCCACCGATATTGTGCCACAAATAGTAGTCGAAATAGGTGGTTTGCAATTCCTTGAGCGACTTTTCAAACATCGCAATCGACGACTCGCGCGAATAATCGTGGTAGTTGCTCATCTTCGTGGATATGAAATACTGTTTGCGGTCGTGGCGCGAGAGGGCTGTGCCGAGAGCCTTTTCGCTCAATCCCTCGCAGTAGAGGGGCGAGGTGTCGAACAGGTTGAGTCCATGCTCCAAAGCATAGTCCACCTGCTTGTTCACCATATCCTGGTCGATTTCGCCCTCGCCGTTTTGGCGTTCGCCGATGTGGTCGTTTTTGGTCGGCAGTCGCATCATGCCATAGCCCAAGAGCGACACCTTGTCGCCCGTAGAGGGGCTGATGCGGTAGGTCATCTTGCCGATGGGAGGCTCTTGCTCACCCACCTGCTCGCCATCTTTGGCGCAGCCCACGATAGTAGGAACAGCCACGGCGGCTGTGCCGATGCCCAGTCCCTTGAGGAATGAGCGGCGGCTGAATATATTTTTCTTTTTTTCGTTATCCATAGTTATACGGTTTTGTGTACTTCATGACCTTCAACATATATCGCGGCATGTGGGCGAGCAGGGCACACATATTCGCACGAACCGCAACCGATACACTTTTCGGTGTTCACCACCGGAATTTCAATCGAAGTGTCGTCGTTGGGGTCGCTCGGCACCATCTGAATGGCACCCACGGGGCAATGGCGCGCGCAGTTGCCGCAATCCACATTGTCGGTGAGTGGCACGCAGTATTTTCTGCGCCACACGGCATGACCTATCTGTGTACTCGACTTCTCAGCCTTGGTGATAGGCTGAATGGCTCCAGCAGGGCAAACCCACGAGCATCGCGTGCACTCTGGGCGACAGAAGCCACGGTCGAAATTCATTTCAGGCTGCATAAATCGCGCTGGGTCGCTCGAAGGGCGAAGCACGCCGTTGGGGCATTTTGATATGCAGAGTTGGCAACCCACGCAGCGTTGCTCCAGGTTCTTCACACTTTGCGAACCGGGGGGCGATGGGGTGACGTGGCGCGCTGGCGTGATTCGGTCTTCGAGCACGGTCAAACCACCGTCCACCTTTTTCAACTTCGCCATCGCTGCCTCGGCACCCACAATGGCGGCACCCACGATAATGGCACGGCGAGTGGTGTCGGTCGGAGCAGGGGCGGTGTCGGGGGCTTTCGCTTTCGGTGTGGCATGGGCGTAAGTGAGTGCGCCAAAACTGCACTTTTCGAGGCAGTTGCCACAGGTCACACAGCGTGAATAGTCCACAGTGTGGCTTTTGAAATCTATGCACGATGCCTTGCAATTTTTGGTGCAAAGACCGCAGTTTTTACATTTATCAGCGTAGAAATGCACCTTCAACCACGAGAATCGGGCCACGAAGCCCAGCAGCGTGCCAACTGGGCAGATGGTGTTGCAGTAGGTGCGGCCGCCACGCCATGCCAGCACCGAAATTGCGGCAAATAGCGCAATAGCCGTGGCAAACACAGGCACACTCTTTATCCACACCTCTTTGCTGTAGAAGGCGTAACTGTCGTAGTGCTCCGCAATGGCGGCAAGGGCGTTGTTGCCCCACAGGTAAAACGGCTGAAGCAGATTGCTGACGATGGCTCCGTAGGTTCCGTACGGCGAAAGCAGCGTGACGATAGCCCCAAAACCAAGCGCAATGCCCACCACAAACACAGCAAACACCGAGTAGCGAAGCACATTCTTCGGCGCGCTGTAGGTGAAGCGGTTTTTCTTCTTTTTGCCGTGAATCCACGAAATCAGGTCCTGCATCACCCCAAGAGGGCAAATCACCGAGCAATACACACGGCCAAAAACGAGCGTGAGCAGCATCAGCGCCACTATCACCACCACATTCAAAGCCAACACGGCTGGCAGAAACTGCATTTTCGCCATCCAGCCGAGCCATTTATAGGTAACGCCTGTGAAGTCGAGCAAAAGCAGTGTAATCAACACATAAAACACAGCCGCCAGCACTATTCTAATTTTCCGTAACATCTCTATCTACAATCAAATATATTCTTCCCCACAAATCTACACAAAAACTTCCAAACCACCCCCATCCCCCACCAAAAAAAAAACCCCAAAAGAACAGATGGATTAAGTGCTATAGCACCTGCCCTGTTCTTTTTGGGGATTTTGATTTAGGGGGAATTATTCCCGGGATTAGTTTTGGATTAGTTTGGTGGTGGCGGTGGTGCCGTCGGTGTAGCGGGTGACTACGATGTTTACACCGCTGAATGGGGTGGTGGATTGCACACCGAGGGTGTTGACGTAGGTCACGCTTTCCACGGTTTTACCAGCCATCACATCGTCAATGCCACTCACCTTCACTTCCACTTCCTCGCTAAATGCACTGGTGGCCTTGTCGTAAACGGCACGGACAGCATACTTCGAGTCATAGCTTGCCGCATAGCTGTAGCATGGCTCTACGGTTGTGCCGATAAGGTGGCCATCGCGATACACTTCGTAGCCCTTGAGTTTGAGCACAGGCACGGTGAGGTCGTTGAATGTAAGGTCGTCGACAAAGAGCGCAAACGACTGCTCGCCACCTGGCGAAACGCAGTTGATAGCGAAATACTTCGCACCTTCAGGCAGACGGAAACTGTATTCGGTCCACGTTTCGGGAAGCTCGATGTAGTCGCCACGGCTCACTTGCACGAAGTGTGCAGGGTCGGTGTCGGTGGTTGAGTAGAGCACACGCATACGCTCGGTGGTGCCATTCTGGGTGGTGAACGCCTTGGCAAAGAACGAAATCACCTGCGAGGTGCCGTTGAGCTGTGGCGAAATCATCCAGTCGTTGTTCACATAACTGATGTTTGCCATAGCCATGAAGAACTTATTGCCAGAGTGTGGAGTGCCTTCAGGCCAAATGTCGATACCCAGACTCTTTGCATTGCACACTTGGAATGCCTTAGGATCCGACTCGTTAGGATAGGTTTCAAGATCTTTATTGATGCGATAGGTGAAGTCGTAGTCGCGGTCCACCATTGTCCATTCGCCGATATTGTCGATGGCGAAATCTTCGTAGGTCTCGACGCTGTCGGTCACTGCGCCACGTTCGTCGGGAGCCTTCCATTCGAAGTCCAACAAGCCGTGGTCATTGGTTACCTTCAAGCCTGTAGGAACAGGAATCACTGGCTCAACCACATCGGTAGTGGCGGTGGCGGTGTTGTTGTCGGCCTTTTGGTCGCCTTCGCAACTTACTGTGGCAGTCAGTTTCACGGTTGCCACCTTGTCGAATTTCACGCTGAACGAAGCAATTTGCTGCACGCCGCTGGCGATGCTGCCCTTCGATTCGGTAGCCAACTGCTTGCCATCGGCATCGGTCAATGCCACGGTGTAGCTGCCCACAGCCTTACCGCCAAGGTTGGTCACCTTCACGCTGTAAGCGACATTCTCGCCACGAGCGATGCGGCGTGGAGCGGCAAAAGAAGTGACTTCAAGGTCGGTGGTGGTGGCGTTGGCGATAGCCACATTGTCGATATACACATCTTGTCCGCCATCGGTAGTGCCAACGAACGCAATGCGAAGGTTTTTAGCACCCTTCACACCAGCGAGCGACACGGTGTGGCGTTGCCAGCCTGTGGTGCCATTGTCGCGCATCCACTTCGCACCTTCCACCTTCTCAAAGCCGTTGGCACCGTTTTTCACTTCAATCTCGATGCATTCGGCGGTGTTGATGCTGTCGATGTGTGAGTGATACATCCAGAAACTCAATTCAGGATTTTCGAGGTCGGAAATATCAATCTTTGGAGAACTGAAGCGCGCATGTATGCCCACGCCTTCGCCCACAGAGTGGAATGCGGCGAAACCACCATCACCGTTTTGGTCGGTGGCAACAGGATTGGCAGCGCTTGATTCGAGCGTCCAACTCTTTTGCATCAGTTTGTCGCTCTCGGTCACCCAAGGATAGTAGTTCATGTCGCTGTTGCGGAATGTTTCGGTGAGTGGAGCCTTGTAAGCCTTACCGAAAATCACAGCCTCGCTCAGCGCATAATCGCCACGCACACCCTCGATGAATGGGAACACCACATAATCAATAAGCGTTTGGCTGGTGGCGTTCACCTTGTCGTCGGTGTAATTGGTCACGGTCAGCGAGTCGGCAAGTTTGGTGTAGTTGTCGTAACGCCAAACTTGATAATAGAGTTTCGACACATCAATGTAGCCGCCATTGCTGCCCACCTCAGGAGCGTCCCAAGTGAGCACAGCGTTGCCGTCTTGGTCCACAAGTTTCAAATTGCGAGGTGCGCCGGGCTTGTCCACACCCACGAAAGCCGAAGCCACCACCTCGGCACCGCTACCGGCAGAGTTGGCAGGCACTACACGGTAGGTGTAAACGCCAGCCTTGGTGATGGTGTTGTCGGTCCAAGTGAGGTTTGCGCCAGGGGCAGGATTCACAAAACTATGAGCAGGCGACTGTTCGCCTTCGCGATACACATTCACTGTGGTGAGTTCGCTCAAATTGCCACCCTTGGTGTCGGTGGAAGGAGCGGTCATCGTGAGTGTGGCAGTGAGTGCGCCCTTGTCGCCAGCAGTCACCTTAAAGTCGGAAACTGCCGCAGGAGCGTTGTTGTCGAGAATGTCGATAGCCACATCGTCGATGTCGAAACGATACATGTAAGGATTGCTGTAAGCATAGATGCCCAAGTGGTAATAGCCATCGGCTGGCACGGTGAAAGTGACCTGATGTTTCTCGCCTGTGGCATTCTTGTAATCTTCTTGCTTGAGCAGTTCGGTGGTCATAGCAGCAGGGTTGGCATCGGTTCCGAGAAGCACCTTGAAGTTTTCTGGATACTTGGCGGAATACACGCGCGCAAACATGCTGTAACGGTAAGTGACACCAGCCTTCAAGGCAATTCGTGGTGAAATCATCCAATCGTCGCCGGGTTTCTTGTCGGGACTTTGGTCGTATTTATAATACACCCTCTTGCTTGTGGCATCGTATTCCCAAGTGGAGCCGCCGTTGAGGTCAAACACCGTCCAGAGGTCGAACGCGTCCTTAGTGTCGAATCCCTCAACGAATGGCACAGCATAGCCTTCGCCGAAAGTCACCTTATTACTTTGGGCGGCAGGGCTCGCACCCTTAGCAGTGAACGCCGACACCTCATAGTAGTAAGCGTTGTTGCCTACGCCCAATTTCTCGTCGGTGAAAGTGGTAGCCTTGCAGGCATCGCTCACCACCACCTCATCGGGGAAGCGCACAATCTTGTAAGCCACCTCGCTCTTATTATATTCGCCGCCGTTCAAGCCCAGTTCGGCAGGCGTCCATGAAAGCACAGCCTTGCCGTCTTGGTTGGTCAGCGTTACATTTGTAGGAGTGCCCGGCACATCTTCGCCCACATACACCTTGTGCCATGCCAATTCACCTTGATATTCAGCATTGGCAGTGGTGAAACTCAGTGTTTGGTAGCCAGGAGCGAATGTCACGTTAGGCATGGTGTGGGTAGCACCCGGAGCAATGCCAGCCACCACGGTATCGGTACCAGCCTTGTTCACAATCACGCTGATATTGCCAGTGATGTTTGAGCCGTCCACATTCTGCGTAGGAGCAGTGAATGTGATGTCGCCCGAAGTTTCGCCGAATTTAGCGAAATTCACCGAAATGTCGGTCACAGCGCGTGGCGCAGTGAGTGGGGTAGAGTAAGGCATGGCAAACAAACCAGAGAAACTTGCATTGCCGGGCAAATCTTTGATTTTTGTGAGTTTGCCATTGTAGATATTGATTTCGTAAAGCGCCGAAACCCATTTGCGCTTGCCATCTACAACACCTTCGTAGGTGGCAGCCCAATACAGGCGGCCTGTGGCATCGTCAAACGTCATTGAGTTGCGGTCCACAGGATATAAGCCGGTGCGTCCGACAGGCACTTGCGCACCTGTTTGTTTGTCGATTTTATAGAACACGCCAGTGCTGCCCACGCCGTAGAGGTCGCCATACTTGTTGCAGGCGATGGCATACACCGAACGGTCGGCATCGGCTATCTTAGTGGCTTCGCCCAAAGCGATGCTAAACTCGCAGAAGCGGGTGTAGTCGCCCGTCTGCTCGTCGTAGAAATAGCCATACACCTTGTTTGTTGTTGGGTCGAGGGTAAGGTCGGTTGCCACATTCACAGCGTCGATTTCACTACCGCTTCCCTTAAACCAAGTGGAGGTGGAATAGTTGCTATAATAACTGACTTCGCCCGTAAAGTTTGAGGAAAGCACATAGTAGGTGCTGCCAATTTTGATGGCGGAGCGGGTGTACATCCATTCCTTGCTCTCCTTCACACTCTTGATGCTGCCGTTCTCTTTCGCCTCCACGGTGTAGATACCGGCATCGATGGTGGCACCATCAGTTGCCCAAGCGTCGTCGTACACTTTCACGCCACACAGCACGGTGTTGCTGCCCGGCACTTTCGCCACGGTGGTAGCCGCGGGATTCACATTCGCCACGCTCACAGCTTTTCGAGGGTTCGCCTCTGGCACAGCGTTGGCGGCTGGTCGGTTCAGTCTCAACTTCGATTCCGGTCCGTGCTTGGTGGCAAGCACATCAGAGCCGGCATAAGCCGAAGTGGCTGTCAGAAGCAGCACTGCTGCCACTGCCGACACACATTTAAATAACTTTCTCATATCGTTAATTAGTTGGAATAGTAATCTAAAAATAGATGGGGATAAAAAACGAAATAGCGTCCCTCCTGTTTTGCCAGAAGAGGACGCTGTTTCGGAGATTTTATTTAGTCTCTGTGTATCACTTCATTGCGAAGATTTATTTTGAAATCTTTGCAGAAATGCGTGAACCGTTTACCACGGCATTCACCACATACACACCTGCTGATTTACCATTGAGGTCGATAGATTCACCGCCACGGCTTTCAGCCACCTTGCGGCCAAGAATATCGTAAACGGCGATTTCGCTTGCACCGTCGATGCTGAGCACGCCACCTGCAATGTTCATCATCTTCTTAGCGTCGGTCACGTCGATTACGCCGGTAGAGGTCATCTTCTCAATCGAAATCGACTTCACGTGGATTTCGCCAATAGCGTTGGCATGGAAACCAATCACATTCACGCCAGGAAGCACATTCACCACAGGGTCGGTGCCGCCTTCACCCTCTACGAGAGTTGGCAGTGATTCGTCGGTGACATTGAATTGAATCACATCGGTTTGTGCCTTTGAACTTGATGATGCTGTGGCTGCTGTGGTGATAGTCTTCACAGTTGCCATTTTGGTGTGGTCGAGTGCTTGAGCCACTGCCAAATCCCAAGTCACATCGTTGTCGGCTTGTGATGCGTATGATTCGATGGTCACGGTCAGGTGTGAGCCGTTTTCGAATTGGAGGCGTGGCGACATTGCCCAGTCGTCGCCCTGCACCTTGCCAGAGTTGTAATAGATAGAGTTGCTCGACACTTCCCAAGTGGTAGCATATTGTTCACCGGCAATGGTGCGATAGTCGTTGTTAGCGTTCACGATAGTCCAACTTCTCCAACTGTCGCTGCCGTCGTTCACGTTCACGCTGTAAGGCAATGGAAGACCTCCGCCCACCCAGTCGATAAGCACGCTTGGTGCTGCGTGTTCGCTCTTACCGTTTGCGTTGTAGATTTCCACGCTGTAGGTGTATTGACCAGGAGTCTTGATGGTGTTGTCGGTCCAAGTTGAAATTAAACCAGGTTTCAAACCTTCGGTCACCTCGCCCACATTCTCACCGTTGCGCAAAATCACAGCCTTGGTGATGGTTTCGAGTGCTATACCTTCGATATTGGTCTTGGTTGGGTTCACCCAAGTGAGGGTTGCGCTGAGCGACTGGTCGGAAGCGGCTGTGCCGGTCAATCCTTCTGCCACTTCTGGCACCACTGGAGTGTATTCAATCTTAATGTCTTTGAGATAGAGTTTGTTGGTGCCTGATGAAGAAGCGATGCTGTAGTCCTGGAATGCGAAGTACATCTTTCCGCTTTCTTCAATCTTCACGATGCAAGTGTCGGCTGTGTAGCCATAGTCCTTGATGTAGTCCACATCGCGGAACTGCTTGAAGCTGGCTGCTGGATCGCTCGCACTCTTCACTGTGCCCACCTTAAACGATGCGCCCTTGCCGTTGTAACTGTAGATGAAGCGGTAGTAACCGGGCTTGATATCGAATGGAGGGGTAATCAAATAGTCGTTGCATGAACTGTATTCGGTCATCTTTGAGTGGTCGTTTACAGCGCAGCCGCTGCTGTAGCTTGTGCCATTGCTGTAAGTCCAACTGTGGCCGTCCTTGTTAGCGTCAACCACGCTGTAGAATGCCCATTGGTCAGGGTTGTTGAACTTAAATTCGTATGGCAGAGTTTGGGTGTTGTCGCCTACCCATGCGGTTCTCACGGTAGTAGGAGTGCCCACTGCCACGCCACCTTCGCTGTAAGCAAGCGCTTGATATTCGTAGAAGCCTGAAGAAGGCACATTGTCAACGTAGTTCATTGAGTCACCCACTGCTGGAGATACAAAAGTCTTCACCACTTCGCCATTGCGCTTCAATTCCACTTTTGTGAGAGCGGCGAGGTCGGTGCCGATGTTGGTCTTGGTTGGGTTGGTCCAAGTGAGGGTCACATTGTTGGTCATGTCGGCGAATGGAACGGCAGCAAGGTCGGTGATTTGTTCGGGAACGATAGCGGTTTTTTCCACGTTCAAGCCATAGAGTTTGTAAGAGCAGCCGTTGGTAGGAACATTCTCGCTGCAAGCGTGCAAACCGAGGTAATACTTGCCACCTTCAGGAATCTGCACATAAATCTCATATTTGCTTCTTGAACTCTTGAATGAGGTGATGGTCTGCACAGGGATGTTCAGTTCTTCGGCAGTTTTGCCCTTACCCAACACTAATTCAAGTTTTTCGCCACCATAGTAGCCCACTTGAAAATCTAAAGTCACCTTATAGGCACCAGCTTCTTCCACGGTGAGTGGTGGAGTTACCAAATACTCGTCTTCCACAAGGTTTTTGGTGGTGGAGAGGTTCAAACTGTTGCCAATGTATGGTGATGCTTTGAAGTTCCAAACTGCTGTCTGTGTGCTCTTTGGACCGTGATATTGGGTGAAGAGAGCATCAACATTTTCAGCACTTGAAAGGTCGGCGGTGTAAGGCAGAGCCTGTGGAGCAATCGGACCCACATATTTGGTGGTCACGCTGGTAGCAACACTCTTGGCTGCACCAAGCAGCGCTTTCACATCGTAGGTATGGAAACCGGCAGCCAAGCCTTGAGCCTCGGTGTCTTGCCATGCTGTGGCTGTTCCTTCGAGGGTCTTCACCAAAGTGCCATCGCGATACACTTCCACGCCTGTGAGTGGGGTGGTGAGGTCTTTGCCGTCTTCGTCCTTGGTTGGCAAAGTCCAGTTCAAATCCACGGTGATTGCCTCGTCGGCACCTTCAGTGGCGGTAAGGCCAGTAACAGGGGCTGGAGTGGTAATGTTCTCTGCCACAGAGAAAGCCGTTACGAACACATTATATAAGTCTTTCTTACTGTATTCATACAAGCCAAAATAGTAGTCGCCTGATTCTCTGGCCACATACACTACGCTTTTCTTAACGAAAGTCTTTTCTGTCAGTTCAGGGAAATCAAGAAGTGTTTCGCTCTTGGTAGCCATATCTTCAGCACTGTTGGCGTTTGCCACAGCCAGTCGCAGACTCTCTTTGTAAGAACCAGAGGTTTTTACATAAAATGAAACCTTGTATTCCTTGTCTGCCTCAAGATGAATGGCAGGCGACACCAGCCAGTCGTTGGCATCGGCATTAGTGTTGTAAAGGTATTTTGCCCCGGCGGTCACCTTCACGGCAGTAATACTGCTATAATTACTTGACGAGGCGTCGTTGATCCAAGTTTTTTCATCGCCATTGACGTTATACACTGTCCAATCGGCATCAAGTTTGCCCGTACCACCAATCTGAGAGAAGTACGGCACACTCTTAGCTTGTGCAAAGCCCAACAAAGGCAACAGCACAGCCAAAAGTAAGAAAAGTCGTCTTTTTAGCATATTCGTAAGTGTTATATGTTATTTATAGTGTTATATTTTATTTTATACAAGTTCGATAACGGTAAAAAAGAAGCATATAGCGAGGCTATTTAGCACAAACGGCACAATATCGTAGCTATCAACACCACTTCTTTTTGCAAAAGTAAACTAATTAATTTATAATTTCAAAGATTTATTGATGTTTTTTGTATAAAACGCCACTACTATCCAAATAAATCCTAAAAAAAATCCATTTTCCACCCCATTTCCCTTACTATTTGCCACAAGAAGAAATTAGAGGTTAGAAATTAGAATTTGGAGTTTAGAGGCTATAAAAAAATCTAATTTCTAACATCTAACTTCTAATTTCTAACATCTAATTTCTAAAAAAATCCTACATATCCCATTTGATGCCGATGGCGAGGGAAAGGGTTTTGCTCCAAGGGTAACTTTTGTTGGTAATTTTTGAGATAAGGTAGATGTCGCAGGTAGAGATTTCGTAATAGAGCGAAATGGCTTGGTGCATGATGCGCTTGCTGTTCGGAATGTTGTAACGCAATCGCTGCCCGAAGAATATGTTGGAACGCAGTTTGGTGGGCATTCCGTAATACTTCTTCGGATAACGCGATGGCTGATGTCGCCAAAAGTCCTCGCCCGAAATGGTGTTAAAGAAAGCACCGGCGGTGAGCGGCTCGATGGTCCACTGCGGGTGCACATGGCAGCGCCAAGGTATGTAACGCTCCTTCACGGTGAATGTGGCGTGTGCCGAACGACTGTGGTATTTGGGCAAGAAGCCCACCAGCAAATCCGTTTCCCAATGCGCATTTTTTCCATAATGCCAGCCGATGCCGGCGCTTATCAGACCTATGCTGCCAGCGTATTGCAGGGTGGAGTGGCTTGGGATAAGTTTGCTCCAGCGCAGCACATACCTGTCGATGCGCCGCTCATAACGTGTGGGGCTTTGCACACTGTCGGTGCTGTCGGCAGATACGGTATCGGTGGGGGCGAGTGTCTGGGCTTGCAGTGGCAGCGCACCAGCGCACAGCACGGTAGCAAGCACCACGCGCAAGGATAACTTCTTAATATCTAACCACTTCATAACTATGTCCTCCGTCTTTTTTTAATGTAAATACCAAATATTCCCTACGCTTGGCTGCGCCACACTCGTAATAACTCACGCCGTCGCCAAAGAGGTCGAGCACCTTGCTGCTGTGGTCGTGTCCGCACAGGCAGAATCGTAGCGTGGGATATTTCATCACTTCCTGCTCGAAGATTTCTGCCACATTGTTGTTAAACTGTTCGGAGTATGGCATGGCGTGCATCACTGCCACGGTGTGGGTAACGCTGGCTGGAATGTTTTCCCTGTCGGCGCGAATAAACTCAAAATCGGGAATAGGCACGGAATAGTCGTATTCCAGAGCGTTGGTATTGAGGCACACGAAATGCGTGTTGCCAGCGTTGAAACTGAAATTCATGTCGCCGAAAATGTAGCGATACGCATCGGCACCGGTTCCCAAGCAGTCGTGGTTGCCAATTACCACCACATAAGGCACGTTGAGCCTCTGCATAATGTCGCGCTGAAGCACAAACTCCTTGGTGGCACCAAAGTCACTCATGTCGCCACAGTGCACCACAAAGTCGATGTCGGTGCGCGCGTTGATGCTGTTGACCGCCACCTTCATCTCGTCGTACCAGCGTTGCGTGTCGCTGATTACGGCAAATGTCACCTCGTCGCGATTGGCGCACCGCTCTTCTATCAGGCTGATGTTTTTACTGTTGATGTGGTGTGCGCCGCTAATTTTTGTGTCGTAGGGGTGGTAGTCGATCAGGTCGCACCCCGTGAGCATAGAGCAGCACACGCCCACAGCGCATATCATGGAAAATATATTCTTTTTCATGTCGTCGGTCAATAATTAATGGTGCTAAGTTACAAAAAATAGATGATAAAAATCGGGCGTATCAGCCCCATTTCGGCAATATTCGCCCTTTTGATAAATAATACAGAAAAAAGGAACACACATGGATTGGGCACGGAAAATGTAATATCTTTCAACTATTTTCAGTATATTTGTGGCAATGAAACTCAACAGCATTTCCATACTCAATTATAAGAACATCGGCGAAGCCACACTTACGTTCTCGCCTAAGGTGAACTGCCTGATTGGCAACAATGGCATGGGAAAAACCAACATTCTCGACGCCATCTATTACCTAAGTTTCTGCAAAAGTTCAACAGGGCAAACCGATGCGAGCGTGATTACCCACGGTGCCGACTTCATGATGCTTCAAGGCAAATACACGCGCCACGATGCCGACGAAGATGTGTCGATGGGTATGCAGCGTGGAAAGCGGAAAACGGTGCGCCGTGGCGGCAAGGAGTACAAGCGACTGAGCCAACACATAGGGCTGCTGCCGCTGGTGATGGTGTCGCCTGCCGACTGGGACCTTATCAGAGGCGCAGGCGAGGAGCGAAGGAAACTCATGGATATGATTATCTCGCAGGGCGACAAGGAATATCTGGCTGCCGTGATTGCCTACACCAAGGCTGTGGAGCAGCGAAATGCCATCATCAAAAAGGAATTTCGCGACCCGCTGCTCTACGAAACCGTGGAGCATCAAATGGCAACCACCGCCACCTACATTCATGCGGCACGAAAGCGGTGGATTGAAGCGTTTGAACCAATTTTCATGCGCTACTACAATGCCATTGCCGGCGATGGAGAATGTGTGAGAATGCTCTACAAAAGCCACCTCAACGAGGGGAGTATGCTCGAACACCTCAATGCCACACGCGAGCGCGACTTCATTATAGGCTACACCACAAGAGGTGTGCACCGCGACGACATTGAACTGCTTTTGGGCGAACACTCGATGCGCAAAACCGGCTCACAAGGCCAGTGCAAAACCTACACCATAGCACTGCGATTGGCACAGTTTGAGTTTCTGAAAGAGCATACGGCATTGACCCCGATTCTGCTGCTCGACGACATTTTCGACAAACTCGACGCTTCGCGCGTGGAGAGCATCATCGAAGTGGTGTCGGACGAACGGTTCGGTCAGATTTTCATCACCGACACCAACCGCACGCACCTCGACGAAATCGTGCGTCGCGTGAGTGGCGATTTTGCCATGTTCGGCGTGGAGAATGGCGTTTGCTCACTTATCAACCGTTCGAATCAATAACACCACACGCTTATGAAACGCACAAGTGCCCAATCAGTTGGAGATATTATCAACCAAGTGCTGCGCCAGGAGCGACTGGATGTCCGCCTCGACGAACAGCGCGCTTTGGCTATGTGGCCCACCCTCGTGGGGCAGGGCGTGAACCGCTACACCACCGACCGCTCGGTGAAAGACGGTGTGCTCACATTCACCATCAGCAGCGCCCCCCTGCGCAACCAACTCATGCTCACCCGCTCCACCCTCATCGCCCGCATCAACGAATCCCTCGGCCACGAAGTAATCAAAGAAATCATCTTCCGCTAATAAAGTCAACGAGTTAACAGGTCAACGAGTTGCCAAAGGGACGGTTCTTTCGGTCGCACCAACCATTATCTATCTAACACCAACCAAAGGGACGGTTCTAATGGTTTGTATATCAAAAAGACGGTGAAAAATAAGAAAGAATCGTCAGCCACCCTTCTACCCAAAATTTCGTAAAAATCACCATTTTTACACAAACAACTTCCGAAAAGTGTGCTGTCACTACACTTTTCGGAACTTATTTGTGTAAAAACTCTTTTTTCATCGCTTTTATTTAATTATATTTGCATCGGAAATTATAAACATAAACAATGGTATAATGGAAATAAAAAGAGATATAATAAGCGTATTTAAAACATGGAAAGATAGTGCTCTGCATAAGCCTATCCTGCTAAAAGGTGCTCGCCAAATAGGTAAAACATGGGCAATGGAAAAATTCGGCAAGGAATGTTTTAAATACTGTGTAAAATTCGACTTTGACCGTCAACCTGAACTAATATCTATTTTTCAAACCACAAAATCGCCAGAACGAATAATAAGTGAACTTGCACTTTATTGTGATGAACCTATTATTGCAGGTGAAACTCTAATCATATTCGATGAAATTCAAGAATGTGAGAATGCGTTGAATAGTTTAAAATACTTCTGCGAAGATGCGCCTGAGTATCACATTATAGCAGCAGGTTCGTTGCTTGGTGTAGCGGTCAGGCAAAAGCAAATGTCTGTTCCTGTAGGGAAAGTGAAAGTGGTGAGAATGTATCCAATCACTTTTCGTGAATTTCTTCGCGCAGTTGATGTAAATACATATAACTACATCAATTCTATTTCCGAAATCAAGCAACTTCCAGAAATTATCTTAAATAAACTCAAGACGGCATACAGACAATATCAAATTTGCGGTGGAATGCCCGAATCTGTGGTCGCCTTACTCGACGGTAGAGGTGTGGGAGAAATTGAGGATATTTTACAAGGTATTCTTGATCTCTACGAATTAGATTTCTCACGCTATGCTGCTGCACGCGACATTCCTCGTATTCAAGCCTTGTGGCATTCTTTACCTGCGCAACTTTCAAAGGAAAATAGAAAATTCATTTATCGAGTGGTGAAGCATGGGGCTCGCTCAAAGGATTATGAAGACGCTTTGATGTGGCTGGTGGAGGCTGGTATGATTCATGTGGTTTACAACATCAGCAAACCAGGTTTTCCTATTTCTGCTTATGAGCAAATGGATTCGTTTAAGGTGTATGCAAGTGATTGCGGACTTCTGCGTCGACTTGCACGATTGCCAGCCTCGGTTATATTGGATTCAATTGCCAATTACACAGAGTTTAAGGGTGCTCTTGCAGAAAATGCAGTATTACAATCGCTGATTTCCGTCACCGATAATCAAATTCCATATTATTGGACCTCAGAGGGAAAGGCTGAAATTGAATTCGTTATACAAAAAGACGAACTGATTATTCCAATTGAGGTGAAAGCAGAAGACAATATCAAGGGACGAAGTATAGTAGTATATAACGAAAAGTATCACCCACGTGTACGCATTCGTTATTCAATGTTGAATTTGCAATATAATTGTGGATTGCTTAGTTGTCCGTTACCTCTTGTTGAGTGGCTTGACTTATTTATTAAATTAATTCTTGAAAAAAAGGAATAGTTTTTATCCTGCACATAACACATATTTTTCTCAAATTTTTATTGGTGGGTGGGGGAAATTTTGTAGTTTTGTGGGTGGAGTAGCTTTTTGCTGCACTTTATTTTATAACCAACAAAACATTCTGATTATGAAACTTAAAATGATGATTGCGGTGTGTATGGTGGCATTCGTGGGCTTTTTCGCTCAAGCACAATCGGCACAGACAACCCAATCCAAAGCCAAAACAGAAATCAAAGTTCCCGTAAACACTGGCGATAATGTGGCTTACGTGAAAGCAGTGATTAATTATATCAAAGCCAAATTTGAAGCGTGCGAATCGATTCAAGACCTCGCCGCTCTGGAAACCGATCCTCTGTTTAAGAACATTGACGAATCAATGGAAAAAACTGAAGAATCGCTCACCCCTGAACAAAAAGCAGAACTCCAAGAATGGATGAAACTGCCCGAAAATAATTTAGAGGCAGTTATCGAGGCAAAAGTAAAACAACTCATGCCAAAGGAATAATCCCCATTCTAAAATATTAGCATATAAAAAAAGTTACGGAGATTTTTGAGATGCTCCGTAACTTTTTTATATACCATTTTGAAAATGGTTTTAACCCAAATCGGTCATTAGGGCTTGTGGTATTTCGGAGTTTTAGAAGAATGAGTTTTGTTTGTCTTTTAATGAGTGATAGCGAGCTATTACGAATTAAAAACAAGCGAAAGGCATCTTATAAAAACCGAAAGACCGCAAGAAGTTATCTAAAAAATCCTCATACGGCCTAATGACCGATTTGGGTTTAAATATAGTGGATTGCTATCAAAACATGCCGAAGGTATGTAGCTATGCTATTTTCCAAATTTTCAAACATCATTTTCTGGTGAAATTTGGGTGATTATTCTTCACCCCATTGCTGCTGCAGCCATTTCACTTTGGCTTTGATGCTGGGGAGATAGAATTGATTTTTTCTCGCTATTACAACATCGCTGCATCCTTTTGGCCACCTTATAAAGTCGTGGTCTGCCGCATCTTTGATTTTCACAACAAAGTTGTTGATATAATCGATGATGCCTTCATACTCGTTGGCGTAAAACTCCTTCCATAGTTTTTTAACCATTTCCTGAAATCGTGGATATTTGCAAATTTCCTTAATCCAGTGCGTATTGGCATAGTGGGGGAGATTTTCGTAAATAAAACTGTGGAAGCAAGTGTCGCAACCGGCTTTCCATGTAGCAAAACTACTGCCGAAATCCCATACCGGACCAAACACGAGTTTTGTGGAATCGCCCATTTCTTTGCTCATCCAGCAACTTCCGGAAAACGCTTCCTTGTTATCTACAATCTCATTCACTATATAGAATTTCGCCAGCGACTCCATATCTATATACTTTTCCCATTCACGGCTGTCGGGATCGCCGCAATAGATGGCTGAGTCGGTTTTCTCCAAAAAATTCTTAATGTAATTGTACTGCTCACTACTGAGCAGTTCGGGTGAGTGGGAGGTGAAATACAGGTTTTGGTTTTCCCTGTTGTCGTGCTCATAAATAGGAATTGAGAGACTGTCGGGATAATTTTCTATTTCAAGAAGCCAACCACCAGTCACTTTCAGTGAATCGGTCTCATAGTCGTTCTGCTCGGTAATATTCACTCTGTTTTTGCCCACCTTTATTTGCTCGGTGAGAAAATAAATGCCAATGTAGGCACCGTTCATCACCACTTCCACCGGTTCTTGATGAGTGGTGTAGGCAAGTCCCATCTTTTCGCTCAATCTGAAGCCAACAGGATTTTGTAAATATCCCCACCAGTCGAGATAATGAGGAAGCAAAGTGAAATGCTTATCCTTCTTCATTCCAAGCAAGGCTGTCTTTTCAAGGAATTTCAACTTATATGGTTTCTTCACCACATCTCTCCATGTGGAATTGCCACGCCCTCTAATATTTAATTCAGTTGGCGATTCGGGGCTTGCAAACATAGTGCCGTCGGGGTTGACAATATACATCGACGCTTTAATGTATTCCTCCTTGGTTATCACACCCCACTTATTTTCAGTATTGATAAAAACGGTGGGCAAAGTTCCAGAATAGGTGGGTGTGGAGATGGGTGTGTTTCCTAAATTGATGTTTACAATGCTTGCCACATCTGAGGCATTGAGCATTTCATCAAAGTTAACATCGCACCAATACGCAAAATGTCCACGCAAAATAGAATCAATGGCAGTGGTAACATCTTCCTCATTCACCTTAAAATCTAAATTTGCGTCACCACTTGGCTTGGTGGAAATTCGCTGTGCAGTAGCACCAGCGAACATTCCTGCAAAAGCCAAAAAAGCTATTGTAATTTTCCATAGTAAACTGTTTTTTTTCATCGTTATATCAATAATAAAAGTTTTCCTAATTTAATTTTATAACGCCAATTTTTCTTTAATATTATATGTAAGTATCTGATTTATAAAAAAATGAAATTTTTTTATAAATCAGACCACGTAATATTTTTTCCAAAAATTAATGGCAATGATATACAAGTTGTCCCGAAGAAGATGCGATGAAATTCCGTTAGGGATTTTTTTTCAATCATTACTAAATAATCACAGGAACAACTTGTATATAATTTCCAAAATTAATAGGGTATAGATACAATCAGTATTTCATCTGTGCACTGGAAACATGCATTTGGGTGAAACTTTTGTTACTTTGTGGGTGCTGGTGGTGGTTATTAACAGCCGGCAATCGGGTTGCGTGGGGTGGGTTTAAGGGGGTGTTAATTGTTTGGGGTGGGGAGTGGGGAAAATGGGGTGGATTTGGAGTTATTATCAGAGTGAAATGTGAGCTACAGATAGCTGTGGGGCGTGTTTGTCGGAGTTATCAACAAATTGTTAATAACCTGTGGAAAATGGTTTGAAAACTTATAAATAAAAAAGTGCCGAAAAACTTGACTTTTGAAAATCGCTTGGGCTTAACAATTTATGGGCTAAATCCAAATAAGTTAGGGGAATAATATAATTGTAGATTCAACAGGGTTTTCATCAGTTTTTAATAGGTAATGCCGCAAGAATTTATTAACTTTGCAAGTTGTTAACAGGGTGTTAATGAGGTTTGGAAACTGCTCTAAATCAAAAAATAAGGTTGTTGACCAACTATTAATATCCTCAACATCTACATTAATAACTTTATATGCAAGAAAATGGCTAAAAAGTTATTGCAGTTATTAACAGCGTATCATTATCATTAAATATTAAATTCAATTTTAAAAATAAATAATATATAATGATATGTTGTGTGTTGATAACTCTGCTGCTTGTGTGTGTGCGTACGGAGATGCGGGCGCGCAAGGAGGAAAGTCAAAGATAAAGAGAATATAAAAAACTACATAAAGAAACTATGGAATATAATTTTCGCGAAATTGAAAAGAAATGGCAGCAGTACTGGCGCGACCAGCACATCTACCAAAGTGAAATAAACACCGGCAAGCCTAAATACTATGTGCTCGACATGTTCCCTTATCCATCGGGAGCAGGTTTGCACGTAGGTCACCCACTGGGTTACATTGCCAGCGACATTTTTGCGCGCTATAAAAGATTGAACGGCTTCAACGTGCTCCACCCTATGGGTTACGACGCGTATGGATTGCCAGCAGAGCAATACGCTATTCAGACTGGTCAGCACCCAGAAGTGACCACCGTGAAGAATATTGCGCGCTATCGCGAACAACTCGAAAAGATTGGTTTCTGCTACGACTGGAACCGTGAAGTGCGCACTTGCGATCCTAAATACTACAAGTGGACGCAATGGGCGTTTATAAAAATGTTTAAGAGTTACTACAACACTGCCATCGATAAGGCTCGCCCTATTGAGGAACTGGTGGCTTATTTTGAAAAGAACGGTAGCGAGGGCTGCAACGCTGCCACCAACGGCAACAACGATTTCACCGCCGAGCAATGGAATGCCATGAGCAAGGTGGAAAAAGAAAAAACGCTGATGGACTACCGCATCGCCTACCGTGGCAACACGATGGTGAACTGGTGTCCTAAGTTGGGCACTGTGCTTGCCAACGACGAGGTGAGCGAAGGCGTTTCGCTCCGTGGCGGCTATCCTGTGGTGCAGAAAATGATGAGCCAATGGTGCTTGCGCGTGTCGGCTTACGCCGGTCGTTTGCTCCGCGATCTCGACAATTTGGAATGGACCGACTCTATCAAAGAAACTCAGCGCAACTGGATTGGCTTCAGCGAAGGTGCCGAAATGCAATTTCCACTTGTGGGCAGCGATGAGAAGATGCTTATCTTCACCACACGTGCCGACACTATCTTTGGCGTTACTTTCATGGTGCTCGCTCCTGAAAGCGAATATGTGGAAAAGGTGACCACCGCCGAGCAAAAGGCTGCTGTGGAAGCCTACCTCGACGAGGTGAAGCACAAGACCGAGCGTGAGCGTATGATTGAAAAGAAGGTTTCGGGTGTGTTCAGTGGTTCGTATGCCATCAACCCTGTGACCGGTAAAAATATTCCTATCTACATTAGCGACTATGTGCTTGCCGGCTATGGCACCGGTGCCATTATGGCTGTGCCTGCGCACGACAGCCGCGACTATGCCTTTGCCAAGCATTTCGGCCTCGACATCATTCCTCTGATTGAGGGTGCTGATGTGAGCGAGCAAAGTTTCGACGCTAAGGAAGGCATCGTTATCAATTCAAATAACGAAAAACTCCAGCTCAACGGTCTGCAAGTGAAGGAAGCCATCGCCAAGACTAAGAAGTTTATCGAAGAAGAAGGCATTGGCAAGGTGAAGGTGAACTATCGCCTTCGCGACGCTATCTTCAGCCGTCAGCGCTATTGGGGCGAACCATTCCCCGTGTATTACGATGCCGACGGTCAGCCACAAACCATCGACGAGAGCGAACTGCCATTGCAACTCCCTGAAGTGGACAAATTCTTGCCAACCGAAAGCGGTGAGCCTCCATTGGGACGCGCAAAAAACTGGGTGGCTTCCAACGGTCAGCCATTGGAACTCTGCACTATGCCTGGTTTTGCTGGTTCGAGCGCTTACTATTTGCGCTATATGGATCCACACAACGATGATGCGCTGGTGGGCAAGGAAGCCAACGAGTATTGGCGTCAGGTCGACCTTTATGTGGGCGGTACCGAACACGCCACAGGTCACTTGATCTACAGTCGCTTCTGGAACAAGTTCCTCTACGACTACGGCTATGTGTGCGAACCAGAGCCATACAAGAAACTTTTCAACCAAGGTATGATTCAAGGCCGCAGCAACTTTGTGTACCGTATCAAAGACACCAACACTTTCGTGAGCCTGAATTTGAAAGATGAATACGATGTTACCCCTATTCACGTGGATGTGAACATTGTGAGCAACGATGTGCTCGACATCGACAAATTCCGCGCATGGCGACCAGAATTTGAAAATGCCGAATTTATTCTTGAAAAGGGTAAATATATTTGCGGTTGGGCTATTGAGAAGATGTCGAAGTCGATGTTCAACGTGGTGAACCCTGATGTGATTGTAGAGCGCTACGGTGCCGACACACTTCGTCTCTATGAAATGTTCCTCGGTCCGGTTGAAGCCAGCAAGCCTTGGGACACCAACGGCATCGACGGTGTGAACCGTTTCTTGAAGAAATTGTGGAATATGGTGTTTGATGGCGATGCAGTGCGCTTGACCGACGAGAAACCAACAGCCGACAACCTCAAGTCGCTCCACAAACTCATCAAGAAGGTGACTGCCGATGTGGAAGTGCTCAGTTACAACACTTCGGTGGCTGCATTCATGATTTGCGCCAACGAACTCTACTCACAAAAGTGCGTGAGCAAAGCCATCTTCAACGACCTGATTGTGGTGCTCGCTCCATTTGCTCCACACATCTGCGAAGAACTGTGGCACGTGCTCGGCCACGAAGGCACAGTGTGTGATGCGCAATGGCCAGCCTTCAATGAGGAATACCTCAAAGAAAGCAACGTGAAATATACCGTAATGTTCAACGGCAAGCCACGCTTCAACATTGAAGTGGCAGTAGGCACCGACAAAGCCGAAGTGGAACGCCTCGCCCTCACCGACAAGGCCGCTGAAAAGTGGATCGCAGGCAAAACTCCAAAGAAGGTTATCGTAGTGCCAAACAAAATCGTAAACGTAGTGGTATAATTCACCACTCCCCATAATCCCCCAAAAGCCCAGCCCCCCAAAAAGGCCGGGCTTTTCTTTTTATAAGTAAACTTTTTTCATCAGATATTTGTAAAAGAATAAAATAAGGTTTATTTTTGCATTATTACATTTAATAAACGATGGATAAGAATATTATAGATATTATTTGCCAATATTTCAGTAGAAAACCTATTGAAAAAGCATGGGTATTTGGTTCTTTTTCACGTGGTGAACAGCGACCAGATAGTGATATAGATATTCTTATAACTTTTGTTCCTAACACAAAAATGGGTTTGCAGTTTTTTGGAATGATTGATGATTTAGAAAAATTACTTAATCGTTCAGTGGATTTGGTGGTTGAGGGTGATCTGTTACCATTTGCTGCAAAAAGTGCAAATCGTGATAAAAAACTCATATATGAGAGAAACTGCTAAAGATAAAGGGCGCTTGCAACATATTCTTTCATCAATAGAAAGAGTGCAAGAATTTACAAAGGGCATGAGTAAAGAAGAACTGGTTAATGATACTCTTCATCTACATGCCACTGTATATAACGTGCAAATTGTGGGAGAGGCAGTTTATAAATTAACAAAGGAATTTAAAGAATCTCATACCGAAACACCTTGGCGAATGATAGAAAAAATGCGTCATATATTAGTGCATGACTATTATCAAATAAATCTTGATATATTATGGATTGTAATAAATGAAGATTTACCAGTATTAGAGGAACAAATAAAAAAATATATTTCTGATTTTAAAGAATAATCTAAACTAAAACGCTTAGATGCACAGACTGGCACTAAGCATTTTTTTTGCCTATTTTTTAACCAATAAATCCATAATCTATAGGAAAAGTGTACTTTTGAATACCTATTTTTATAGGAAAAGTGTTTTTTTTGTTTGCTTATTTTATAGGAAAAGTGTATTTTTTGAGGTCAAAATTTATAGGAAAAGTGTGATTTGTGTTTGGTATGTGGCTGGTTTTTAGTACTTTTGATATATAATTAATTTGAAAGGGAAAATGAATAAGATAGTATTTGCCACTAATAATGCGCATAAGTTGCAGGAATTGAGGGAGATTGTGGGTGAGAAATTCACAATTTTGAGTTTGAACGACATTGATTGCCACGACGATATTCCCGAAACTTGCCCCACCATTGAAGGCAACGCTGAGCAAAAGGCTCGCTTCATAAAAGATAACTACGGCTACGACTGCTTCAGCGACGACACCTGTCTTGAAATTGATGCGCTGGGCGGTGAACCAGGCGTGTATAGTGCCCGATATGCTGCTGCCGGGCACGACAGTGAAGCAAATATGCGTAAAGTGCTTGATAAGATGCAAGGCGTGCCGATGGAGAAACGCACAGCGCGCTTCCGCACTGCCGTGGCACTGATTTTGAATGGCGAACTCCACATTTTCGATGGCCGTGTGGAAGGACATATCCTCACCGAAAAGCATGGCGACAGCGGATTTGGCTACGACCCAATTTTCCAACCCGACGAAGCCGACGGCCGCACCTTCGCCCAAATGAATGCAGACGAAAAAAACGCCATCAGCCACCGAGGCCGCGCAGTAAAGAAACTCGTAGAATTCCTCTGCAAATAAGGAATATGCCGTAACGTAGGGGAGGATGTGTCAAATCACCAAAAATGACAGCACCATAGCGTAGGGACATGCCTTCGGCATGTTTCCAAGGCGTTTATACATTGTGGATTGCATCGAAACATGCCGAAGGC
Organism: Bacteroidales bacterium; assembly: GCA_004557565.1. GTDB lineage: Bacteria > Bacteroidota > Bacteroidia > Bacteroidales > Muribaculaceae > Sodaliphilus. Next base: position 7,536 of record SFGS01000009.1, on the reverse strand, counting down.
ATGTCCCTACGTTATGATGAATCGCTAAATTTGAAACACGCTCTTCAATCGCAATAACCAATTTATCAGGTGCTTTTACCCAAATCGAGTAAAAGCATTCCATAATTATATTCCTACGCTATAAAATTGTAGTTTTATACATACAACCGTAAAAAAAACGATTATAATCCAAAATTTACCGTTAATTTTACGATTACAATCGTATTTTTTACGTTATTTTCTTTTATAGAAGTGTAAAATAGTTTTCGGGATTGACTACATTGAAGTTGGCATTTGGGTATGCTTTTGCAAATCCACCTGGCACATTCGGATTCTTTTTACCCCACTTCATCTCATAAGCATTGATAGCATCGCTTGATTCCACTATAAGGTCAATTTCTTGCTGGTCGTAGGTGCGCCAAAAGTGTAATTGCTGGTGAAGCAGTTGATTTTGGTTGTTCTTCATTTTTTCTGTGATGAAGAAGTTTTCCCAAAGTTCTCCCATATCTTGCCTATTATTCACGTCTTTGAAATTACCCATCACGGCATTTCTAATACCATTGTCGTAGAAATACCATTTTCCTGCTTTCGACACCTCTTTTCTCATATTTCTGCTAAATGCCCCAATCCTATAAATAACAAAAACCTTTGAAAGAAGGTCGAGATATTTCTCAACAGTATCACGGTGCATACCTAACTGCTTTCCTAATTCATCGTATTTCACTTCGTCACCCACTTGATATGCTATAAGTTGGAGCAGACGGTTCATTTTTGCGGAATTTCGCAGACCGTCGATAGCAAGTATGTCTTTCAATAAATAGGCGTTCACTATTTCACGCAGATATTCCTCTTTCATATCATTTCTGGTCATACCCACCACTTCAGGATAACTTCCATAAATCAGTCGGCTCGCTAAATTCTGCTTGATTTCAATTCCATTCTGCTGTTGTGCTATTTCTTTAATTGAAAATGGTGAGAGCACGAATTGTGAAGCACGCCCCACAAGTGGTTCACCAATTTTATTTAGGAGGTCGAACGACGATGAACCTGTGGCTATCACTTTGATGCCATCAATTTCATCAACAATCAACTTAATGACTTGCCCGATTTGAGGAATGTTTTGCGCTTCGTCGATAGCCAGCAAATCAATTCCGCTAAACAATTGGCGGAAATTGCTCACGGAGCGGTTTTGAAGCATATTGTGCACATCAATATCTTCGCCATTCAAAATTATGGTCTTACCATCAGTTTTCTTGACTATTTCTTTCAAAAGCACGGTTTTACCCACACGCCGCGCACCATAAATAAGCACTGCTTTTCCAGGCACTAATCTCTTCTCTATTTTATCTTGCAAGATACGTTTGATGTGTTCCATATAGCAATCATATTACAGTTTTCTGCCACAAAAATAGTAAAAAAAACGATTATAATCCAAAATTTACCGTTAATTTTACGATTACAATCGTATTTTTTACTATGGAAATTATGGAGTTAGGCAATAATTTTACTTCTTTTTATTAATGATGCTTGTGGGTGAATTTTTGGAAAAATGTGGTGAAATGGTGCGAAAATAGGTGGAAAAATGTGGTGAAATGGTGCGAAAATAGGTGGAAAAATGTGGAAAAGTAGATGAAACTATTTGATATTTAGATAAATAATGCTATTTTTGCAAAAAATGGTGAATTATGAGTCTTTTAAGAAGAAAAATTGACCAATTCTTAGAGGAATGGAAATTGAAGCAAAATCATCTTCCTCTTATAGTGAAAGGTGCTCGACAGATTGGAAAAACTGCATCTATTCTCCAGTTTGCCCACCATCATTATAAGTATGTGGTAAATATTAATTTCGTGCTTCAGAGTAAATATAGAGAAGTGTTTGCCGATGGTTTTGAGGTGGATTCTATCATAAAGAATATAACCATCATATCGCCTACGATTCAAGTAGTGCCTGGCGAAACACTTATTTTCTTTGATGAAATCCAGTCGTGTCCATCTTGTGCCACATCTTTAAAGTCGTTTGCTATTGATGGGCGTTATGATGTGATATGTTCAGGTTCGCTGATGGGTATCAATTATAATGAAATAGAATCGAATAGTGTAGGCTATAAGGAGGATTACTCCATGCATTCAATGGATTTTGAGGAATTTCTGTGGGCGGTTGGTTATACCGATTCACAAATTAGTGATATGTATGCCTATATGAGCGCTGTAAAACCTTTACCCAAAGTACTATATGAAGTTATACGGGCTCATTTTTTTGATTATATGCTTGTGGGTGGTATGCCTGCTATAGTACGTCAATTTGTGGTCAATAATAATTTCAGTGGAGTGGCACAGATGCAGCAGCAGTTGCTCTATGACTATGAGGAAGACATCACTAAATATGCCCAAGGTCTTGATAAAGGAAAAATAAAGAATATTTATAACCATATTCCAGTGTTTTTGGGACGTGATAATAAAAAATTTCAAATCACTAAAGTGGCTCACGGTGCTCGCAGTCGCGATTATGTTGGCACAGTGGAGTGGCTGAAAGATGCTGGCATTGTGAATGTTTGCTATTGTCTCGACCAAGTTTCGTTGCCACTTAAAGGCAATTACAATCCTCGATTGTTTAAACTTTATTATCACGACACTGGTATGCTTGTGGCATCGCTTGATGCAGAATCGCAAGATGATTTGCGACAAAATAGGAATTATGGAACCTACAAAGGTGGACTTTTTGAAAACATTGTTTCGGAAATGCTGGTGAAGCAGGGTTATCAACTGTATTTCTATCGCAATGATAAATCAACTGTTGAAATGGACTTTTTTGTGCGTACTGCATCATCGCTTGTGCCAGTGGAGGTGAAAGCTTCAGACAATTCCACACCTTCGCTTAATAATTTAACAGGTAAACCTGATAAATATCCCGACATAAAATTCGGAATTAAACTTTGTGATAAAAATATTGGTTTTAATGGAAAGTTTTATACCTTTCCTTACTTTCTTACATTTATGCTTCGTAGGTTTTTGAAAGAAAGAAAGTGATTGTACAAGATATAAATTTATAGAAGATGGTTGATAAGATAAAGAGGTTTTTGACCTATAATAGTTTTGCGCCATTGCTGACGGTGGTGTGTAATTTGGTGTTGGCTTATGTGGTGTATTTCGTTTGCCGAATCGTATTTTTGCTCACGAATTACAGCAGTTTTTCCGACAATCTCACCGCTGGCCACTTGATGGAGATGCTGCGTGGAGGTTTCCTGTTCGATTCCTCCGCCATCATGTACACCAATGTGCTGTGGATAGTGATGGTGCTGTTTCCGCTCCATTTAAAGGAAACGCCCACCTATCGCAAGGTGTGCAAATGGCTGTTTGTGGTGGTCAATTCCCTTGCCGTGGTGATGAACCTTTGCGACTGCGTGTATTTCCAATACACCTCGCGCCGCACCACCAGCACCGTGTTCAGCGAGTTTAGCCACGAGGGCAACCTTGCCGGCATCTTCGGCACCGAACTGATTCGCCATTGGTATCTTCTGCTGATAGGCGTGGTGCTTATTTATGCCCTTTGGCGACTTTATCTCTCTCACAATTTGAAGCGACACACCATTTGCTGGTGGTGCTACAGCCTTGCCACACTGGTGTCGATATTGCTGATGGTGCCTTGCATTCTTGGTGGTATGCGTGGCGGTTTGGCACACTCCGTTCGTCCCATCACGGTGAGCAACGCCAACCAGTATGTGAACCACCCCACCGAGGCTGCCATTGTGCTCAACACTCCTTTCTCGCTCATTCGCACCATCGGTAAAAATGTGTTTGAGGAACCGAAATATTTCACCGACGAAAAGCAGATGCTCTCTTACTACTCCCCAATCCATCAGCCCGCTTCAGGCACGGTGATGAACAAGAAAAATGTGGTGGTGCTGATAGTGGAGAGTTTTGGGCGTGAGTATATAGGTAGTTTGAACCGTGATTTGGACGGTGGAAAATACCGTGGCTACACTCCGTTCGTTGATTCCTTGCTCACCCATAGCCTCACGTTTGAATACACCTTTGCCAACGGCCGCAAGAGTATCGACGCCATGCCCTCCACGCTGTCGAGCATTCCGATGATGGTGGAACCGTTTTTCCTCACGCCAGCGTCGATGAACGACCTCACAGGCCTTGCTGGTATGCTCCACGACAAGGACTATTACAGCGCATTTTTCCACGGCGCGCAAAACGGTTCGATGGGCTTTGAGGCGTTTGCGCGCGCCACAGGCTACGATAAATACTTCGGCCGCACCGAATACAATGCCGACCCCAAAGGCGGTGGCGATGCCGACTTTGATGGCATGTGGGCAGTGTGGGACGAACCCTATCTGCAACATGTGGTGAGAATGGTGAACGGCTTCAAACAGCCTTTTGTGGCTTCGGTGTTCACGGCTTCGTCGCACCACCCTTTCAAGGTGCCTGAGCAGTACGCCGCCACCTTCAAGGACGAGGGCGGACAGCCTATCCACAAGTGCGTGCGCTACACCGATATGGCGTTGCGTAAATTCTTCGAGGCGGCAAGCAAGCAGCCGTGGTATAGGAATACGGTGTTTGTGCTCGTTGCCGACCACACCAACCAAAACACCCACCCTTACTACAAAACCGACCAGGGATTATACAGCATACCTATCATCTTCTACACACCCGACGGGTCTTTGGAAACTGGCGTGAAGCAAGGCGTGATAGCGCAGCAAATCGATGTGCTGCCCACACTCATGGGCATGTTGGGCTACGATAAGCCATATATAGCATTCGGTTGCGACTTGCTCCACACTCCAGCCGCACAAACTTGGGCATTCAACTACAACAACGGAGTGTATCAATACTTCAAGGGCGATTTCCTGCTCCAGTTCGATGGTCAGAAAACCAAAGCGCTCTACCGTTTCAAAACCGACTCGTTGCTCAAGCAAAACCTCGCAGGCAAACTCCCTATCCAATCCCAACTTGAAAATGAACTAAAATCCCTCATCCAGCAATATATGCACCGCATGACCACCAACACCCTAATAATGAAATAAACGTGGGGATATATATTATAAGGTGGGGGAAAAGTGATGGTTTTGGGGGTGGAATGCAAATAGTTAGCGATAAAATTCGTAACTTTGCAGTCGGCTCTGTGTCAAGCGGTGTGGGGCTGTGAACTGAAAATTCAATAATAATTACCTGAATCATATATGGATAAAAAAGATTTTAAACGCACGCTTGTGACTGCTGCGCTGCCTTATGCCAATGGTCCAGTGCATATCGGTCACTTGGCAGGTGTGTATGTGCCAGCCGACATCTATGTGCGCTACAAGCGTTTGCAAGGTGAAAATGTGCTTTTTGTGGGTGGTAGCGATGAGCATGGTGTGCCTGTCACTATCCGCGCCCGTAAGGAGGGTTGCTCGGTGCAAGATATTGTGGATCGTTACCACAATCTGATTAAAACGAGTTTCGAGCGCTTCGGTATCTCGTTTGACGTGTATTCTCGCACCACTTCAAAAATCCACCACCAGTTTGCCAGTGATTTCTTCAAGTATTTGAACGACCACGGCAAGTTTATTCAGCAGGAAAGCGAACAATTCTACGATGAGGCTACGCAAGAGTTCCTTACTGACCGTAATATTAAGGGTGAATGTCCTGTGTGCCACGCTGCCGACGCCAATGGCGACCAATGCGAGAAGTGCGGATCTACACTTTCGCCCGACGAATTGATTAACCCAGTGAACGCCATCAATGGCAATCCTCTGGTGAAGCGCAAAACCACTCACTGGTATTTGCCTCTCAACGAGTATCAGCCTTGGCTCGAAGAATGGATTTTGAAAGAGCATAAAGAATGGCGCCCCAATGTGTATGGCCAGTGCAAATCGTGGCTTGATGCCGACTTGCGTCCACGTGCCGTGACACGCGACTTGAACTGGGGTATTCCTGTGCCTGTAGAGGGTGCAGAGGGCAAGGTGCTTTATGTGTGGTTCGACGCTCCTATCGGCTACATCAGCAACACTAAGGAACTGTGCGACGCTCACCCCGAATATGGCAACTGGGAAACTTGGTGGAAGGACGACAGCACTCGCCTGATTCACTTCATCGGCAAGGACAACATTGTGTTCCACTGCATCGTGTTCCCCACCATGCTGAAGGCTCACGGTGGCTATATCCTGCCCGACAATGTGCCATCTAACGAGTTCCTCAATCTTGAGGGCGAAAAGATTTCCACCAGTCGCAACTGGGCAATCTGGCTCAACGAATACCTCGACGAGTTCCCCGGCAAGCAAGACGTGCTTCGCTACGTGCTCACCGCCAATGCCCCCGAAACTAAGGACAACGACTTCACTTGGCGCGACTATCAGGCTTGCAACAACAATGAACTTGTGGCTATCTTTGGTAATTTCGTGAACCGTGCCGTGGTGCTCACCCATAAATACTTCGATGGTGTGATTCCTGCCGCTGGCGAACTCACCGACTACGACCGTGCCACCATCGCCGAATTTAAGGGCGTGAAGGAAACGCTGAGCAACAACATCGAGCAGTTCCACTTCCGTGAAGCGCTTAAAGACGCTATGAACTTGGCGCGCATCGGTAACAAGTATCTTGCCGACACAGAGCCTTGGAAACTCGCTAAGACCGATATGAAGCGTGTGGAAACCATCATGAACGTATCGCTCCAGATTTGCGCCAACTTGGCTATCGCTTTCGAGCCATTCCTTCCATTCACTGCCGAAAAACTCCGCGCTATGCTCGGTATGGCTGAGGTGGATTGGAACAAACTCGGACAACTCGACATTCTTGCCGACGGTGCCAAGATTGAAAAGCCTGTGCTGCTCTTTGAGAAGATTGAAGACAGTGTGATTCAAGCACAACTCGACAAACTCGCTCGCATCAAGCAAGAGAACATTATCGCCAACTTCAAACCCGAACCTGTGGCAAAGGAATGTACGTTCGACGATTTCATGAAACTCGACATTCGTGTGGGTAAGGTGCTGGAATGTTCAAAGGTGAAGAAGGCCGACAAACTGCTTCAATTCAAGATTGACGACGGCATGGGTGGCCGCACCATCGTGAGCGGTATCGCCAAATTCTACGAGCCAGCCGACTTGATTGGCAAGGAAGTGTGCTTCATCGCCAACTTCCCACCACGCAAACTCAAGGGCATCGAAAGCCAAGGTATGATTCTCAGCGCAGAAGATGCCGACGGCCGCCTCGTGGTCATCGGTCCCCAAGGCAAAGTAAAGCCCGGCGTAAAAGTAGGATAAAACGAAAAATCAAACCCTCTGATAAAAATAATAAGGCAGTGCCAATATATGGTGCTGCCTTTTATTGTTTTAACTGCTATATAGCATAATGTGGCATCGGTTCAGTGGAAAAATACTGGTGGGAACTGAAACAAAAACATAAAAAACAGCCATTTAGCGATGCCAGTGCTTCGCACCTGTCGTTAGTGCTGCGGCATGACTGATTTCAAGCAAACCACAAACCACAAACCAAAGGGACGGTTCTTCTATGTTGTAAACCAAGGGATTTTGGTAATTTAATATTTATTTAACATTTTGAAGAGCAATAGGATAGG
>SFGS01000008.1 GCA_004557565.1 Bacteroidales bacterium | reverse complement strand
AGATGCATTGTCGAAACGCACCTTTTAATACCTCCTCGTAGCATATGAGAACTACAGGATTACTAACTCGTATTAATATGTATATTATTACTGCCGCATGGTGACCACAAAATTAGTTATTTTTTTCCACCCCAACAAATTATAGCCGGAATTATTTCGCAGATAACAGCTACAATCATACTAAGACTATAAGCTACCGGCGTGATGTCGGGGGCTTTGTAGTTTTCCATAGACGCGGCTTTTGGGAGGTGACGAGCAAAAGCCGCCCCGCGTGTGCAGGACGGCAAGGTGGGCTTTATGACATTAAACCATTTAGATTTTCAGTCAAACCAATCGGGGTTGCTCTCGCTAAGTATTGCTACAAGTTCGTTGTCGGGCAGCTTCAAGTCACTTTCGGAAGTATAAAAGAAGATTTCTTCATCGACACGCTCCGCTTCCTTGTCGGCGAAGCCGTTGCATTTGTCGGTGATTGGATAAGGCATAAGTGCGTCAAGCAATTCCAAACCACCGATGATAAGGCTCTCGCCCTCGTTGCTTGTAACGATACGGCAGGTATAGTCCGTGCCTTTGTAGTTGATTTCGGTTGTCGTCATATATCTTTCGGTTTTATGCACCATGCTCTCCATGAGGATTGTAGGGTGCTGTCCATAATTCAGTCTATATCAATCCCGATAAAATGTTCATCATCAATCAGGGCATAGTAATATCCGTTGGCACAGCCACGATACTCTTTACTGAAGCCTGCGGCAATATCTCCGGCTTTATAGTAGTTATGGTTATCGTTCTTTTGCTTGACCTCAATCCATAGGGAACCGTCATAACCACGGAAAGTGAATGTTCCGGAATTAAAGTTGCGCCGTTCTTTGAGAGCCTTTCTGAACTGTTCCACCACCCAATGGTTATATCTGGAGATAGCGTCAAGGGATATTATCTCTCCGTCGATGCGAGTGCCCGTGGTAAGGCGGTTCTCGTAGCAGTCCTTTGTCGGGTCAGCTTCAAGACACTTGCGAACAAATGCAGACGGAAAAGTTGCACGCGAGGCGTAACGTTGGAATTTGGCTACTATATTCGTTGTCGGTTTTGTCACTTTGGAGATAGACAGCCAACATTTGATTTCGTTTGGCTGTATCGGATAGCCTCTCCTGCGAGAGCGTTTAGCAAACTCACATACCTTACTTTCAGTGGAGAGGAACAAACGTCGGCGTTGAGTGCCAAAGGGTGTGGTGATGTCGAAAACACCATGATTGCGATATAGTATCGCTGACACATCTTCGTATTTCATATCCGTGTGATTTGGATTATCGTTTGACTTTCGTGAGATAATGGCTACAAGGTCATCACATTGCAGTCTGTGACCTCGGCAGGTAGTCCGAAAGCAGGGAAATGGGAGAAATATGGGTTGCACTCTCCCTCGGCTTCCGAAGCGGTGGTGACGGTCTGCACTTTGTTGTCGGCATACCATTTGTCAATCATCGCAATTTCATCGTCTTTCAACCCTGTCGGGTCTCCGTTGATTAGATAGCATAACGCCCATGTGGGGATAGGCTCGAAACAAACCAAAGGGACGGTTCTTCTGGTATGCTTACGATGCGTTGATACATTGGTGCTTGCATTGAAACATGCCGAAGGCGAAAGCATATCCCTACGTTGTGATGTGATTTGCGCCCTTGCTTATTGTGGCAGGCATGAATCATCGCATATTGTCAAGGCTCATACGGATTCCGCGAGATTCGACAAGAAGATTATTTGTGGAAATTTGTGTTAATTTGTGGCTGATTATTTAGAACACGGATTTCCACGAATTTCCACGAATATATTTTTTTGTTGAATCCGTGCGATTATTTTTGTTGAATCTTGTTGAATTTTGTGAGGGTTTTGTTCGTTGAGGGTGGTGTGATGGTGGTGGGGCAATTGCCTTATTCTAAAAGTTTTTGTAACTTTGCAGGCGAAATTTAAACACCAAAAGAGATAATATTAAAATATGGCACTTCAATGTGGTATCGTAGGGCTTCCTAATGTGGGCAAGTCCACGCTTTTCAACTGTCTGTCGAACGCTAAGGCTCAATCGGCAAACTTCCCATTCTGTACAATCGAACCCAATGTGGGCGTAATCACCGTTCCTGACGAACGCCTCAATAAACTTGCCGAACTCGTTCACCCTGAGCGCATCGTGCCCACTACCGTTGAGATTGTGGACATTGCCGGATTGGTGAAGGGCGCAAGCAAGGGCGAGGGCTTGGGCAATAAGTTTTTGGCCAACATTCGCGAGACAGATGCCATCATTCATGTGCTCCGCTGCTTCGACGATGAGAATGTGACGCACGTAGATGGCTCTGTTGACCCTGTGCGCGACAAGGAGGTAATCGACACCGAACTTCAACTACGCGACCTCGAAACCATCGAGAGCCGCATCACTCGCATTCAGAAGATGGCAAACGCTGGCGACCGCGACGCTAAACTCCAGTTTGAGGTGATGAACCGCTATCGCGAGGTGCTGTCGCAAGGCAAAAACGCGCGTATGGTGGAACTCGAATCGAAGGAGGAGGAAAAGGTGGCGCACGACTTGTTCTTGCTCACCAACAAGCCTGTGCTTTACGTTTGCAACGTTGACGACACCGCCGCTGCCGATGGCAACGCCTATGTGGAGGCTGTGCGCGAGGCTGTGAAGGACGAGAATGCGCAAATCCTTGTGATTGCCGCACAAACCGAGAGCGAGATTGCCGAACTTGAAACCTACGAGGAGCGACAAATGTTTCTTCAGGAAATCGGGTTGGAGGAAAGTGGCGTGAACCGCTTGATTAAGAGCGCCTACGCTTTGCTCAACCTCGAAACATTCCTCACCGCCGGACCGAAGGAGGTGCGTGCCTGGACTTTCCATAAGGGTAGCAAGGCTCCACAGTGTGCTGGCGTGATTCACTCCGACTTTGAACGTGGCTTCATTCGTGCCGAAATCATCAAATACGAAGACTATATTGCCTACGGTAGCGAGGCAGCCGTGAAAGAGGCTGGCAAAATGCACATTGAGGGCAAGGAATATGTGTTCCAAGACGGCGACATCGTGGTATTCCGCTTCAATGTGTAAGCCCAAATGTCCGACGCGCCCCAGACGGCATCGCAATAACCAACCGATTAAACCCAAATCGGTCATTAGGCCGTATGAGGATTTAATTCGTAATAGCTCGCTATCACTCATTAAAAGACAAGCAAAATTCATTCTTCTAAAACTCCGAAATACCACAAGCCCTAATGACCGATTTGGGTTAAGTCCATTATCGCCTTAACGGTGGTGATGGATTTTTTTTTGTGGTGTTAGGTGGGTTTTTGGGTGAGGGATTGGATTTTGGGGAAGGTGATGGATTTGATGATGTGGGAGAATGCCATTGCCAGTAGGAAGGTGAGTGTGGTGGTGGTGAGGTAAAGCACCGTGGCGTTAGGTATCACTCTGTCGAGATGCGCCATTTCTATGGCACGGAACATCATCATGTGGCAGAGGTAGATTTCGAGGCTGATGTTGCTGATGAACTTTGTGACCTTGTTGCATAATAGCGTGCTGCGGCTGCCAATGCAAAACATTATCCAAATGGCGAACACAGCCAAGTGTGGGAAGATGCTTGTGCCCTGAATGGGAAGGGTGGCGTAGTGCGCTACCGTGGCACCAGCCATCAGCAGACTTGCAAGATAGATGTGGCGCTTTATCCATGTGGCGATGGGCTCGCGGTAAAGGTAGATGATGCCACCTGAGATGAAAAACGATGCGGTGAAGAGTATGTTTTTGCGCTCAAACGGCATGTGTTGGTCGGCAGCGAAGTGCAGCACGCCCACAGCGTAGAGGGCTATGGCGATGATGAGTGCGAACCATGCGCGGCGACGGTTGCTTATCAGAAACACGAAGAAGGGAAAGAGCATGTAGAACACGAACACAAGCCCAAGAAACCAGCCCACGCCTATCACCGTGATGTCGGCATTGGGGTAAAGTCCAAAACACAGCGTGATATTGGCAAAACTCTCGCATAGCGACTCTAAATTGTGGTCTTTCACAAAGTCGAGAAGCACCATTAATGCGAAAAAGGGGAGTATGCGAGAAAAGCGCCTTTTGTAGAATCGGTCAAGGTTGATTTGCCCCTCTTTCACTTTGGTGTAGTAGCCACAGCACATGGAGAATGCGCTGAGAATCATAAACAGGAAGGTGAAATTTGTGAAGTCGGGAATGATGTGTTGTGCGAGGTAGTTGCCAAAGTTCAGAGGCATATTGGTGAGCACATGCATCATCACGATTCCCACCACAGCAATGGTGCGGAGTCCGTCGAGTGTGCCGTAGTGAGGTTGTGGAGCCGCCACTGAATCCTTATTTTTTAAGACATTCTTCATACACGGAAAGCGTTTGTTGCGCGATGTGGTCCCAGTTAAACCTTGATAGGTCGTATTGGCGATTACGGTGCGGTGCGCTTAGTTTTTCGTTGAGTTTGGCAGTAAGGTGCGCCATGTCATCGACATGGAAAAAGTCGGCCTCGGTCAATTCCTCCAGTTGATTGGCGGGAATGTCGCTCACCAGCACGTCGATGCTGTAACTCATCGCCTCTAAAAGAGAAATGGGCAGACCCTCATGGGTGGAGGGGAGCACAAACAGCCCGGCATTGGTGAAAAGTTGGTTTAGTTTTTCGCCTTTCACAAATCCTGTGAGCACCACGCCAGCATCTTTGGCTTGCGCTTTAAGGGCGCGCGAAAAGTCGTTTTCGTGGTCGGCATCGCCAGCCAGCACCAGTTTGTAGCCGCTGTGGTGGCTTGCCTGAAAGGCTTTTATCAGCAGGTCGAAGCGCTTTTCTGGCACGAATCGCGCCAGGGCGAACACATATTTCCCAGGCTCCAGGTTGAGCGACGATAGATAGTCGGTGGAGGTGGATTTCTCAGGAATGTTCACACCGTTGTAAATGAGGCTCACGCGCTTTGTACGATTGTAGTTGTGGCTCAAAATCTGTGTAATCACATTGCTGATTGAAATGATATGGTTGGCGAAGTGCGCCTGGCACCATTCGCCTATTCGGAGCATGGTTTTTGCCAAAGTCCCCCATTTTTGACGGTCGTAGTCGGGGCCGTGGTTGGTGCTCACCACCTTCATGCCGAGCAGCCGAGCCAAAGGGCAGCAAAGCGATGGTCCAATGGCGTGAATGTGCACAATGTCGGCACCCAATCGCTTCGCCTTGAAAGTGGCAAGCACAGAGTGGACAATGGCTTCAAGGCTTTTTCGCTTTGGCGCATACACATCCACTAGTTTCACCCCTTTGTATTCTGTGTAATTGTCGTTTTCAGGAATGTGGCAGGTGCGGCGAATGATGGTCACATCAGCGCCCAATTTCACTATGCGAGGATATAGTTCTTCGCAATGTGTTTCTACCCCACCTTGAATGTTGGGAATGCCACGAGTGCCGATTACAACTACTTTCATAACTTGATAGGTGAATAGAGTGGAACGAAGGTTGTGGGAGCGAGGGAAGAGGGTGGAGCGGTGGAAGCCGCCCACCTCGCGTATTCTTTATCTCTACATTTTCTCTCTTAGGTCGCCTTGCTGTGGGTCTTGCCCCACATCGTACCAGCGTTTGTCGAGAGTGGCAGGTTTGCCCAAGATGTTGCGAGCCTTATTTTTGAGTGCCCAAGCGAGAGGGTGGCGAATGTATTTATGCATCACAGGCGATGCTGTGCCCACCATCCAGCAGTTTTTAGGGCATTTGCGCACAAGTTCACGCACATGGTTGGCTTGCTCGCTGTTCCATAGTTCTTCGAAGTCGGGAGTGTCGTGAATGTTGCCCATGCTTTCTTTCCAGTATCGCTCCTCCATGCCATTGCATGGGAACACATCGCCGAATGGGTCGATGAAGAAGTTAGCCGAACCGGCTTCGCATGGCAGCATACGGCGGTTGCCCTCGATATAGTTGATGAGTCCCATGTTAAAGAACGCACGGAACCATGATTTGGGGTGCCATTCCGAGAGTTGCCAGTTGACGAGTGTCTCAAAGTCTTTGCACACCTGGTCTTTATTGGTTACCACATTGTCGTATTTGTGGAAATAGTATGAATTGTGGAAAGTGGCGGTGGCAAACTCCATATTCATTTCTTTAGAGAGTTTGTAAAGTTCCAGCATGTCGGAAGAATTGTGGTTCGACACGGTGCAACCGAAGCCGATGTCTTTCACGCCCATCTCTTTCAGTTTTTTCAGAATGCGCAGTCCTTTAGCGAAGCCGCCTTCTCTGCCGCGCAGTTCGTCGTTCTTTTTGGCAAGTCCTTCCATCGAAATTCTGATGCCGATGTTGGGGAATTTTTCTGCCAGTGCTATCACGCGGTCTTCAAACCACCCCGAGGTGGAAATCACAATGCGGGGCGACTTTGTGAAACAAATTCGCACAAATTCTTCCAAATCCTCACGGATAAAAGGTTCGCCACCAGTGAGATTGATAAATTTCAACTGGGGCAAACATTCGAGATCCTTTGGCTGAATCTCTTTTTTGGGGTCAGTGGGGTTGTTCCATATATTGCACATCTGGCAATGCATGGGGCAACGGTAAGTCAATATGATGGACGCATCGGTTGGTCGTTGACAACTCATAGAAGCGTAGAAAAGTTATATTTAGATGTTATTTTACTATGATTAAACTAATCTACAAAGGTACAAAAAAATAACCATAGTGCAAATTCCGTAGGGCTTATATGCTCCGTTGGCTTAATGCTGTGGTGTGGGCAGTGGCGTGGTTATTAATCTTTTGTGTCACTGTAAATATTTGCTAATATTTTCAGGTGGCTTTCGGGCGAGAATCGGTTGATGGATTCGGCTTTGATGTCGGGGTGGAGCCAAGTGCGACTCATAGCCATATCTATGCCGGTGGCGAGAGCCTCGGCATTGCCCGACTCGAAGATGATGCCGGTGTCGGCGCTGATGAGTTCGGGAATGCCTCCAATATTCGCTCCCACCACAGGCGTGCCGGCGCAGAGCGACTCAATCACGCCGAGCGGATTATTCTCGTAGCACACCGAAGGCATCACCGAGCATTTGGCTTGGCTCAAGAGCGATGCCACGCCGTGGGCATCGAGGTGACCAAGGAACTTGATATTCGGGCAGTGGGCGTATTTTGCCTTCAGTTCGTCGGTGAGCGGTCCGCCACCTGCAATGCGAAGTTCGTGCTTCACCTTTGAGGCAGCCTCAAGCAGTGAACGCACACCCTTTTCCTCCGACAGACGGCCCACATAGCAATAGTAGTCGGCGCGCGAGGTGCAGTCGGTGGCACGCAGGATTTCGAGTTTTTTAGGGTCAACGAAGTTGCACAGCACTTTCAGTTTCTGCGTGTCGAATCCGCCAAGTTCCATTTTCGAAGCCATAAACTCGCTGGGGCAGATAAATGCGTCGGTAAACGATTCGAGCACCTTGCGGTTCCACTTTTTCGCCTCCAGCCATGCGATGGCGCTTGCCGCCAGCGAGCCTTTCATGCAGCGGTGCTTCAGCACGCCACACTTCTGCGTGTAGCAGAGTTCACAAGGGCGAGCGTCGCGCATACAACTGTAAGAAGGGCAGAGCAACTTGTAGTCGTGCAGCGTCCACACCACACGTATGCCACGGCTATGGGCAATCTGCCCCAGCACAGGCGAGAGATAGGAGTGGATGTTGTGCAGGTGCACCACATCGGGCTGGAAGTCGTCGAGCAGCTTGGTGAACGATTCGGTGATGTCGCCCATGCCCAAGGTGCGCTTCAGACCGTTCACTTTTTCGCCCAAACCGCCAGCGAACTTCACTTCCGAGGCGAAGTATTTTTTGTAGGGCGAGTCCACCGTTTCGGGGTACTGCATGGCATACACCGCCACCTCGTAGCCTGCTGAGAGCAGCAGCGATTCGGTGTTCATCATCACCACGCAGTCGCCGCCTCGTGGATAATAAAATTTATTTACCAGTAATATTTTCAGAGCCATAGGCTGATAATTTCAATTTGTCACACATATAACGCACCCCCATGCCGTTTTATTGTGAAATGAAGTGGCTTCATATTACCGAATTTTTTGTAACTTTGCCAAATATGAAGATACTGTTTATACCTAATTGGCGAGTGAATAGGCTATCAACCGATGTTCCCACCATACAGGCACCCGATAAGCAGGTGCAGGGTGAGCCATATTGGTTTTTCAAGTATTTCCCCGAAGGCACGCAAGTTGACATCATCGACATAGGCAAGGAAAACCAGTTCCGGAAAATAGAGCATAAAATCAAGTTTTATCTGGTGCAGCCATGGAAGGCTTTCCGTGCGCGCAAACACTACGACTTGGTGATTTCGCACGGAGCCCAGAGCGGTTTGGTGTATGAATTGCTCACCTCGTTTGTGAAGCGCAAACCACAGCACCTGATGTTCGACATCGGTGGACTGAACGGCGCGCGTGTCAACCACACTGAAATGCCGCTGATTCGCTGGGCTTTGCGCAAGGCTCCCCACATCATTGTGCACGCCTCGAGGCAGTTGAGCCTCTACGCCAAGCATTATCCGAAATTGGCACCAAAAGCCACATTCATTCCATTTGGCAACGATGTGGATTACTTCACCCCGAAAGAGATGGCGATGAAAAAGCAGATTCTCACCTTCGGCAAGGCAAAGCGCGACAACGACACCCTTTGCAAAGCCTTCTCTGGCATCGCCGACAAGAAAGGCTACAAACTTGTGGTGGTGGGCGCTGGCGCACTGAAAGAAAAATACCCCGATGGCGATATAGAATTTCTCGACCCTATGCCGCTGAAAGATTTGGTGACGCTGTCGCGCGAGAGCGCTTTTATCGTGGTGCCGCTGCCAGAATACCTCTATAGTTATGGGCAGATGAGTTTCTTGCAGAGTATGGCATTAGGAAAAGCCTTGATAGTGACCGAAACCACCAGTTCTGCCGACTACATTTCCGACGCACCAGGCGTGGAGCGTGTGCAGCCTTACGATGTGGGCGATATGAAGGCTGCGCTGCAGCGCATGATGGCGAGCGACTTCGCCACGCTCCAGCAGCGTGGACTCGCCAACCGTGAATTTGTGACTTCGCATTTCAGCGAACGCCAGATGGCAGAGCGCATCGTAAAGTTTATTTCCACTTTTCTCAATTTCTAACCACCCCCAAACTCGCTAACGCTATGAGTGCAAAAGTATCGATTATCATACCCGTATATAAAACCGAGGCCACACTCCCTCGCTGTATCGACAGCGCTTTGGCGCAAACCTACAGCAATATTGAAATTGTGCTCGTAGATGATGGAAGCCCCGACAGGGCAGGGGAGATTGCCGACCAGTATGCGGCGAAACACCCCAACATTGTGGTGGTGCACAAGAAAAATGGCGGACTTGCCGAAGCACGCAAAAGTGGTATTGCCGCAGCGTCGGGCGAATTTTTCGTGCCACTCGACAGCGACGACACCATACCTGAAAATGCAGTGGAACTGCTCTACAACCACTGTGCGGAAGATGATTTGGATATGTGCTACGGTGCCTATATGCGAGTGGTGGGCGATAAGCGCACAATCGAGCCACACCACTTCACTGGCGTGGTGAGCGGAGATGAATTTTTGAAGAAAAACCTTGAGTTGGGATTTCTGTGTGGCTCGCACAACTGTATTTGCCGCACCTCGACATGGACCGACGATGTGTTTCCGCCAGCCGATAAGCGATTCCCAAGCGAGGATGTGCTGATAAATGTGAAACTCTCGAAGAATCTGCGCCGTGTGGGCATTTTCAACGACTACGTTTACGACTATTACTTCTATGAAAACTCCCTTTCGGTGGGTGGCGCATTTTTCACCCTCGCGCTGTGGAGCGACTTTTTTGACGAGGTGAGGCGTTTTCTCCATGAGCAGAGGCGCGAAAGCGAGGCGTTGGAGCATTTGGTGCGAATCATGGAAATCGACCGATTGGCATTCTATATCAAGAATTACGACAAGCAGCACCCCTGGTATAAGAAGGTGATGAGTTACAGCACACGCACTTATCCTCGCAAAACGCGAGTGCTGCACGCATTGCTTCACTGCCCACCGCTATTGCGATGGTGCATTAAAATGAACAGGAAGAGAAAGAGCCTTTAGCCAAGGCCGAGCATTATTTTCCCCACTTTGAACCGTTTGATTGCCCAGTGAAGAAGCAGTGGGCACACCACGCCACACAGCACCACGAGGCACGCCTCCAGTTCAAAATGGGCTGCGAGGTGAAGTTTTGCGCAAAATGCTTTGGCAAATCCCATGAAGGTGGTGTGGTAGAGGTAGATGGTGTAGCTTGCAGCCGACAGAGGCAGCAGTATGCTGTGTTTCACGAATTGCAGTTTCTCCAGCCATTTTGCAATGGCGAGCACCATCAGTATGCCTGTGACAGCCACGATGGGCACATAATTGTCGCCCATGTCAGCCCAAAGATAGAACGCGAATCCAAAGAGCGGAATATACACAATGTTTGCCCATGCGCAGCTGAAGATTTTCTTCAAATCCGATTCAGCCGACACTACGCCCATCATGAAGTAGAGCATCATCATTTTGAATTGGCGAAGACAGAAAAGGTCGGGGAAATCGATGGGCAAGTAGTAGAGTGCCACCGATGCCACCAGCAGCGCCATTCTTGCCTTTTTCCCTTTTGCGAACCACACGATGGCGAACATCAGTAACAATGCCCATACAAACCACAGGAAATATCCAGCCGCCGGCAGATACAGCATTTCCACGAAAGAGAATGGTGTGACGGGCGATGAGGTTTGCACATTGCCGTGTGATAATAATTTGATGCTGATAATAATGGCTGATGTGATGAGGTATGGCACTGCCAGGCGTCGGCATTTCTTCTCCATAAAAGCGGAGTAACTTTGCTTGCGCAGTGTGTGGCGATACACATATCCGCTCACAAAGAGGAACAGCGGCATGTGGAATGAATAGATAATCTGATTGATACATTTCCACCAGGCAGGAGCATTGTCGGGGTTGAAATGCCCCACCACCACAAGCACAATGCAGAGTGCTTTGGCGATGTCGAGGCTGTAGATGCGCTGTTGGTTCTTTTCCATTTTGTTGAAAGTGACTATCGTTGGTAATAAATGTTGCCGCTCACATCTCTGTGCTTCACATTCGTGATATTGCGTAGCACATCTTTTTCCCCTTTCGTTCCATAGAAGGTGTTGCCAGTCACTTCCAGAGTGTTGAAGCGCATTGCTGAGGTGGGTGTGCTTGACCAGTGGGTCATCAGTTGCCCATTTTGGGCGTGCACCTCATTGTTCTTGAATACCAATGCCCCCTCTGTGGCGAATTCTTGTAGGAAGAAGTTCATGTTCGACGAGAAAAAGGTGTTGCGATTGAAAAGAAGGTTGAGTCGGCGCACTTTGTTGCAATAGATGCGAGTGTCGCCCTCAAAGCGATTGTCGTAAGCGATAATGGTGAAACTGTCGATGCCAGCACCATCCGACACGGTGGCGAGCAGTTTCATGCCCGTAGCCTCGTTGCCAATTAGCGTAGCCTTCCCCCCTTGTTCGCCACACCACAGCAGCGTGGTGCCCAATTCTTCGTTGGCGAGCGGGCTTGATGGGGCGTGGTCGTTGATGACGTTGTCCTCCATCTGAATGTTTCCGCCACGCAGCAGTGCTATGGCATTGCCAGTGGTGCCGAACTTGTTCACCACAGGCATGTGGTTGTTGATAGTGTTGGCGCAGAAATACACGGGGGTGCGCTTTTGCGATTTGTCGATGATGAAAATGTCTTGGTGATAGTATTTCTCATCTGTATCTACACGGTTGTTTTCGAACTCGTTACCAACGATTGATATATCCTCCTGTGTGTCTTCTTCGCTAAAACCGATATTGAGGGTTTTTCGGCACAGAGAATTGATTTCGAATCGATTGTTGGTGAACGCCACGTATTTGTTGTGACACCCATAATTTTTTGCGGTGATGTTGCCACCTGCGGTGTTGAATGAAACCAGCACATCGTTAAATATGTCGCATCTGCCGTCTTCGCTTCCGTAGATAAACTTATTGTTGCTCACCGAAATGTTTTCACGAGCCACATGGGCAAGGCGGTTGGTGTGTGCATCGACGGTCGCTTCAAAGATGCCGAAAATCTCGTCGTTGCCGTATTTGCGGAAAGTGTTGTCGGCGATGTACACATTACAGGCTTCGCCCCTTATCCACAGGTTGCCACCAGCCATGCAGTTGTTGTAGTTGGTGATGTTGCAGTTTTTGAAGGTGATGTTGCTGCACACGCGCAAATCGAAGTTAGTGAAGATGGCATTATCAGCGTAACTGTTCACACGGCAGATGTCCACCTTGTTGGCATGGTAGATTTTCACGCCAAACATGGCAGTGTTTTCCCACCAGATGCCTTTGTGCTGCTTGAGGTTGATAGCCACATCGTGAATTGATACCGTGATGGGGCGCTCGCGTGTGCCAGCGGCTTTGATGAAAGTGTCGTCGGTGAAAGCCTTGAAGCCGTCGGCATCGCTGCCCTTGTCAAGCACGATGGTCACTTTTTTGCTTCCCACGCCCTTGATTTCGATATTGGAATTGCATTCCACGGTGCCTTTTAGCACATATTTGCCAGGCTTGTCGAAGTTGATGATCACCATATCGGAGCAGTTCAGCCCCTTGAAGATGCCACGCAAACAGGCTGTGAGTTCGCCCTTCAACTTGCTCACGGTCACTACTTGTGTGCGTGCGCCAGCGCCAAGCGAAACCAGCATGGCGAAGAGCACCAAAAGAATAGTTTTGTGTTTCATATATTTATTGTAAAGGTAACACTTCAGCAACATCTTCCTCGTCTTCTTCACCTTCCGCCTCGTCGGTTTCCTTTTCCTCATCGTTTGGCACCCATTGCAGGAAGGTGAACGTGAAGAATAGCAGGCAGAAGAACGGTGTTTTCATCAAGTCGCCGTAGGCAAGAATGATGATAAACGACAGGAGGGAGTAAATGAAGATGTTTTTGTTTTTGCGGTAGCCGGGGGGGCGCGATGTGTAAAGCAGGAAATAGTAGATAATCGCCCATGCCAAGCCCAGCAGCCCCAGTTGCACAACGATATGGCAAACGTATGGGTTGGTGCCGAGGAAAAACCAGTTGTATTCCTCCACCACTTTGGTTTGCGCCATATTCACCGATCCATTGTAGCCCTGAAGCCCTAAACCCACCAACCAATGATCGCCATTTTCATCAATGATGTAAGGGATGAAGCCAATTTTCGCAAAGCGAGGCATATCGGGCAGCGATGTTTCGTTGTCCATCAGCCAGTCCACAGCGCCAGCCAGTTCTTCCACAGTGTAGTCGCCATACAGGTATTCCTCCATCAGGAATTTAGGGTCGAGCATTTCATCGCTTCGCTCCACAGTCTCAACATACACCCACAGTGCACCACCCATCAGAATCACCACCACAGGCATAATCATAATCACACGCCTGATATAGTCGCGGTTGATAGGAAACAGCAGGAAGAAGTACATCAGCAGCAATATGAAACTCACTTTCGTCTCGTTGAGGAAAGTGGGGAAGAGCAGAATCACCAGCCAAATATTTTCTCGAATGCTTCGGAAAGCGTTTTTGCGGTCGAGTCGCTTGTTGAGCAGGTAGAACGAGAAGAAATAGATGCCAAACGACACCACGCTCGAACCACCGTCGCCAAAGCTGCCACCCACTGCGTCGCCAGCGCCGTATTTGATGAATTGCTCCACCACGCACACTGCCTGAACACACAACCAGATGAAAATGTGCTTGTCGAAAGTTTTGATAAACTCCTTGTAGAGTGCAGGTTTGCTCCAGATGTAGCGGAACACTGGAATCAGAAATATGGTACCGAAAAATGAGCGGGAGCCGTTGGCCCACTGCATTAGGCTGAGGTCGTTGACAAAACACGAACTCACAAACGACAAGACAAAGAGGCTGACAATAATCAGGGCATCGGTAGGCCTACGGAGAGTGTAGAGGCCGAGCAGCATGAGCACCGCGTCGCCAATCACATTGATAGGGGTGAAAAGTCCCTCAAGGGGCGGTATGAGTTCTTGGTACACAAAACCAAAGCACCCCAACACCCAAAAGAGGATGAAGAAGGTGCGAAGGATTAAAATGTCTTTTTTATCCAGTAGGTAATGTGCTGGTACGTTATTTGTCATTGCCGATTTTTATCGAGGTGTCGTCGGAATTTTTCACGCCGTTGAGCACGAAGCCCACATTGCTGAGTTTTCCTTCTGCCATAAGCCTGTTGATCCATTTCACATAGGCTTGCTTGGTGGAGTTGGCGCGGAGCACCACCACGGTGGCGTCGGCTTGGCTGGTGAGCGAGAATGTGTCGCTTGCCGTTGCCAGTGATGCTGAATCCACCACCACGTAGTCGTATTGCTCACGCAGTTGCTCCATCAGTTGCGCTGCGCGAGAGCCTTGCAGCAGTTCTGATGGGTTGGGTGGAACGGTGCCTGCCACATACACATCGAGGCCGTCGGCTGTGGTGCTCACGATGTCGTGGAGCGAAACCTCGCCATTTGAGAGGTAATCCGACATGCCCTTTGAAGCGATGATGCCGAACATCTCGCCAAGCGATGGCTTGCGGAGGTTGAGTTCCACGAGTGCCACCTTCTTGCCCATCAGGGCGAGCGATGAAGCCACGTTGGCAGCAATGTATGATTTGCCTTCCGCTGCCACTGCCGATGTCACGAGCACCACCTTGTCGGTGCTTTCGGGAAGCACAAACTGCACATTTCCTCTCAAGTAGCGGAAAAGTTCGGCATTCTTGGTGTTGGTGTCGGCTATCACCTGAAGTTCGTCTTCACGGGCGTGGTTGATTTGTCCCAACAGGTGTGCAGGGGTGATGGCTTCAAGTTCGTCTTGACTGCCAATCTTATTTTTGAGCAATTTCTTCACATAGAGAATGCAGAATGGAATCGCGAATGTCATCATCAGTGCCACGAAAGCGAGCAGGGGTTTCTTAGGCTTCACAGGTTCGCTGGCGGCATACGCCTCATCTACCAACTTGCCCTTAGGCTGAGCGGCAGCCATTTTCAGCGCATTTTCCTCGCGCTTTTGGAGCAGGAAGATGTAGAGTTCGTTTTGAATGGCTTGGTTGCGGTAGAGGTTGCGTGTTTCGCGCTCTGTGGAGGCGAATTGACTCATATCGCCCTTGCTTTCGCCTTGCAAATCTTTCGCTCTGTCGATTTTGATGCGCATAGCGCCCAAGGCATTGTTCACGCTACCCAGCATATTCTCACGCATGGCGTTGAGCTGTTGGTCGAGTTGCACCAAAGCAGGGTTGTCGGCTTTGGCTGAGGTTTCGAGGTGCTGGCGCTGGGTGATGAGCGCGTTGTATGATCTTACCATCTTCGCCGAGAGCGAGTCTGACTCGAATGGAATGAGAGAGTGCTTGTTGGCAGGGTCGGTGATAAAGCCCTTAATCATGCTTGCGATGCGATACTGCGTTTCGAGAGCGATGATGGCGCTTTCGCTGGTTTCGCCTTTAATGATAGTGGTCTTGGCTTGGGCCACAGGGTCAATCAGGTTGTGCGCCTTCTTGTATGCCTCGATTTCGGCTTCGCTGCCCATCAAATTCTTGTAGATGAGCGAGAGGCGTTCGTCGATAAAACGTGCGGTGGTCATGCCTTGTGTGTCGCTTTCCTTCATTCCGCGCTCGTTGTAGAGGCGAACGAGCGTATTGAGAATGTCGCGGCCACGCTTCACATCGTTGTCCATCACGTCCATATACACGATGTCGGTTTTCTTCGCCTTCAAGTCCACGGTCATGTCTTTCTGGAGTTCTAATGCGGCAGGAATGTTGCCAGCCACCGAAGCGGTGATGCTGTATTCGTGTTTAGGTGTGAAATATTGTGTGGGCTTCACCACGAAAAGACCGAAAGGAGTCTTAACGGTGGCAGGAAGCTCAACGCCTTTCAGTTCGGCATAGTTGGAGAACATGCCCTTCTTCACGGTGATGTCGGTTTTGCCGTCGGCATATACCTTGATTTTAAAAGGCAATGTCACCGAAAGGGTGTCGAACAGTTCTTTTGGAGCCTCCACGATGATGGGTGATGTGCCGTAGTGGTCCTGTTTCTTCAAGAAGCCGGTTTTCTCGTAGTAGCGGCAGTTGATGTCGAGTGCGTCAACAGTCTTGGCGGCAAGATTCTCCGAAGCGAGAATCTCGATTTCGTTAAACACATTCACATCGCCACCGCCAATCATGTTTTTCAGCATAGAATTGCCTTTTGAGTTGCCAATTCCCGCAAAAGATAATGATTGGTCATCTACCAGCACGGTAGAAGATACGATATATGAGGGGAGGGTTTTGCGAAGATATAGAAAAAGAATCCCAAAGCAGAAGATAAACGACAGGGCAAAAAGCCACCAATGGCGAATTGCGGTGCGTAGGAAGTTTGAGGAGCCCAATGATTCCTTTGGAGCAGTTGTGTACTGTTTCGCTTTTGATTTCATATTTTTTAGGGATAGTAAGTGTTTCTTATTTTACGCAAAGTGCAATCACGAGCGATGCGATAACCGACGCCACGCTCACGATAGTGGACGCTTGTGAGAGCTTAAAGGCTGCAAACTGGTTGTATTTTGAGTTGTCGACCTTGATTTTGTTGGGCTCCACATACACCACATCGTTTTGCTGGAGGTAGAAGAATGGCGACGCATAGATGCTGCCATCGGTGAGGTTGAGGCGGTGGTAGGTGCTCTTGCCGTTTTCGGTGCGAATCACGAGCACATTGTCGCGCTTGCCATATTCGGTGAGGTCGCCAGCGGCTGCGAGTGCATCGAGCACGGTGAATCGCTCTTTGCCCACCACCATGCGTTGTGGCGCTTTCACTTCACCCATCACGTTCACGGTGAAGTTGATCATTTCCACACGCACGAATGGGTCTTTCACCTGTTCGCTCACGCGGTTTTTGATTACGGCAGCCAGTTCGTCGGTGCTGATGCCAGAGGCTTTGATTTCGCCCAGCACAGGTATTTGAATCATGCCGTTGCGGTCCACGATGTAGGTTTGCAGGCGTGGTGATTGGCTGGTGTTGATGTTGCCTTTTACCGATGGGTTGCCCAGAGGCACATTGTAGATTGCTGTGGCTTCCGGGTTAGAAGATGTGATGGTGATAATCAATTCGTCGTCGGGCTGGATTTTGATTTTATAGTCCGACACATTGTCAGGGAGAGCACCCTCTGCTTCTTTTAGGTTTTGGAAATACGCAAGGGTGGGTGCTTCTTTAGTTGTGCTGCACGAAGCGAATGCGAAAATCACCAATAAACTTATAAGAATGTTTTTAATCTTCATATATCGATAAATTATAGTTGTTTCATATTTATTTTCTAATAACGAATATGCTCGGTCGTTTATTATGCTGATGCATGTAATTTTGCGTAGATTTTGCCAAAAACGTCTTTTCTGATTCGCTTTGGGCAGAAATACATCATCAAGCCTATTGCCACTACCATGGAGAGTGCGTCTTGCCAAATGGCAGTGCTGAGGTAGAAGGGCACTGCGGTGGCCAATGCAATAACTATGGGCGTGATGATGCCACGGTTTAGTGTGAGTTTGAAATAGCGTTTGGTGTCGATCCAGCGATAGGTGATGAGCACCAAGTAGGTGATGATGAGGGTGACAATCACACCGTAAACGCCAAATGGGCTGACGAGCAGGAAATTGAGCGCCACATTCACCACTGCGCTGAGAATGATGGCTGGCAGGGTGCGCTTGGTGTCTTTCGCGCACTGGTAGCCCATGTCGAAGTAGGCGGAAATCGCAAAAATGGAGGTGGAAATCGCCAGTGGGAAAATGTAGGGCAGACTGCTCTGGTAGTTGGTGTCGACTATCCAGCTGTAGCACATCTTCAGCGAGAAGCAGAAGCCTACCAGCAGCACGCACACGATGAAGATGTAGTTGTTGAGCACCTGCGAGAAAAAGCGGTTGCGGTCGGGGCTCTGGTATTGCAGAATGGCGGTTTCCTGCCATGCCTGGTAGAAGATGAACGCCAAGGTTTGGAGTATGCTCACAAAGCGGATAGCCACGGCATACACACCGTTGACCTCAAGTCCTAAATAATGCTGGATAAACCATCGGTCGCTACTGCCGGTGAGCCACCAGCAGATGGAACCAGGGAGCAGCGGGAGGGTGTATTTCAGAATTTCGCGAGCCGTTTTGCCCACGCTGATTTTCACGAAGAAGAGGCGCTGCAGAGTGCGGAGCTTCAGTTCCACTGCGCCCACAGCCGCAAATCGGGCAAGGATATTGGCGATAAACACGCCCTCGATGCCCATGCCCAGCCACACCACAAACACAAGGCTGAACAGCCCGATAAAGAAAGCCGAGAGTATGCCCACAGTGATAAACGCCTTGTTGTTGCCCAGTCCGCGGAACACCTGCGACACCACCTCCTGAATCGACATGGCCACGAGCAACGCCAACACATACCAAAGGTAGCGCACTTGGAAAAACGAGGCGATGCCCAATGTGATGATAGTTGATAGTAGGATGGTGGCACCGAGTGTTTTGTAGGTCATGGTCACCACTTCCTTGCGGTTTTCCTCGTTGGGCGAGTCGAGCAGGAAGCGGAAAGCGCCGTCGCGAAGTTGGAGCGTGACGAACGGCATCAGCAAAAACACGGCGGTGAGGCAGATGTCGTAATAGCCAAAGTCGGCGGTGTTTTCCACATAATAGGTGTAGAGAGGCACCATGAGGAATGTGATAATCTTTGAGCCAAGATTACCAATCGCATAAATGCCCATGTCCTTCATCATTTTTGATGAGCGGTTCTGCTTTGCGCTATGTGAAAATGCGTCTGCCATTATTCTGAACTTGCAAAATTACCACTTTTTCCTCATAATGGCAAATGAGGGGGTGCGGCTTACTGCTTTCGCATGTCGGAAATGAAGATACGGGTGAAGATTTGCGCACCTTTGTCGCTCAGGTGACCCGCGTCGCTGAAGTTGGTGATTTCGGGATAAACCGACTTTTCGAATGTGTAGTCGCGGAACCACACGCCCTCGCTTTTGCAGAAATCTGCCACCCAGCGGCGCATGGCGGCGTCGATTTCGTGGTCGGGCGCTAAAGCCATGTAGAGTTTGATGCCTTTTTCGCGGCACAGGGCTATGATGTGTTTCAGTTGCGCCACTTCCACCTCATCGGGCTTGAATCCCTCGAATGGGGTGTCGGTCATCTTCTTAGGCACCTCAAACAGGGGTGAATAGCCGTCGGAGTGCTGGTCGCCGTTGCGGTACGATTTCATCAGCCACACCATGCTGCTGTTGAAGCGATAGATGTTACTCGTCATTTTGATTCGTGTGGTGAGCGGCTCTTGGGTATCAACCCACTGAGTGTAAGGCTGGTTGATGCCGTAGAGCGTTTTGCAGTCGTTCACGCTGTTGGCGCGCCACGAGCCGTCGAGCATACTGTTCCACAGCCCAAGCACCACGATTTTCGGTTGACAACGCTCCAACCACGATTCCAGCACGAGCGATGCGTAAATCACGTCGTGGCCGTCGCAGCCGGCGTTGTAGGCACTGAGGTGAAGGCTGTCGGTGAATAGTTGGGGCACAAAACTGTGCTTCGCCTTTGATGAACCGAGTATGAGAATGTCGGCTTGCTTGTTTTGCATCGACTGCACAATGTCGGATTCGAGGATAGTGGAGTCGGGCAGATTTGTTATCAGTTTCTTCGCCACCAATCCCACCATCAAGTCCGCCGCCACGAGCAGTGCGGCAATAATCACTGTGTTGATAAATATTTTTTTCATTGCGCAGCAGAGGAGGGTTAGAATTGGAAATAAATGAAACTGATATTCTCGAGTTCGCCTGTGGCGGCGATATACAGGATGGCTAAGGTGATGGAGCCGATTCGCACAGCCCTGTTCGGACTATACATAAACAGCGCCTTGCCGCCGTATTCGTCGCGATATTCCTTGTAGAGCATCACCACAAACGCAAACAAGCCCACTGTGAACATCAGTGTGGTGCCAGCGGTGAACAGCGGGCCGAAGCCGTTGCCTATGTTGGTGATGATGGTCACGATGTCGGTGAAGGAGTTGGCGCGGAAAAGCATCGCACCGAAAGCGCATAGCACGAAAGTGATACTTTGGCGTGTGAGTTTGTAGAGGCGTTTGCCTTTGAGGGCGTGGCGAGCCTCAAGTCGCTCACGCAGCGGCTTCACGGCGCGGTCGATAATCACCATCAAGCCGTGCCATGTGCCAAACAGCACATAAGTCCAGTTGGCACCGTGCCAGATGCCGCACACCACAAAGGTGACGAGGTTGTTGTAGTGGCATCGCCATTCGCTGCATCGGCTGCCGCCCATCGGAATGTAGATGTAGTCGCGCAGCCACGACGACAGCGATATGTGCCATCTGCGCCAGAAGTCGGCCACATTCTGTGCGAAAAATGGCTGCTGGAAGTTCTCCATTACACGAATGCCCATCATTCTCGACACACCCACAGCCATGTGGCTATATCCGGAGAAGTCGGTATACATCTGTATGAGATACAGCACCGAAGCCACTATCAGGGTGGTGCCATTGTGGAAAAAGCAGTGGTTGAACACCGAGTCGGTGTAGATGCAAATGCGGTTGGCAATGCACATTTTCAGGAAAAAGCCCCACAGCACACGTTTTGCACCCTCGCTCAGGTCGGTGCTGTTTGCCAAGTGGTTGTGGCGAAGCTGTTCGAGGAATGGCTTCGGGCGGTCGATAGGTCCCGACATGATGGTGGGGAAGAAGGCAACGTATGTGCCGAAGTTGATGAAGTTGCGCTCTGGCTGAATGTTGCCGCGGCGCACCTCTATGGTGTAGCTGATTAGTTTAAACGTAAAGAAACTGATGCCCACAGGCATAATGATTTTCATTGTGGAGGTGGAAGCCCCAATGCCAGCAGAGTTGAACAGTTCGGTGAATTGTTCGATGCAGAAATTCAGGTACTTAAACCACCACAGCACACCCACGCCTACCACGATGCCCACCGTGGAAAGGGTGGTGGCGCGTCGGGCGTTGGTTTGGCGGTTGCGGGCTATGGCTGGCGCGAGGAAATAGTAGAATACCGTGACAGCGAGCAGCAACGGCAACATTCGCCAGTCGGCATAGCCGTAAATCGCATACGAGGCAGTCAGCAGCCACACGTTTTGCGCTTTCGCCGAGTGGCGGAGCACAGTAAAGTAGGGCAGCAGCACCGCTATGAATGCAAACCAGAATATGATGGAGTTTATAGCCATTTTAATGTGGGGTGTTGATGATGTTATTACCAGTGTGTGATAAAGGCATGTCAACTCTTTATCCAAAAATCGCTGACAAAGATATTAATTTTTTTGGGAATGTGAAAAGTCATGAGTGGCGTATGCTCCAAAAATGGCGAATAATTATAATCGCGGCCTAATCGCGTCCTGTGAGTGGAAAATGTGTGAAATTGGGGCGATTGTGGGTGGAATGTCGGTAAAAATGAGTAACTTTGTAGTTTAATATTAGGTAGATGCTATGATTTTTTCATTTGAAACTCAAAATATTCTATATGTGTATGTGCTGCTGGGCATCGCTTTTGTGCTCACAGTGGTTTGTGCTGTGGTGCTGTGGCGCAGGGCGCACCGCTTGAGCAAGTTCGACCTTGCCGAAGCCACTCGCGACTATCTCCCCGAAGAAGAACTTCCGGGCGTGTCGGTGGTGGTGTATGCCCACAACGACTGCGAGAACCTGGAGCGTTTTCTGCCACTCTTGCTCCATCAGGATTATCCCGATTTTGATGTGGTGGTGGTAGATGATGCCTCGTTCGACGGCACGCACGACCTGCTGAGCGACTTGCTCCCACATTTCGACAATCTGCGTGTGACCTTCGCGCCGCAGGAGACTCGTTCCCTCTCGCGCAAGAAACTCTCGCTCACCATTGGCATCAAGGCGTCGCAAAAAGAGGTGGTGCTCCACACCAATGCCAACTGCCGCGTGATGAGCGACCAGTGGCTCCGCACCATGATGCGCAATTTCGTGCCAGGCACCGATGTGGTGCTCGGTTTCTCGCACTATCGCTACCGCAAAGACACCAGCGCAGGCAGATATTTCCGTGTGTTTGATTCGGTAGTCACCTCGCTTCAATGGGTGGGCAGTGCCATCAAGGGGAAACCCTACCGTGGCATCAGCGACAACTTGGCGTATCGCCGCCAATTGTTTTTCGATCATGCTGGTTTCTCAGAGAGTTTGGAGTTGCGCTATGGCGACGACGATGTGTTTGTGAGTGCCATCGCCACAGGCGACAACACTCGCTTGGAAATCGCTCCCGAAAGTCAGATGCAGACCTACTACGAGAATGTGCCAAAGGCGCACAACTTGCTGAAACTGCGCCGCGACTACACCTCGAAGTTTGTGTGCACAAAGGCTCCATTCTATGCGCAAGCCCTGTTCTCGGTGATGAATTATTTGCGTCTGGGTGCCCTCGTGGCAGCCGTGGTGCTCGACTATACCAACATTTTCACCATTTCGGCAGCCACATTTTTGCTCATACTCTCATGGGTGATGATGATATTGCCGTTTAACCGCTGCTGCCAGTTGCTCCAGGCTCCGGGGCTCACATTCAGTGTGCCACTGTTCTATGTGTGGCGACCGGTGGTGAACCTTTACTTCAGAGTGTTGGGCTGGTCAACTCGCAAATCCAATCTCACATCCATCTATGAATGACGCTGCACCTACCCGAATCAATGCGCTCACCTCGTGGCGAGGCATTTTCATCCTTTCCGTAGTGCTGTTTCACAGCGGCGAGGAATTGTTTATGGAATTGGCCACCAGCGGCGTGGTGGGCTTCTTCATCATGAGCGGCTTTTTGATGCGCATGAAGCATCAGCCAGAGCCCATCAGGGGCGCACGGTTCAAGTCGTTCGTCGCCAATCGCGCGCTGCGGCTCTATTCGCTCCATTGGTTTGCGTTCGCATTGCTGATGGCAGCCACCTTTGGCTTTTCCACCACCTTGCCCTATATGAGTTGGGGGGCGTTGGTACCCAATTTGCTGCTGGTGCAAAGTTTCGTGCCAGATGTGAACGTGTTTTTCTCTTTCAACACCCCCACATGGTTTTTGTGCGACTTACTGATTTGCTACCTCTGCTACCCTTACATAGCCACATGGCTCGACAGGATAAGGCTGCGCTGGCAACTGCTGCTCTTTGCAGTGCTTCAGATAGCGTATTTTGTATGTATGTGCGCCTTGACTGACCCCGATTTGGTCACCTACGCCCATGTGTTCCCACCGTTCCGCATCTACGAGTTCACCGCCGGCATTATCTTCTATAATGTGTATAAGGCGTTGCGCCCACGCCTCACAGGTTGGAATATGGCGAAAGCCACGTTGGCAGAGGTGCTTGTGGTGGGGCTGTATGTGGGTTTGATGGTGTTCTCTCAAGCATGGGACTACCAAGATAAAGACAAATTCAACGACAGCGTGATGTGGGAGATTCCGCTTTCGCTGCTCTTGCTGGTGTTTGTGCTCAATGCCGGCACCGAAGGCATCATCAGCCGCATACTGCATTGGAAACCGCTGGTGTGGTTGGGCAGCATCTGTTTTGAGATATTCCTGCTTCACTCCCTATCGGGGCTGGTGTTCGGCTATTTGGTCAGCCCATTCTTGGGCCACTTCGGCATAGATGTTTATGGTCATTACGCCTTCGGTCAACTCCCCATACTGCTTGTCATGGGCTATGTGATGCACCGCTGGTTCACCCTCCCCGTTTTCGTCTGGGCATCGCGCCTCTCCGCCCGCCTCTCCGCTTGAAAGTGGAAAAAAGTGGTGGGGATGGCAATAAGAGGGGATAAATTTGCGTTATTAATGACGAGATGAAAATTGATTTTAAATCACATATAATGCTTTTTGCGTTGGTTTTGTGCGCTTTAACAGCCTTTGCGCAAGACAATGACAAGATTCTGAATCGCCAGTATGTCGACCAGAAGAAGATCCACTTCGGCTTTTCGGTGGGTACCAATTTTCAGGATATTCACATCGTGAACAATGGCTTTCAGACCGAAGACGGCGAAACTTGGTTTGCCGATGTGCCGCAACATTCACCGGGCTTCTGCGTGAATGTGCTCGCCGACCTGCGCCTTGCCAAGAATTTCAACCTGCGCTTCTCGCCGGGTATGTATTTTGGCAACAAGGTGGTGAAATACATCAACTCCTCCGCCCCCGACGAGGTGACCGACCCGCTGCGCCGCAATCAGAGCCAAAACATCAAATCCACCTACATTGTGCTGCCGCTCGATCTGAAGATTTCGGCGAACCGCTACCACAATGTGCGCCCCTATTTCACTGGTGGCGTGATGGGCGTGTTCGACGTGGCTAAAGACCGCACCGAGCAACTCCGCCTGGCAAATGGCGACGCTATGCTCACCGTGGGCATGGGCTGCGACATCTATTTGCCATTCTTCAAACTTTGCCCCGAACTGAAATTCTGTTTCGGCTTGAAGAACGTGCTTCAGAAAAATCGCCCCGACTTGGAGGACAACCCCGAAATGATGCGCTTCACACAAAGCGTGGACAAGGTGACCAACAACATGGTGGTGCTCACATTTTATTTTGAATAACAAACAACGAACAATCATAAGAAGGGATAATGACCTACATTCGTAAATATTTGATGCTGACGCTTGCCGCTTTCCTGTGTGTGACCACACTGAGGGCGCAGGTGGATAATCAGTACACCCAATATTATATGGTGCCAGGCTATTACAACCCTTCAGCCATAGGCAACACCGACTACATTCACGTGACCGTGGGCAGCCGCGCGCAATGGGTGGGCATCAAGCACGCACCGCTCTCGTTTGTGGGGCTGGCGGATATGCCATTCAAGTTCCTCAACAAGCGATTTGCCACCGGCGTGGCCATCAACCAAACCAGCATGGGCTTGTATTCGGGCTTGAATGCGTCGGCACAGCTGGCGTATAAGCACAAACTGTTTGGCGGCACGCTAAGTGGCGGTATTCAGGTGGGCTTAGTCAACGAAAAATTCCGTGGTTCCCGAATTATCGAGGTGGAGGGCGACGAGGCCGACGACGCCATTCCCAAGACCGACGTTTCGGGCAATGCGTTCGACTTCGGCGCGGGCATTTTCTACCAGCACAAGCACTGGTGGGCAGGTTTCTCAGCCACGCACCTCACACAACCCTCGGTGGAGATGAAATCGGAGGGCAACGAGGAAGACCTCTACATATTTGAGGCCGGCCGCACATGTTATTTTATGGCAGGTGGCAATATTCCCATAAATAATACGTTATTTGAATTACAACCCTCTGTGTTTGTGAAGACCGATTTCAATCTTTACCAGGCAGAGGCCACAATGCGAGTGCGCTACAACAAGTTTATCACCGGTGGCGTGGCATACCGTCATAAAGATGCGGTGAGCCTTGTGGCAGGGGTTGAGATAAAGAATTTCGTAGTGGGCTACTCCTACGATTATCCTATTTCCGACATTTCAAAGGCCACTTCGGGTAGCCATGAGGTGTTTGTGAACTATAACGTGAAATTGAACTTAGGCGAAAAAAATAAAAATAAACATAAGAGTATTCGATTAATGTAGAATATGAAAAAGGTACTATTAATTTCTCTCACCACATTCGTGTTTGCAACAGTGCTCACTTCTTGCTTCTCGGGACGGCGCTCAGTGTCGGCCTACGGAGGCGAAGTGACTGGCGTGAGTGGCTCCGTGTTTGTGGAGCCTACGCCTTACGGCATGGTGCTCGTGGATTGTGGTTCAATGAAGGAAGGACCATCAGAGGCCGACTCGCTTTGGGGCATCGACTCCACGGCGCGCGGTGTGTCGGTTGACGCATTCTGGATGGACCAGACCGAAATCACCAACTCAAAGTACAAGCAATTCCTTTACTGGGTGCGCGACTCCATTATCCGTGAGCGCCTTGCCGACCCTGCCTACGGTGGCAACGACGAGTTTAAAATCACCGAAGACAAGTACGGCGACCCTG
This sequence comes from Bacteroidales bacterium, assembly GCA_004557565.1. Lineage (GTDB taxonomy): Bacteria > Bacteroidota > Bacteroidia > Bacteroidales > Muribaculaceae > Sodaliphilus. The sequence continues at coordinate 25,156 of SFGS01000008.1, read as the reverse complement.
TGAAGCCTCATCTCGACTGGTCGAAAAACATTCCATGGCGCAATCCGAGCGAAGACGAGGAACGCGCTATCGAGAGTGTGTATCGCATCAACCCCATCACTGGCGTGAAGGAACTCGACCCCACTCAGATGAACTATCGCTACGAAATCTATAATATGACCGAGGCTGTGAAGCGCAAGCACCGTCTCGACCCTGCCACTCGCGACTACAACACCGACCACGCAGTGCCCACCGATGTGCCTACTATCAGCAAAGACACTGCCTACATCGACGATGATGGCCGCATCGTGCGCCAGACCGTGAACCGTCCGCTCTCCGGTCAATGGGATTTCGTGAACACCTATATCGTGAACGTGTTCCCCGACACCACTTGCTGGGTGAACGACTTCGACAACGCCTACAATGAGCCGTATGTGCGCATGTACTTCGCCAACGGCAACTACAACAACTACCCCGTGGTGGGTGTGAGCTGGGAGCAAGCCAACGCATTCTGCAACTGGCGCACCGAGTTCCTCCGCAAGTCGCTCGGCAAGGAAGGCGTGTATGTGGAGCCATACCGCTTGCCCACCGAGGCTGAATGGGAATTTGCGGCACGTGCAGGTGTGAACAAGAACAAATACCCTTGGGAGGGCGATTTGCCGCTCACCGAAGATGAAGGGTGCTTCTATGCCAACTTCAAGCCACAGGAGGGCAACTATGTGAAAGACGGCAGCATAGTGTGCGCGCCCGTGGGCACCTACGAGCCCAACGACTTCGGGCTCTTCGACATGGCTGGCAACGTGAGCGAATGGACCTCTACCGCCTACACCGAGAGCATCGACCGCATGACCAGCGACCTCAACCCCGAATACCGCTACAATGTGGCGAAGGACGACCCTTACAAGATGTCGCGCAAGATTGTGCGTGGTGGCTCGTGGAAAGACGTGGCACACAACATTCGCGCCGACCTCCGCATGTGGGAATACCAAAACGAGCAACGCTCTTACATCGGTTTCCGCTGCGTGCGCTCAAAGGTGGGCTACACCAAGGTGAAAAGAAAGAAAAACTAATCAAAAAAATCAAAGCAAATACAGATTTTCCAATCAATTACACATAAGGGATTATGGGAAAAATTAAGAAATATAAAAATGTGATTGAACGCTTCCTTTCGGGTGAAACCGGTCAGCGTTTCTTCAACTTTGCCTACAGTATTGGTGCGGCAGTCGTAATCTTGGGTGCGTTGTTCAAGATTCTTCACCTCGAAGGTGGTAACGAAATGCTCACCATCGGTATGGGTACGGAAGTATTGATGTTTATCCTCACCGCTTTCGACCGTCCCGAGCACGATTATAAATGGGAGCAGGTGTTCCCCGTTCTCGCTTCTGGCGACCCCGACGACCGTCCCGACTTCGCAGGTGGTGGCAACATCGTGATTGGCGGTGGCGCAGCGGCGCAGGTTCCTGCACAGCAAGGCGTGACCGAAGCCGAGGCTAAGGCTGCTGTGGGATTGCCACAGGGCATTGACCTCACCGAGGAGGATTCTCGCTCGCTGAGTGAAAGCATCGCTAAAATGGCAGCCGCAAGCGACCAGTTGAGCCGTATGGCTGAACTCACCGACGCCACTCAGCAATATTTGAGCCAAATGGCTGGCATTTCAGAGCAGATGCAGCGACTGAACGAAACCACCACCGCGCTCAACCAAGTGTCGGAAACGCTGCTTGGCAGCTATCGCGCCATTACCGAAAACAGCGAGAGCATCACCCAAAGCAGCACCGGCTATGTGGAGCAGATGGAAAACCTCAACCGCAACATTGGCGGTCTGAACACCATCTACGAAATTCAGCTCAAGAGCATTTCCTCACAGCTCGACAGCATCGACCGCGTGAACCGTGGTTTGAAGGATATTCGCGACATGTACGAGAAATCGGCAGCCGAAAGCGCACACTACTGCGACGAGACCGAAAAGATGGCTCGCTACATGAAGCAACTCAACAGCGTGTATGAAAAAATGATTAAGGCAATGACCGTGAACATGTATCGCCCAATGGGTGGTATGCCTGGCGTTGACCTTAATGATGATAATGATAACTCTAACGAATAAGCATGGCAAACGCTAAAAACCAGACGGTGGGCCGCATGTCGCCACGTCAGAAGATGATTAACTTGATGTACATCGTTCTGACCGCCATGCTTGCCTTGAATGTGTCGAGTGATGTGCTCAGTGGGTTCCGCCAAGTGCAACAGGGGCTCTCGCGCACCAATCGCACACTCACCGCGCGCAGCCAGATGATGTTTGAGCAAATTCAAGCATTCTACAACAAATATCCAAAGCAGGGCCGCCAGTGGCTGGATTTGGGTATGCAGGTGCGCAACACCACCGACAGTCTGTATGATTATATCGAATCGTTGAAGGTAGATATTGTGAAGCAGTGCGATGGTCCGCAAGGCGATGTGAACCACATTGAAGCCGAAGACAACCTCGACGCTGCCGCCCAGGTGATGCTGCCTCCAACAGGTAAGAAGGGCGCTCAACTGCGCACCCGCATTGAGCAATACCGCACATTCATATTGGGAGTGCTCGACAATCCCGATGCACAGAAGAATGTGGAGGAAGCGCTCTCTACTGCAAATGTGAAAACAAGCGAGGGAACGAAACGATGGGAGGAAAGCCTCTTTGAGGGTATGCCAGCCATTGCCGCTATCACACTGCTCTCGAAGTTGCAAAACGATATCCGCTTCGCCGAAGGCGTGGCGCTCGGCTCCATGATTTCCAACCTCGACACTGGCGAGCTGCGCGTGAATCATTTCGACGCGTTTGTGGTGCCTGAATCGAAGATGGTGATGCGTGGCAGCAAATATTCTGCCGAGATTGTGATGGCGGCCATCGACACCACAGCGCGCCCACGCGTGTTTGTGAACGGCAGCCAAATCAAGGGCAGCCACTACGAGGTGGCGACCGGCAGCACCGGCAAATTCGAGTTCTCCGGCTTTATCGAGGTTACGGCGCGTGATGGTAGCGTCACCAAGCGCGACTTCAAATCGTCGTACACCGTGATTGAGCCATTGGCTACCGTTTCTGCCACTATGATGAACGTGTTCTACGCCGGTATCGACAACCCTGTGTCAATTGCTGTGGCAGGCGTGCCTCAGCAGTCGATTCAAGCCACAATGACCAACGGCTCGCTCACCAAGACCGCTAATGGCTGGGTGGCTCGCTCATCGGCAATAGGCAGCGAGTGTACGATTAGCGTGACTGCCGAAATCGACGGTCAGCGCACCAATGTGGGCACCACCAGTTTCCGCGTGCGTAAGTTGCCCGACCCAATGCCATTTATCACCTACACCGACGGCAACGGCCATCGAGCCAGTTACAAGGGTGGCAAGCCTTTCTCTAAAGGCACACTCCTGGCAGCCAAGGGACTGGATGCGGCTATCGACGACGACTTGTTGAAAATCGACTTCCGTGTGGTAAGTTTCGATATGGTGCTTTTTGACCAGATGGGCAACGCCATGAGCGAACGCTCGTCGGGCTCAAACTTCTCACCACGCCAGCGTGAGGCTATGAAGCAGATGCGACACGGCAAGCGCTTCTACATCTCGCGTGTGAAGGCCACAGGCCCCGACGGCGTGACTCGCGACATCGCACCAATGGAAGTGATTGTGAATTGATAATTTTTTAATCAGATAATATTTATATATAAACTTTAGATATGAAGTTTCTCAAAGTAATCATTGCCGTGGCGGCTATCGCTTGCACTGCCTCTGTTGCACAAGCACAGGTGGTGAAAAAGACCGCAGCCACCGCTGCGAAGAAGGCTCAATCGCAAGTTTCAACGCGTCAGCAATCGTTCTACGAGGTGCCGGAGCCAAGCGATGCCGACTTGCAGTGGATGAAAATCGTGTATCGTGAGATTGACCTCACCAAGGGCAAGAACGCGGCACTCTATTATCCCGAAGAGCCAAATGAAGATGGCGAAAGTTTGTTCTACATCATCATGCGCCATGTGGCTAACGGCGACATCTCTGTGTATGAGTGGCTCGACGGTCGCGAAATGTTTACCGACACTTACAAGTATAAGATCAGCAACATGCTCGACCGCTTCCACATTCTCTACGCTCACGCCAAGGGCAGCACCGAAAAGGCGCCTAAATACGTGATTGAGAATGCCGACATTCCAGGTAGTGAGGTGCTGAGTTACTACATTATTGAAAAGTGGGAGTTCGACACCCGCAGCAATAAAATGCGTAGCCGTGTGGATGCCATCTGCCCTGTGCTGCACCGTGAAGACGAGTTTGGCGTGGTGCAAAAGTGGCCTATGTTCTGGGTGAAACTCAACGACATTCGCCCATACATCGCACAGCAGTTTGTGTTTACCGACAACGACAACAACTTGCTCCGCTACAACCTCGACGACTTCTTCAAACTCAATATGTATAAGGGCGACATCTATAAGGTGAAGAACCTGCGCAACCAAACCTTGCGTATGCAATTCCCTGACGATAAGGCCTACAAGCACGCACAAGACAGCATTGAACGCCGTTTGCGCCAGTTCGACAAGGGATTGTGGGTGCCATCACGCGAAGAGCTCCAGGCTCAGAAGGAAGCCCGCGAAAAGGCAGAGCGTGAAGCCGAAGGCGCCGACGATGAAGAAACCACAGCAGCAGAGGAGCAGAAGTCGGTGAAGAAATCCACCACCAAGCGTGGCGCAAAGTCCACCAAGAAGGCTACTGTGAAAAAGGAAAAGAAACAGAAAGTGGCAAAGGTGAAAACCCGCGAAGTGAAATCGAGCGGTGGCGCAGTAAGAAGCGTCCGCAACCGTAAGCGCTAACCCTTTACCCACACAGATTCCACTTTTGTGGTGGGCAGTGGCTCACACAGATTCCACGGATTTCACGGAAATTTTTGTTGGTGGGAAATCTCACAGAATTATGTGGGAAGGTCTCACACAGATTCAACAGATTCAACAGATTCAACAAAAATAATTATTCGTGAAATTCGTGGGATTCCTGTTTTTTAAAATCTGCCACAAATTATCACAAATTTCCACAAATTAAAAATTCCCACAAATTCACCCCTCGGAGAATTTGTGGGAACCTTGTTAATCAGAGCCCTCGGAGCACTCGGACACTTCAATAACCACCAGCCTCTGTGAGATTTAACGCCCTCAAAAGCAAAACCTGTGGAATCTGTGAGATCTGTGTGAGCCTAAAAAAGGCTGTTAATCGCGGAGATTAACAGCCTATGTGGGTACTCGGAGCGGGACTTGAACCCGCACAGCCTAATGGCCAAGGGATTTTAAGTCCCTCGTGTCTACCGATTCCACCATCCGAGCAGCTATTGCGGTAAACAAATGCGGTGCAAAGGTAATGCAATTTTTTTGTTTTGACAAATATTTGAAAAACAAAAATCTGCGGTTAGTATGAGGTGATGATGTAACCTCCGTTCACCGATTGGCGGCATTTGTAGGGTTGGAGCCCCACTTTTTGGCTAAGTGCTGTGCCTGAGAGCGGTCCGCCAGAGCCATTGAGCACGTTGTAGTGCGAGCCGCATTTGGGGCAAATGGCATCGAATGTGGTGGGGTCGACAGTGAGCGTGTATTCTGGTCTGCGCTCCACAGGACAGGCAGCGTCGAACGCCAGTGGCGCATACGAGCCAGTGGATGTGTCGAGCCCCATGATGAGCAGCACGCCGCCAAAGCCGGTGAATGTGTTGGCGTTGTAGGGAAAGTTGGCTGGCAACTGCTTATCGCGGCTGAAGATGCGGTAATCGCCCACGCCAGTCACACCGTAGGTGTTCCACACGCCGTATGTGCCCAAGTCGATGCGCACGGTGTAGGAGGGAAGCACCTTGTTGTCGATGTGGTTGCAACTGGCAAACACACCCAAAAGCATAATCAGTAAAAGCGTTTTCTTTATCATCGGTTATTTCATTATTGTGAATCAATATTTGTGTGTGGCTAAGGTATGCTAAATCACCAAATAGACATCACCATAGCGTAGGGACATGCCTCGGCATGTTTCAAAGGAAGTGACCAAAATTTCAACGCATTAGAAACATGCCAAAGGCATGTCCCTACGTTTTGAATATTCGCTCCCTCCCCTCTGAGTTGCCGTTATCTGCCGAGCAGGTGGCTGAACGCCTTGTGATAGGTTTCGAAATCGAAGCCATCGAGCGTGCGCTGGTAGAGGGCGGCGATGCGGTCGTTGCAGAGGTTGCCGATAGAGCCCTCGTGGGTGTGGTGCACCTTCTTCACTGGGGTGAACTTGCCTGCCTCGATGTCGAGTCCCACCTTCTTGTAGGCATCACGGAACGGCATGCCAGCGGCTGCGAGGCGGTTCACCTCCTCCACGCTGAACATGAGGTCGTAGCGTGCATCGTCGAGGATATGCTCGTTCACCTTCACTTGGCTCATCATGGCGTTGACCATCGAGAGAATAGCCTTGATTTCATCGAACGCCGGCAGGAAATCCTCCTTGGTGAGTTGCAAGTCGCGGAAATAGCCCACAGGCAGATTGTTGGTGACCATTGTGATTTGGAACGGCAGTGCCTCCAGACGGTTGCAACGTGCGCGCGTCAATTCAAACACATCGGGATTTTTCTTGTGCGGCATAATCGAAGAGCCGGTGGTGAACTCGTCGGGGAGTTTGATGAATGCGAAGTTTTGCGAATTAAACATACATGCGTCGAACGCCAGTTTTGAAATGGTGGCGGCAATGTTGGCGATGGCGGCTGCCACGATTCGCTCGGTCTTGCCACGTCCCATCTGGGCATACACCACATTGTAGTCGACCGACGCAAATCCGAGCAACTGCGTGGTGAGTTCGCGGTTGAGGGGGAACGACGAGCCGTAGCCAGCGGCAGAGCCCAGCGGATTGCGGTTGTTCACATCGTAGGCGGCGCGGAGCACCACCAGGTCGTCGGCAAGCGATTCGGCGTATGCCCCAAACCACAGTCCGAACGACGACGGCATTGCCACTTGCAAGTGGGTGTAGCCCGGCATCAACACATCCTTATAACGCTCGCTCTGCGCCTGAAGCGTGTGGAAAAGCGTGGTGATGTGATGCACCACATCTTCAATCTCGCTGCGGATAAAGAGGCGAAGGTCCACGAGCACTTGGTCGTTGCGTGAGCGGCCAGAGTGGATTTTCTTGCCCACATCGCCAAGGCGACGCGTAAGCATCAGTTCCACTTGCGAGTGCACATCCTCAATGCCGTCTTCAATCACGAATTTGCCAGCCTCAATCTCGGCGTAAATCTCGCGCAGGGCAGCGGTGAGCTGGGAAAGCTCGTCGGCGGTGAGCAAATTGATGGTTTGCAGCATAGTGATGTGGGCGATCGAGCCAAGCACGTCGTAGCGAGCCAAATAGAGGTCCATTTCACGGTCGCGCCCCACGGTGTAGGTTTCCACATCGTGGTCAACCTGTATGTTTTTTTCCCAAAGTTTTGATGCCATAATTTCTTGTTTTAGTCTAAAAATCGGAGAGCGTGTAAACGCAATCGGCAGCGGATGCCACGATTGGCTTATACGCCTTATTTTACGCAAAATTACAATATTATTTCCAACCTCAGCCCACGGCGAAAAACAAATTAACGCCAAAATGCAAATGTTTCACAAATTTTATTGCTATTTTTGCGTAAGAAATTGCCCAAATGAAGGCGAAACTACACCATCTCGCCCCCTCATTTGCGAAATAAATGAATGATATGGAAGTGTTATTTTCTGTGATTACTGTTACGTGGAATGCGGCTGGGGTGATTGCGCCCACGCTGAAGAGTGTGAAGGAGCAATCGTGCACCGACTATGAATATCTGGTGGTGGACGGCGCTTCGACCGACGACACCCTGCGCATGGTGAACGAGGCTGGCATTGCCGGCACTCGCATCGTGAGCGAGCGTGACAAGGGACTCTACGACGCTATGAACAAGGCCATTCGCCTTGCCAAAGGAAAATATCTGATATGGATGAACGCTGGCGACGCATTTGCCGCCGCTGATTCGCTTGCGCGTATGGCAGCCGTGTCAGGGAGCAATCCGGGTGTGATTTACGGTCAGACCCAAGTGGTGAACGCCGAGCGCAAAGTGGTGGGTATGCGCCACCTCACAGCCCCAGCGGTGCTTACTGCCGACAGTTTCAAGCACGGTATGCTGGTGTGCCATCAGGCGTTTGCTGCACGCCGCGACCTCGCTCCGCAATACAACCTCGCCTATCGCTTCAGCGCCGACTACGATTGGTGCATTCGTGTGCTCCAGCAGTCGGACCACAATGCCTACGTGGGCGATGCCCCCATTGTGAGTTTCCTCACCGACGGCTTGACCGACAAGCATCACAAGGCCTCGCTGAAAGAGCGCTACCACATCATGTGCCACTACTACGGCACCGTAGCCACCACCATTCGCCACATCGGTTTCGCTTTCCGCACCCTCGTCCGCAAAGTGAAAAACTGATTATATCTTTGTATTTTTCAAAAAACCGCCCAATTATATCTTTGTATTTTTCAATTTTTGCCCCAATTATATCTTTGTATTTTTCAAAAAATCGCCCAATTATTTGTTTGTATTTTTCAATTTTAGTAACTTTGTAGCCTAAAATACAATATATTAGCATGTATCTAAAAAGAATCATAGACAAGTACCTTGAAGAGTGGGCAAAAAGGGCAGACCACAAGCCAATCCTTCTGCGTGGTGCTCGACAGGTGGGAAAATCCAGTTCTGTCAAGCATTTGGGCCGACTATTCCAAAACTACGCAGAGATTAATTTTGAAAAATCTCCAATTTATAAGCAGGTTTTTGAAGCCGACCTCGATGCTGGCCGAATCGTTAGCCAGTTGTCGGCATTGATAGGCATTGATATTATTCCTGGCAAAACGCTATTGTTTCTTGACGAAGTGCAGGAGTGCCCGAAAGCCATCATGGCACTACGCTTTTTCAAAGAGGATATGCCCAAACTTCATGTGATTGCGGCAGGTTCTTTACTGGAGTTCGCATTAGACGACCTTCCAACTTTTGGCGTGGGGCGTATCCACTCCATGTTTATGCGTCCGTTGAGTTTCGACGAGTTTGAGTCGGCTTGCGGATTTGATGCATTGCTAAAGGCGAGAGACAGCGCGTCGGCAGAGCACCCCCTGCCAGAACCGCTCTATAAGACCATATTAGAGCACTATCGCACCTACATGATGATAGGTGGAATGCCCGAAGTGGTGGTGAAATGGGTGGCTACTCACAACTATTCGCAGTGTCAGGAAGTGCAAGACGACATTATCGTGTCGTATGAAGACGACTTTCCGAAGTATAAGAGTAAGGTTGACCCCGATTTGCTCCGTAGCGTTCTGCACAGTGCCGCTGTTCAATGTGGCAAGAAATTTGTGTATGCGGATGTGGGTGGATACAAAACTCATGCTGTGAAACAAGCACTCGATTTGCTTTATCGTGCTGGTATTTTGATACCAGTGACGCATACATCAGCCAATGGATTGCCACTTGGAAGCGAAATCAATGCCAATAAGCGCAAAGTGATATTTCTTGACTGTGGATTGTTGTTGCGAACTCTCAATATGGCATTGGGCGACATCTCAGACATCACTGCGCAAATTTTGACCGCCAATGCCACCGACCTCGTTAATAAAGGCTCAATTGCCGAACAAGTGGCAGGAACAGAACTTCTTGCCTACAAAACGGCAAATTTGCGCCATGAATTGTATTACTGGGCAAGAGAGGCGAAGAGTTCGTTGGCAGAGGTTGACTACATCGAATCTTTTGGCAATAAAGTGCTGCCAGTGGAAGTGAAGGCAAATGTGCAAGGTGGCATGAAGAGCCTGTGGGTGTTTATGCGTGAAAAGAAGTTGCACTCGGCTGTAAGATGCTCGGCAGAGAACTTCGGAAAAATCACCTACATCGATGAGCAAGACAATGGCGAGGAGCACCAAGTGACCATAGTTCCGCTATTTGCTATCAGCAAATTATATCGGTAGTGGCTTGAGTGGGCTGCGTCTGAGCATGGGTGGATTTGGTGGTTAGGAGAAATAAATGTAATTTTGCATTGTGGTTCGCGCGCATGTTGTGCGTGAGTTTTTTTATTGACGATAATATAAGCTCTTTACGATATGGACATGAAGTTGAGTTACGACAATCAGGGAGAATTTTCAAAGAAATTGTTCATCGAAACATACGGCTGCCAGATGAATGTGGCTGACAGCGAAGTGGTGGCTTCGGTGATGAAAATGGCTGGCTACGACACCACCGACACGCTCGATGCTGCCGACGCCATCTTTATCAACACCTGCTCGATTCGCGACAACGCCGAGCAAAAAATATTCTCTCGCCTCAACCAACTCAACGCCTTGCGCCGCAATCGCAAGCGTCGCCTGATTGTGGGCATTATCGGCTGCATGGCTGAGCGTCTGAAGGAAGTGCTAATCAACGAGTACGACGTTGACATCGTGGCTGGTCCCGACTCCTACTTGGAACTGCCCAACCTTATCGCCAGTGCTGAAGCCGGCGAGAAAGCCATCGAAACCACACTCTCGACCACCGAAACCTATCGCGACATCATTCCACAGCGCATCAGCGGCAACAAGGTGAGCGGCTACATCAGCATCATGCGTGGCTGCAACAACTTCTGCACCTACTGCATCGTGCCTTACACCCGTGGCCGTGAACGCAGCCGTGAGCCGGAGAGCATTCTCAACGAATTGCGCGACCTGCAAAACAAGGGTTTCAAGGAGGTGATTTTGCTCGGTCAGAACGTGAACAGCTACCTCTTTAAGCCTGCCGACGGCGGTGAACCTGTGGATATGGCTGCGCTGCTCGCACTTGTGGCTGAGGCCGCGCCTGAAATGCGTGTGCGCTTCACCACCAGCAATCCAGAGGATTTGAGCGATGAAATCATTGCCACCATGGCATCGCACGCCAACATCTGCAACCACATTCACCTGCCAGTGCAGAGCGGCAGCAACAAGATTTTGAAACTTATGAACCGCAAATACACCCGCGAATGGTATCTCGACCGAATTGCGAAAATCCGTGAAGCGATGCCCGACTGCGGCATTTCGAGCGATATGTTCACCGGTTTCCACAACGAGACGGAGGAAGACTTCGAGGAGACGCTCTCGCTGATGCGCGAAGTGGGCTTCGACTCGTCGTTTATGTTTAAATACAGCGAGCGTCCTGGCACATTCGCCGCCAAGCATCTGCCCGACAATGTGAGCGAGGAGGTGAAAATCGACCGCCTCAACCGTATGATTGCGCTGCAAAACGAACTGTCGCTGTGCAGCAACCGCAACGATGTGGGCAAAACCTTTGAGGTGCTGGTGGAAGGCTACAGCAAACGCTCGAAAGACGATATGTTTGGCCGCACACAGCAGAACAAGGTGATTGTGTTTCCTGCTGGCGATACTAAGGTGGGCGACCGCGTGATGTGCGTGGTGGAGAAAGCCACCAGCGCCACCCTGATTGGGCATAGGGTGTAAAGACCTCTCCGAGAGGGATTTTTATTCCCATGCTATAGCGTGGGAATGGATATTTTTTTGGCTTTTAAATTTTGATGGGGATGACTGCTAACACAGAGAAACTTTGGAATAGGAATTACTGCAAGGTGATGATTGCCAATTTCACGCTTTTCTTCGCCTTCTATCTGCTCACGCCTTTGCTGCCTCTTTATTTGAGCGAACATTTCCATGCCACGAAAGACATGATTGGGCTGGTGCTGAGCGGCTACTCGGTCACTGCCATGCTGTTTCGCCCATTCAGCGGCTTTATGGTCGATAATTTTCAACGAAAGAAGGTGCTGATGGTCACTTTCTTCGTGTTTTTCATATTCTTTGCCGGTTACCTTATGGCAGGCACGCTGCTGCTCTTTGCCATAGTGCGCACGCTGCATGGTGGTCCGTTCGGGGCTATCACGGTCGCCAACAGCACGGTGGCTATCGATGTGCTGCCGTCGTCGCGTCGCAACGAGGGTATAGGCTACTACGGATTGAGCAATAACCTCGGTATGGCGATAGCACCATCGGTGGGCATTTTTCTCTATGAACTCACCGACAGTTTCGACATGATATTTATTCTCGCCTTGGCGATTGCTGGCGTAGGGCTTGCCGTGGACTCCACACTCAAACTCAAACCACGCCCCATCAACAAAACTGGCCGCACCGTGTCGCTCGACCGCTTCTTCTTGCTCAAAGGTTGGGCGTTGGCGGCGAATATGGTGTGCTTCGGCTTCTGTTTTGGTGTGTTGAGCAACTACCTTGCCATCTACGGTAAAGAGGTGATGCACATCACCGCTGGCACAGGCGCATGGTTCTTGATATTGGCGGTGGGACTGATTTCGTCGCGTCTGCAAGGCGCGAAAGCACTGCGCGAAGGCCGACTCACCCACAATGGTGGTTATGGAATGCTCATATCGCTTGTGGGCTACACCTTGTTTATTGCTGTGCCTAATGCCATTGGTTATTACGGTTCTGCCGTGCTCATCGGTCTCGGCAACGGTCACATGTGGCCGGCTTACCAGAATATGACCATCAACCTCGGAACCAACGACCAGCGAGGCACAGCCAACTCCACCATTCTCATTTCGTGGGATATTGGTATGGGTGTGGGTTGTCTTATCGGTGGTGTGGTGGCCGACTGGTTGGGCTATTCGGCTGCGTTCTGGACCACCGTAGCCATCAACGCCTTGGGTGTGGTAGGCTATTTCGGCTACGCTATGCGCCACTTCCAGCGCAACAAACTCCGCTAATTCAAACTCCGCTTTGTGGGGGGACTCACACGGATCCCACAGATCTCACAGGTTTTGCTTTGTGGGTGGGAAATCTCACAGAGGCTCTCCACGGGTTTGCTCCAATGGCTCACCTGGATTCCGCTTTGTAGGGGTAGGCTCACACGGATCTCACAGATCTCACAGGTTTTGCTTTTGAGGGTGGGAAATCTCACGGAGGCTCTCCACAGGTTTGCTCCAATGGCTCACATGGATTCTGCTTTGTGGGGGGGTAGGCTCACACGGATCTCACAGATCTCACAGGTTTTGCTTTTGAGGGTGGAAAATCTCACGGAGGCTCTCCACAGGTTTGCTCCAATGGCTCACATGAATTCTGCTTTGTGGGGGGTAGGCTCACACGGATCTCACTCACTGGTTTTGCTTTGTGGGTGGAAAATCTCACGGAATTTTGTGGGTGCCTTGGTGCCTTGATAATTGGAGCACTCGGAGCGCTCGGAAACTTGTTGACTCGTTGACTTGTTGTCTTGTTGACTCACAGGTTTTTTAGGTATTGGGCGGTTTGGACGAGGGAGCGGGTGGCGAGGAATGTGATGTAGGCGAGCCACAAGCCGTGGTTGCCCATTGAGGTGGGCACTACGGCGAATGTGAGGAAAAACGCCGCCAAGGCGATGCCCACCGCTGCCATCATTTCGCGAGTGCGGGTGAGTCCGATAAACACACCGTCCCACACAAATGCCGCCATGCCGGCAACGGGAATCACAGCACACCACCAGCGGAAATCGAGGGCTGCGCTCACCACGGAATGATCGTTGGTAAGCACCGTGAAAATCTGTTCGGGAAAAATGGCATACAGCAGCGTGCAAATGGCGGTAAACGCTCCAGCCCAGCCAAACAGGTGCCACACGCAACTATGCTCCGCCGCCACATCGCCACGGCCGTAATATTTGCCAGCAATGGCTTCGCCAGCAAAGGCGATGCCGTCCATGAAGTAGGAGAAAAGAATAGCCATTTGCAGAATGAGCGTGTTCACAGCCAGCGTCATATCGCCGCTGCGTGCGCCAGCCGCCGTGAAAAACAATGCCTGGAGCATCATGAGCGTGCTGCGTATGAATATGTGCGAATTTACCTTGAAAAATCGTGCCGATCCCTTGAACCCGAACGCCTTGCGCCAGTCCATCGCCGCCACATGCGAGCGATATTTGCGCCTCAGCAGCCACAGCGAGTAGGCAAGCCCTATCCACTCGGCAAGTACCGTACCCACAATGATGCCGGTGAAACCCAGTCCGAGCGCAAACACGGCTATCACCGATAGCACGATGTTGAGCACATTCACGGCAATGGAAATCACCATTGGGCTGCGCGAATCCTGCATTCCCAGTAGCCACCCCTTGATACCCATCATCACCAGCGTGGGTGGAGCACCCCACACACCAATGTAGAAATAGGTGAGTGCCAACTGCCGCACCGTGTCGCTCGGGCCGATAGCCAGCAGCGTGACCCATTGCAGAGGCCACTGAAGCACGATGATACCAACGGAAATCAGAAATCCGAGTGCCATGGCGTGTTGGAGCACAGCCACGGTTTCGGCTTTGTCGCCGCTGCCGTAGGCCTGTGCCGTGAGCCCCGAAGTGCCCATGCGCAGGAAGCCGAAATTCCAGTAAATGAGGTTGAACATCATTGCCCCCACCGCCACCGCACTGATAAACGTGGCACCGCTGCCGCCCGGCAGGTGTCCAGCGATAGCCGTGTCGAGCAGCCCCAGCAGCGGAATCGTGACATTCGTAACGATAGCCGGAATGGCAATATGGAATATTTCGCGGTTCATTCTCGTGCAGAAATCTGACCACAAAAATACGACATTTCCCACACATCGGCAAAACCAGCCGACAGGTTTGAAGTTTGAATTTCTGTAACAAGTTGTTAAATAATTTAAACGGAGTGGTGGATGGCAAAAATGGATTTTGTTGGATGAGATTATCTGCGTAAATTTGTGGCGAAAACGAAATCACCGACCCGAAAAACAGTAATTATCATTGATTATTAGAGATTTCATAGGAAAAAAAATAAAATCAGAATACAAACTGAAATCTACATCAAGCAACTGTTTTGGAAAATTGATGATTTAGGAAAAACAAAACAACAATCAACAACTTTAACTTTTATATCAATTATGAGAAAAATTATCAACCTTATGTTCGCGCTTGCAGCCGTGGCATTCTTGTCTGCCACGTTGAATGCACAGCCTGTCGTAAAGCCTAAGTCGTTTTACGAGGGCAGAACTTACACATGGACAAACGCTAATGGTGGCGCCGTGACCTCGAATTTAGCGGATCCAGCGACAGATCCTCGCCAAATCATGGCGCTGCTCAAAGAGGTGTACACCAACAAAGAAATCCCAGGCATTTGGCAATGCGGCTACACCGCTGATGGCGAAAGAGAAGGTACTATTGACTACACTGTAAAAAATAAAGACGCTATCAATAAAGCCTATGGCATTTCGGCCGGCAACTATAAGCCAAACAAGGAAGGCTACACTACGCTTTTGGTTAAGGTGAAAGATTCTTGGACTCCAAGGGAGGGACAGGATTTGTCTAATGAGGAGACCCTTAATTACATTGCCGAAGCAATCGAATCTGTTCAGATTCTGACTGATGGTATATATATACCAGCTACTGAAAAGAATAAAAATCCGGGTGCTGTTTATCGTCTGTCAGGTAATGCCAACCGCCTATTCTTCATGTCTAAAGGGCGTGGACGTATGTGGGTTGACCAGTATAATGGTCAAACAATTCGTGAATTTGCCCCATTCAATGGCATGTTTGAAGAGTATAGTCCTGTGGCTGTGAGTGGTGGTCAGGTGGTAGAAAACTTCTACACCAAATTGGTGGATGGAGATATTTTCAAAGTGGAGCATGATTGTAGCTCCGTGCCTGCTAATGAGCACTATTTCTGTATGATGGGTTCCAAAGGTACCAAGAAGTTTGATGTAACGGATTTGATTGTCACCATTCCAGACTACCGTCTTTGGTACTGGAACAAGCGTGATAAACAAGGCAGCTCTAATTTCACTTACACCAATTATCACAAAAGCTATGCTCCATCATTAGGTCTTTATGGTATTCAACTTAAAGCCACAGCCACTCCTGCTGCCGGCGATGAATACACTGTGGAACTGAAATGGACCTCTACACTCAATGAAATTACTGGCAATGAGATTGATCAGCGATTCAAGGTGTGGGTGCGTGCAGAAGACGGTGGTTTGGAACCACTGCTTGATGCGAAGGGTAATCAGGTGGAAATCGCCCCAGGTGAAACATTCCAATACAACTACAATGTGAAGCAAGGTTTTGAAGGTCGCGAAATCACTTATGTGGTATCGGGTCAGCCAACCGATGCGCTCTTTATCAACTACAAAGAAGCGTATTCTAACGACGACAAGGTGTTTATCCCAGGTCTTGACCCAAATGAAGGTCTGCGATTGAGCATTGGTACCACCTCTACATCTGACTACGATTTGGCAACCGAAACCAATCAATACAAAAACCTCATCACCATCGACCACAATTTGGTGAACACCCATGTGAGATACGGCAACCTGAAAGCAGGCTCGAAGCTCGCTTTCTACCGCTACGATGTGGACCACCGCTATAGCGAAGCAAAGAAGATTGCCGAACTTGAAATCGTGAGTGTGGACAAGCGTGAAGAGGGATTGTTGCTTTGGAAGAGTTACTATTTGGACTACAAGTACAACTTGAGATTCTTCAATCAGGAGAATGAAGCATCTCCTAAGACTAATCTCACAGGAGCCACATATTCATTGGAGACCAATTACGATTATACGGAAAACACGACTAACGAAATTGATTTCAATGGCTTCAACATCAACTCGTTCAACGATGAGTTCTGCGCTTCAACTGCCACCAACGATCACCCTGCAAGTTACGAATACAAGGCATCGTTCTCTGAATTGGACCACGCTACCCAAAAAGAACTTCACAGCGCATACAGCACCATCAAGGTACACAAGACCACCCCTGATCTTACCGACAAGGCTATCACGCTTGAAGATGTGGAGAATGATAACGTATGCTCTACTCGTATCCATAAAGGCGAGCATGACGCAAGTCCTGCTATCCAATTCACACTCGACCAGGACCGCAGAATCGCCGAGTATAGTGTGGGTAAGATTCGAAACAAAGAGCAAAGCGAATCGGAGGAAGTGGGTTTGGCTCAACGCCTCCCAAGTTGGAACTATGCTATCTACGAAAATGGCTCGTTTAAGCAAAACGTAAGCCACACCGAAATTCCTCAAATTCACGACGCATCTGCAAAGGTGGGTAAAAACGATTACGTGTCGGTGATCAAGACTTATCGTGACAACGACGGTTCTTATAACACCTACGGCTCACCAATCAACACCACCTACAAACTCAAAGCAAGCGTGGATGTGATCGACAGGGTGATGAGCGAATATGTGTTCACCTCAAATGGCAAGAAGGGCAGATACTATCAAACCGACCTGAAGATTACCGCCGATGGTACCGATAATTACGAAATTGTGAAGTATCGCGTTTGGCGTAAAACCACCGATCGAGCAATGGAAATCGTGCCTCAATATATGGCTCGCCTCCAACAAGACACTCACCCAATCGTGATGAACTCTGACGACGAGGGTAACCCATCCATTGACCAGAACCACAACAATATGCAAGAATTTGAGTTGGTGGGCCGTCCAGGCGTTGGCTTCTATCCAGAGCAAATCGACAGCAAGTCGATCCACGTTTACGACACCTTCGGTGCAAGCGACGTGTCAGAAGATGGCAACCTCGACGTGACTTACATCGTGCGCCTCTACGCTAAGCCTGAAGCAGGCAACACTTCGGCAAGAGCAAAAGCCACCACTCCAATTTTGGCAAAGGAATACTACATCGGTGAAGCCACTATCACAGTGTCGTTCGAAGAAAACACCCCAACCGGACTCTTCGACTTCGTGGCAGAGACCAAAACCCCAGTTCGTGTGCAATACGTGAACATGCTGGGTCAGAAGTCCGACACTCCATTCAGTGGCATGAACGTGGTGATTACCACCTACACCGATGGCTCACACAGCACAGCAAAACGTGCATATTAAACCTTGACGAAATATCCGAATATAAATTAAATAGAACAACTGACTATTTACGTTAAAAGGCAATCCTGTCGTGATGACAGGGCTGCCTTTTCCTATGTATCGCCCACTATTAGCCCACCATTATTGGGCTCAGTGGATAAATACTGGGGGCACAGAAACAAAAACATAAAAAACAGCCTTTTAGCGATGCCAGTGCTTCGCGCCTGTCGTTAGTGCTGTGGCATGTCTGATTTCAAGCTGGGGCTTGAATCAGCCACACCACAACCCTCACGCCGCCCTCTTACGAGGTCGGTGACATCGCCAAAAGGATAAAAACCGCTCGCCTTCGGCGAAAAACCAAACCCGGTAGGGACGTGATATTTCACGTCCGCCCATAATTGTAGAATCATATTGAATATCACCCATTTGACGCGGACGCGAAGTATCGCGTCCCTACTATGCAAAATCGTTTTGGAAAATTTGATGGACTTTTTACCAAGAAATTATTTTATCATCAGGGGTTTTTCGCCGTGAAACGGCGAGTGGTTTTTATCCTTGGGGCAAAGTGGATCCACGTTGCTCCAAGGCTGTTTTTTATGTTTTTTGTTTTTGATTCCATTGACGATTCGGCAAAATTGCCTATATGGCGAAATTTGAGTAATTTTGTGGCGAAAATTCATAATCACGAAGTTAAAACTGATGAAGATAGGACAAATCGATTTGGGCAATCGCCCCGTGATGTTAGCACCGATGGAAGATGTTACCGACCTCTCGTTCCGACAGATATGCCGTGAACAAGGGGCGGATATGGTATATACTGAATTTGTGTCGGCAGATGCGCTGATACGCAATATTCAAGCCACCCTGCGCAAACTCAACATTTCCGATGCTGAAAGGCCTGCCGCCATTCAAATTTATGGTCGTGAGGTGGAGCCAATGGTGGAAGCCGCGAAGATGTGCGCCGAGGTGAATCCTGATGTCATCGACCTGAATTTCGGTTGTCCTGTGAAGAAAGTGGCAGGCAAGGGTGCTGGCTCAGGCTTGCTCCGCAATGTTCCGTTGATGTGCGAAATCACTCGCGCGGTGGTCAATGCTGTGAATGTGCCTGTGACTGCAAAAACCCGCCTCGGTTGGGACTGCAACACCAAGCACATTGTGGAAGTGGCTGAGCAGTTGCAAGATTGCGGTATTCAAGCCCTCACCATCCATGGCCGCACCCGTAGCCAGATGTACACCGGTGAAGCCGACTGGACGCTGATTGGCGAGGTGAAGAACAACCCCCGTATGCACATCCCCATTATCGGCAACGGCGACATCACTTCTGCCCAAAAACTGAAAGAATACTACGACCGCTACGGCGTGGACGGCATTATGGTGGGCAGAGCCTCGATAGGCGCACCATGGATTTTCAAGGAAATGAAGCAGTATTTGCTCACTGGCGAAGTGCCACACATCTCCAACAAAGAGAAAATGGCACTGCTGCGCCGCCAAATCAACGAGAGCATCAACCGCATCGACGAGTTCCGTGGTATTCTGCACATTCGTAGGCATTTGGCAGCCACTCCACTTTTCAAGGGAATACCTAATTTCCGCGAAACTCGCATCGCCATGCTGCAAGCGCGCACTTTTGCCGAACTCAACGACATTTTAAACCATGTCGAAGCCACTTATTTAGGCGAATAAACCAACAAGAAAACTAATATGAATATGAAGATGATGAAAAAATGTATGACCGCGCTTTTGTGGTGTGTGATGCTGACCGCCGCCCTCCTGGCACAAGCGCAAAGCCACAAGGTGGTGAAGGTGGGCGATTTCACCTCACTCAAGGTGAGCAACAACATCAACGTGATTTATTGTGCCGACGATGAAAAGGCAGGCACAGCCGAATTTGACGCGCAACAAAGCATTGCCAACGTGTTTATCTTCAACAACGACAACAAGGGCAAACTCAATATTCAACTCGCCGACTACAATCTCACTAAAGGCGTGCCCACCGTCACGGTGTATTCGTCGATGCTGCAAGAGGTGATTAACCAGAGCGACAGCACCATCATCATCAACAATATCCCCGATACGCCACTGTTTAAGGCAAAAACCTGCAACAACGGCACCATCATCATTCACGGACTGAACACCATCACCACCGAACTGAAGGAAGCCACTGGCAAGGGTCATATCCAAGCCGATGGCGTGACTGAGAATTTGGTTTGCAAACTGGTGGGAACGGGCGTAATCAGAGCACTCGACCTTGCTGCGAAAGAAATTTCCTGCACTATGAGCGGCACTGGTCACATCTTCTGCCACAGCACTGGCGGAGAACTGAAGCTGAAAGGTTTCGGTAGCGGTAAAGTGCACTACACAGGCACGCCCTCCAAAATAAAGGTGAAAAAATTAGGCACCCTCAAAGCCCTCCCATACCAAGGTGGCAAGTGAGTCAACAAGTCAACAGGTCAACGAGTCAACGGGTCAACAAGTCAACGAGATTTCGAATCATCGAATCATCGAATCATCGAATTTTCGAAATTTCGGTAATTCGAGATTTCGAATCTAACCTCTAACCTCTAACTTCTAATTTCTAATTTCTAATTTCTAACTTCTGATCCCTAATTTCTACCTTCTCTCTTGGGGTGTTGGAAAAATTGGGGGTGGGTGCTTGCAATTTTTCTGAATATGGTGTAAATTTGCATAAAGCCTAATTTACATTATCTTTTTTAATTCAGTATTAATGGCAAAATCTAACGGAGCAGGACTCAAAACCGAAATAAAGCAAAAGCAAGTGGCTATCCCCATCACGAATGTGATTTTGGCTCCCTACTTAGAGAAATCGAGCAGGGAGGTGGAGGAAGATGTGCTGAATGAACTGAAAGAAAACCCTCTGCTGGAAAAGAAAAGCGACGAGGCAGAGCCTGTGGTGGCTGTGCACAAGCCTGAAACGGAATACGACAATCCCGACCCCGACAGTGCCCCCTACGATAAGCCCTTGCCGGGCGAGCGACTGTATCACGCCAGCAACCGCAGCGTGAACGATGAGTATTTTGCCCCTATCGCCATTGCCGAGGAATCGCTTGAAGAGCACTTGATGACACAGGTGAACGAGTTGAACCTCTCGGACGATGATAAACTGATTGCTGAATACATTGTGGGCAATCTCGACTCCAACGGCTGGCTGGCTCGCTCCACAAGCGGTATTGCCGACGACATCACTTTCGGCGCCGATGTGGAAGTGGAGCGTGAAGATGTGGAGAGGGTGCTGAAACTGGTGCAACGCCTCGACCCTCCAGGCATTGGCGCGCGCACGCTGCGTGAGTGCCTTTTGATTCAGGTGCGCCAGAAGCCAAAAACTCCAGAATCGGTAAAACTTGAAACGCTCATCGACAATTACCTTGAGGAATTGGGATTGAGCCACTACGATAAGGTGTGCAGCCGCATGGGCATCACTCAAGATGAATTGAAGCACCTGATGGCTGCGCTGCGCAAACTCCACCCCAAGCCGGGCAATGGCTTCTCGTCGGGGTTGAGCGATGTGCGCCGCAATCAGATTATCCCCGAATTTGAGGTGGAAGTGGATGAGGGCAAAATCATGGTGACGATGCCCAACCGTATTCCCGAACTGGAGATTGCTTCCGACCTGTCGGACGACATCGACAAGTTTGCCGCCAAAGACGAGAGCGTGAAGAATTTCTATACCAGTGCCAATCGCTTTATCACCATTTTGAAGCGCAGACAGGAGAAATTGATGGCGGTGATGAAATCTATCATCAAGCACCAGACTGCATTTTTCTTGTCGGGCGACGATAATCGCATCGTGCCGATGAAATACAAGGACATTGAGAAAGACACCGGGCTCGACCAGTCCGTCATTTCGCGCATTTGCGGCGGCGACAAGGGCAAGTATGCGATGACACCGTGGGGCACGTTTAAGTTGAAGGACTTCTTCAGCGGCGCACTTCCGTCGGGCGATGGCGGCGAAAACTCCGTAGCCACAAAGGCGGTGAAGAATGCCCTGAAGGAAATCATCGACAGCGAGAATAAAAAGCGTCCGTTGGGCGACGGTGCCATCGAAAAACTGCTGAAGGCGAAAGGCTACGCCGTGGCACGCCGCACCGTGGCAAAATACCGTGTGCAGATGGGCATACCCGACTCGCGCCACCGCAAGGAACTGTGATAACTACCATTCTCTAACAATATACTTTTTCCCAGACAATGAAAGCGAATGATGTGAAATACGGACGAATACTGGTGGGGCTTGCTCGCTTCGCCTCGGCAATGCTCAGTCCGCTTCTGATGCCCACCTATGGTGTGCTGATAGCGCTGTGGTGCTCCTATCTGAGTGCCTACGATGTGGGTTTGCGTGTGACTATCCTGCTGGTGGTGCTGGGCATCACTTGCGTGTTGCCGATGTTTTTTATCGCCACTTTGCATCACTTTAAGTTTATCGTCGATAAAAAACTCATCGACCGCAAGGAACGCCTGTGGCCGTTCGTCTTCGCGCTTGTGTGCTACATTGCTGCGGCGTATTACCTCTACAGCCGTGTTCACGCCCCGATGTGGATGGTGATGTTTTGCGCTGGCGGCGCACTCACGGTGCTGGTGTCGGCGGTGGTGAATATGTGGTGGAAAATCAGTGCGCACATGGCTGGCATGGCTGGCATTGTGGCGCTCATCTACAATATGCATGTGCAAATCACCGAGGCGTTTAACCTGCTGTGGGTGATGATTGTGGCGGTGTCGCTGTGCGGCATTTTGGGCTCGGCGCGCATCATTCTCGCACGCCACACCCTTGGGCAAGTGATAGCGGGAGCCATCAACGGCTTCCTGTGCGTGACCTTGCTCATGCAACTTTTTGGATAATTCAACTCAAACATACTATAAATGAAAGCATTAGTAAGCATTATCATGGGCAGCACAAGCGATATGCCTGTGATGGAAAAAGCCTGCAAGTGGCTTAACGATATGGAAATCCCATTTGAAGTGAACGCTCTTTCTGCGCACCGCACCCCCGATGCTGTGGAGAAGTTTGCCCGCGAGGCAAAGGACCGTGGCATCAAGGTGATTATAGCAGGTGCTGGTATGGCGGCTGCATTGCCCGGCGTGATTGCGGCAAGCACCACTTTGCCAGTGATTGGCGTGCCCATCAAGGGTATGCTCGACGGCCTTGACGCTATGTTGAGCATCATTCAAATGCCTCCTGGCATTCCTGTTGCCACTGTGGGTGTGAACGGTGCCATGAACGCCGCTATCCTCGCAGCCGAAATGATGGCACTCGGCGACGAGAAGATTGCCGAAAAGGTGGCTGCCTACAAGGCCACTCTTGGTGCCAAGATTGAAAAGGCTAATAAGGATTTGGCTGAAGTGAAATATGATTTTAAGGTAAACTAAATGAACGATATATTCAATTACCATCGTCGTGCCACCGTAGATGTGAATGTGGGTGGTGTGATGCTGGGCGGCAAACATTCGGTGAAGGTGCAGTCGATGACCAACACCAATACCGACGACATTGAGGCGAGCGTGGCTCAGTGCCGCCGCATCGCCGACTGTGGGGGCGACATCGTGCGCCTCACCGCCCAGGGCGTGAAGGAGGCTGAGAACATTGGCAGAATCCGCACCGCATTGCGTGAGCTGGGCTGCAATGTGCCTCTTGTGGCTGACATTCATTTCAATCCCAAGGCTGCGTTTGCCGCTGCGGCGGTGACCGATAAGGTGCGCATCAATCCGGGCAACTTCGTTGACCCTGCGCGCACATTCAAGAGCCTCACCTACACCGACGAGGAATATGAGGCCGAGTTGAAGCGCATTCACGATGCGCTGGTGCCATTCATCGACATTTGCCGTGAGCACCACACCGCAGTGCGTCTGGGTGTGAACCACGGTAGCCTGAGCGACCGCATCATGAGCCGCTATGGCAACACCGCCGCCGGTATGGTGGAGAGCGTGATGGAATTTTTGCGCGTGTTTGTGGAGCAGAAGTTCTATGATGTGGTGATTTCGATGAAGGCGTCGAATGTGGTGGTGATGGTGGAGGCTGTGCGCCGCGTGGTGGCGGCCATGGATGCCGAAGATATGCACTTTCCGCTGCATTTGGGCGTTACCGAGGCTGGTTTTGGCGAAGACGGTCGCATCAAGAGCGCCGTGGGCATTGGTTGCCTGATGTCGGAAGGCTTGGGCGACACCATTCGTGTATCGCTTAGCGAAGACCCCGAAGTGGAGGTGCCTGTGGCTCAAAAGTTGGTGCAATACATCACCAGCCGTGCCGGCCATGCCCCCATCGAGGCTGTGCCTTACGAGGGCTACGATGCGCTGTTGCCTGTGCGCCGCAAGTCGCTCACCGTGCTTGATAAGATTGGTGGCAAGAAGGTGCCCGCATTGGTGGCATCTTGCAGCCTCGGCGACATAACAGGCAAACTGAAGCCTGACTATTATTTCGCCGACGGCGCAATCACCGACGGCACGCACACCTATCCGCTCGTTGCTCTCGCCGATTTCACTCCCGATGCCACCGCCGCTGCGCAATGGGTGGAGGTGAAGGCCGATGTAGCGAAAGAGCAGTTGCTGGCGTTGAAAGGACTGGCTAACGTGGTGGTAGTGGCCACTGCTGCCAATCAGAACGTGACTGGCAGTCTGCAAGCGTTGCTCCACACCATGGTGAACATGGGCGTGGATTGCCCAGTGGTGGTGCGTGTGAACTATCCCGA
Source organism: Bacteroidales bacterium (assembly GCA_004557565.1). Taxonomy (GTDB): domain Bacteria; phylum Bacteroidota; class Bacteroidia; order Bacteroidales; family Muribaculaceae; genus Sodaliphilus. The sequence continues at coordinate 662 of SFGS01000008.1, read as the reverse complement.
CACCGACACCGAATGGCTGCAAGTGAAGGCTGGCGCCGACTTGGGCACAATCCTGCTCAACGGATTTGCCGATGGCGTATGGCTCGAAGCCCCCAACTATGAAAGTCAGCAGAAAGTGGTGGAATATGCGTTTGCCATACTGCAAGCCGCGCGTTTGCGTATGTCGAAAACCGAGTTCATCTCTTGCCCAAGTTGCGGTCGCACCATGTTCGACTTGCAAACCACTGTGCAGCAGGTGAAGGCAGCCACAAGCCACCTCACACACCTGAAAATTGGTGTGATGGGCTGTGTGGTGAACGGACCGGGTGAAATGGCAGATGCCGACTACGGCTATGTGGGAGCGGCGCGCCACAGCATCAGCCTCTACAAAGGCAAAGAGTGCATAGAGCGCAACGTGCCCGAAACCGAGGCGATTCCTCACCTCGTCGCCCTCATCAAAGCCAACGGCGACTGGGTTGACCCCTAATCCCCACCCATAGCCGCAAGATAAAACACCCTGATTAACAGTGGAAAAAACCTATTAATTGGGGAAAGGAACACCGATTTAATCCTATTAAAATCCAATTTACACCCTAACTTTGCGACATCAATCTTTAAGAGAAGAAAAAAAAGAAAATAGAACGGTAATTCTTACCTTTGTTGTATTAAGGAAAGATTGACCG
>SFGS01000078.1 GCA_004557565.1 Bacteroidales bacterium | reverse complement strand
AAGATGTAATGGAGCGAAGCGAAATGGAATCTTTTCGAAATGCCTGCAATAGATATATCAGGATGTTGCATTCCAGCGGAATGCGACAACATCAAATTGTCGTATAATGGCGAAATCGCATCCCGCTGGGATGCATATTTGTTATGCGACATTTGCAGGCATTTCGCTTCGGCTATGCTCCATTTCGCTTCGCTCATTACGCATAACCTTCGCTGCATACCTGCCTACGCACATCAAATCCCTACGGGATTTTTTCAATCATTACTAAATTATCACAGGAACAACTTGTATATCATTTCTTATTATATATACCAAAATACACAAAATAGAATAAAGAGGACGATTGCCTTTTGGCAGTATAGCAAATTTTAGCGAACTTTGCAGCCGAAATGAAAGAATCAAAAAAAGACATATTATTAGCAAAGATTAGAAACGGCTCACCTGTAACGCGCACACAGCAGTTCCACCTCGCTGCCCTATTGAGTGTGCCTGCCATTATGGTGCAACTCTCATCTATCATCATGCAATATATCGACGCATCTATGGTGGGACAATTAGGTGCCAACGATTCTGCTTCGATTGGCTTGGTGGCGGCTTCGCTGTGGCTTTTCAGCGGCATCTGTAATGCTGCCACAGCTGGCTTCAGCGTGCAGGTAGCACACTTGATTGGCGCGAAAAAGAATAAGGAGGCGAAAGACGTGTTTCGCCAATCCATCACCTGTATTCTCATTTTCTCTGCCACTCTTTCTGCCATCGGCATGGCTATTAGCGGCCATTTACCTGTATGGCTAAGAGGCTCGGAGGAAATCCGTGAGAGCGCAAGCACCTACTTTCTGCTTTTCAGTGCGTGTATTCCACTTCTTGCGCTTGAAATGCTGGCGGCAAGTATGCTACGCTGTACAGGTAATATCAAAATACCGAGTTTGCTCAACATTCTGATGTGTGTCCTCGACATGATATTCAATTACCTGTTCATCTTCCCCACACACGATGTCACGCTGTTTGGAATGGTGATTACGATTCCTGGTGCTGGATTGAGGGTGCAAGGGGCAGCCATCGGTACCATTATAGCAGTGACCATCACTTCGGCTTGCATGATGTATTACGCTTGCTTCAAGTCGAAAGATTTGCAACTCAACACCGTAAAAGGATCGTTCAAGCCCACACGCCTTTGCATCAACAAAGCGTTGAGAATCGGTTGCCCGATGGGATTGCAGCACTTGTTCATGTGCTCGGCACAAATCTTTATCACAGCGATTGTAGCGCCACTGGGAAGCATTCCGCTTGCAGCCAACTCGTTTGCGGTGACGGCAGAGAGTATTTGCTACATGCCGGGTTATGGTATTGCCGACGCTGCCACCACACTCGTTGGTCAAAGCATCGGCGCATCACGCAGAAAGTTGGCGAAGCAGTTTGCCAACATCACCGTTACGATGGGCGGCATCATCATGGGCATTATGGGCGTGCTCCTTTATGTGTTCGCACCGCTGATGATGGGCATACTCACGCCTGTGCCTGAAATCATTGCACAGGGTGTCGCAGCATTAAGGATTGAGGCTTTCGCAGAACCGTTCTTCGCCATTGCCATCGTGTCATACGGCGTGTTTGTGGGCGCTGGCGACACACTTATCCCATGCGGCATCAATTTGGCAAGCATGTGGGGTGTGAGAATCACCCTCTCGGCTATGCTTGCGCCGACTATGGGACTGCAAGGCGTGTGGACAGCCATGTGCATCGAACTCATATTCAGAGGCGTGATGTACTTGATTCGACTGCGTTCGGGAAGGTGGATAAAAATTAAGGAAGCACAACCAGCCACATAAACACTAAAATATTCACATCATTTCAGCCTAACGCCAAGGAATAGCGCAAGCATTGGATCTGAATGGACAAGGAAATGTGAAATAGTTTTAGTAACTTTGTAAGAAGCAATTATTTATAACACTCAACCATACAAATTAGCATGGCAACTGTTGACGACAAAAAAATTATTTTCTCGATGGTGGGTCTGAACAAGACTATCAAGCAGACCAACAAAACCATCCTCAAAAACATTTATCTATCATTTTTCTATGGTGCGAAAATCGGCATCATCGGTTTGAATGGTGCTGGTAAATCCACATTGCTCAAAATTATTGCCGGCATCGACAACGATTACCAGGGCGACGTGGTTTGGGCACCAGGCTACAGCGTGGGCTATCTGCCACAGGACCCACCACTCGACGACAACAAGACCGTACTTGAGCTCGTGAAAGAGGGCGTTCAAGAGGTGGTCGATGCACTGGAGGAATATGAGGAAATCAACAAGAAGTTTGGACTTCCAGAATATTACGAAAACGAGGACAAGATGAACGAGCTTTTCGCCCGTCAGGCTGAGGTACAGGGCATTCTCGACTCTACCGACGCTTGGAACCTTGAAACTCGCCTCAACCGTGCTATGGCAGCGCTCAATCTGCCACCAGCCGACCAAAAGGCTGAGCACCTGTCGGGTGGCGAACGCCGCCGAGTGGCTTTGTGCCGCCTGCTGCTCAAAAAGCCCGATGTGCTGCTGCTCGACGAACCTACCAACCACCTCGACGCTGAGAGCATCGACTGGCTGGAGCAACACCTCAACCAATACGAGGGAACTGTGATTGCCGTAACCCACGACCGCTATTTCTTGGACGACGTGGCTGGCTGGATTCTTGAACTTGACCGTGGCGAGGGTATTCCATGGAAGGGCAATTACTCATCATGGCTCGACCAGAAGTCGAAGCGAATGGCTCAAGAGGAAAAGGCAGCAAGCAAGCGTCGCAAAACTCTTGAGCGAGAGTTGGAATGGGTGCGCATGGCTCCAAAGGCGCGTCAAGCCAAGGGTAAAGCGCGTCTGAACTCCTACGACCGACTTCTCAACGAAGACCAAAAGGAGAAGGAGCAACACCTTGAAATCTTCATTCCAAACGGTCCACGCTTGGGCAACAATGTGATTGAAGCGCAGGGCATCTCTAAATCGTTTGGCGAAAAGGTGCTTTACAAGGACCTCAGTTTCACGCTGCCACCTGCTGGCATTATCGGTGTGATTGGCCCTAACGGTGTGGGTAAAACCACCCTGTTCCGCTTGATTATGGGACTTGAAACGCCCGATTCTGGCACATTCTCTGTGGGCGAAACTGTGAAATTGGCTTACGTTGACCAACAACACAAGGACATCGACCCAACCAAGAGCGTTTACGAAGTGGTGAGCCAAGGCAACGAGCTGATGCGCATGGGTGGCCGTGAAATCAATGCGCGTGCCTACCTCAGCCGCTTCAATTTCACCGGTGCCGACCAAGAGAAGAAATGCGGCGTGCTTTCAGGTGGTGAGCGCAACCGCTTGCAACTGGCGCTTGCTCTAAAGCAAGAGGGCAACGTGCTGCTGCTCGACGAACCTACCAACGACATCGACGTGAACACGCTCCGTGCGCTTGAGGAAGGTTTGGAAGCGTTTGCTGGCTGTGCTGTGGTCATCAGCCACGACCGCTGGTTCCTCGACCGTATTTGCACCCATATCCTTGCATTTGAAGGCGATGGCAACGTGTTCTTCTTCGATGGCAACTATTCTGATTACGAAGTGAACAAGGCTAAACGCCTCGGTATTGAAGAGCCAAAGCGAATCCGCTACCGCAAATTCGACGAACAGTAATTTCCCAAACAAAAATTTCATCCCTAAAATAAAGGCAGTGCCGCTGATGACTTGAGCGGAACTGCCTTATTTATTTAAAGATGAATGGGTTACTTGATTTTCATACCCAGATTTTTCATCATGAATGCGTAATAATCAGCGGCTTCGTCGATGATTTTTGAGATAGGTTTGCCGCTGCCGTGACCAGCCTTGCTGTCGATGCGAATGAGTTTTGGCTGATCGCCAGTGTTGGCAGCCTGAAGAGTGGCAGCGTACTTAAACGAGTGGGCTGGCACCACACGGTCGTCGTGGTCGCCTGTGGTCACGAGGATTGCAGGATATTTGGTGCCATCGTTCTTGATGTTGTGGAGAGGTGAATATGCACGCAAATATTCAAACATTTCCTTGCTGTCGTCGCTGCGACCGTAGTCGGGAGCCCAGTTCCAACCCACGGTGAACAGGTGATAGCGAAGCATGTCCATCACGCCCACCTGAGCGATAACTGCACGGAAGAGGTCGGGACGCTGGTTGGTGACCGCACCCATCAGCAAACCGCCGTTTGAGCCACCTTGAATAGCGAGTTTTTCGCTTGAGGTGTACTTGTTGGCGATGAGATATTCAGCTGCTGCGATAAAGTCGTCGAACACGTTCTGCTTCTTCATCTTGGTGCCGTCGCGGTGCCATTTGTCGCCATATTCTGCACCACCACGAATGTTTGCCACCACATACACGCCTCCATTTTCAAGGAAAGGAATGCGGTTCACGTTGAACGATGGTGTGAGGCTGATGTTGAAACCGCCGTAAGCATAAAGCAATGTAGGGTTCTTGCCATTGAGCTTCATGCCCTTCTTGTGGGTGATGAACATGGGCACACGAGTGCCGTCTTTGCTGGTGTAGAACACCTGTTCGGTGATGTAGCGATTGCTGTCGAACTTCACGTTGGGCTTCCAGAAGAGTTTCGACTTGCCTGTTGCCATATCATAAGAATAGATAGAGCCTGGAGTGGTGTAGCTGGTGAAGTTGTAGAACACCTCGTCGGTGTCCTCCGATGTGCTAAAACCAGCGGTGCCGATGCCTGGAAGCTGAATTTCGCCCAAATTCTTGCCTTGCATGTCGAGCAGATAAGCGTGGCTTGCGGCATCTTTCTCATAATTCACGATAAAGTGATTTTTGCCTGCCATTTGGAGCGAACTGAGCATCGCATCGCCCTCGGCAATAAACTCACGGCCTTTGCCCACGCCCAGATTGTCGATGTCGAACACAAGCACCTTTGCCATAGGGGCATTCTCGTTGGTGTAAATATAAATATGCTTATCATCGTTGCCCACAGGACTGAAATTATAGTCGTAGGAGTTGTTGAGACGAATGAAGCGAGGGTTTTCGCTCTTAGTGTCTTTCACCAACAGCACATTGCCATCGCCACCGCTCTGATACATATACACAAAGCGCTCATCTTCGCTCACATAAGCCATGTGGAACATCAATGGTTCCTCAAAACTGCGGAACACGAGTTCGTCTTGCGACTGTGGAGTGCCGAGTTTGTGGTAATACACCTTCTGATACTCGTTTTTGCTCGAAAGTTCGCTCTTTGGCGCATCGTAGGCACTGTAATAGAAGCCGTCGCCCTGCCATGAGGCATTGGTGAACTTCGCCCACACGATATGGTCGTCGAGCATTTTGCCATCTTTCATATCCTTCACATATATCTCATTCCAGTCGCTACCGCTGCGCGAAATGGTGTAAGCCATATAGCGGCCATCTTTCGAAAAGTCAACCGACTTCAGCGCCACAGTGCCATCGTCGGAGAGTTTGTTTGGGTCGAGCACTTCACGAGGCGTGCCATCGAGCGAGTCCATTTCATACAGCACGCTCTGATTCTGCAAACCATTGTTCTTATAGAAGAAGTATTTACCGTGATGCTTGAAAGGAATGCCCATCTTCTCATAGTTTTGTAGTTTCATCATCTTCTCCTTCAAGGCATTGCGGAAAGGAATCTTTGAGATGTAGTCTTGGGTCACCTTGTTTTCGGCTTCCACCCAAGCGGCGGTTTCGGCAGAATTGTCGTCCTCCAGCCAGCGGTAAGGGTCAGCCACCTTCACGCCAAAATACTCATCTACTTGGTTCACAGTCTTGGTTTTAGGATAAGCAATCGGTGATTGCGCAAAACCTTGAGCAGCAATAGCAGCCGTCGTCAATAATAAAAGTTTCTGTTTCATATTTATCAGTATTAATTTTCTCCACTAAGTTACCAATTTTTCCCCACATAACCCGAAAATCCCACACACGAAATTCCGAGCCTCACACAGATCTCGCAGATCTCTCGGTTTTTGCATTGGCGGGTGGAAAATCTCACAGAATTTTTCCGCACCTTTGCTCCAAGGGCTCACACAGATCCCGCGGATCTCACGGTTTTTGCTTTAGTGAGTGGGAAATCTCACAGAATTTTTCCGCTCATTTGCTCCAAGGGCTCACACAGATCCCGCGGATCTCACGGTTTTTGCTTTAGTGAGTGGGAAATCTCACAGAATTTTTCAGCTCCTTTGCTACAAGGGCTCACACAGATTCAACGAGATTCAACAAAAACAATTATTCGTGCGATTCGTAAAATTCGTGGTTAAAAACCTGCCACAAATTAGCACAAATTTTCACGAATAATTCAACAGAGAAAAATAGGAACACCAGTTGAGAAATTAGATGTTAGAAATTAGATGTTAGAATAATCCCAGCCACGCCCCCTGACTTCCTGCCAGTTTTTTCAAAGCACCTGAAACACTTGAAGCACCTGAAGCACCCGAAACACCTGAAACACCTGAAACACCTGAAACACCTGAAGCACCTGAAACACCTGAAACACCCGAAACACTTGAAACACCAGTTGAGAAACACGACTTCAAAGAACTTGGTGCAAAAATAATGATTAGATGGGTGTGCGTAAATGACAAAAGAGTGAAATGAGTTTGCCTCACACAAATTACAAGGATTTTCTTCGTGAGTAGAATAGATAAGAAAAGTGCCACCTCGTGGGTAACACATATTCATTCTAAAATATTGCTGTCTGGTAAAACTTTTATGAGCAAATAAAATCAGGGCTGACACTTCTCACGAGGTATCAGCCCTTTTGGTTATCTTTGTATTTGCAAAAATAAACCATAACCATGAGCAAAAATAGTCATTTTACCGGACAGCCGGTCTATAGTCAAGTGTTAAAGTTACTCGACAAGGAGAAAATTCTTCAAATAAGCCGTGAAACGAAAGGAAGCGAGGCTTACGTGAAGCGGTTTGATGGATACAAACATCTCGTCGTGATGTTGTTCGGCATCCTTAAACACTTTGATTCCCTGCGCGAACTCGAGATAGGCATGAAGGCTGAGGCACATAAACTCGTGCACCTTGGAATGGATTATCTGGTTAGGCGAAGTACCCTTGCAGAAGCAAATATACGACGCCCACAGGAGTTCTTTGCCCGTGTGTATGCGTATCTGTTGGAGAAGTATGCCAAGTTTTTAGCGGACAGCCGCCCTCCCAAGAGTTATAAAGGGCAGACTCACGAGCCAAAGGACTGGGAAAAGCTACTCTATATGATGGATTCTACCACCATTACTCTCTTTGACAACATACTCAAAGGCGTTGGCCGTCATCCGAAGTCAGGCAAGAAGAAAGGCGGCATGAAGGTGCACACTGTCATGAAGTATCTTGTTGGCGTACCCATGGTCGTGCAGCTCACATCCGCTGCTAAGCATGACCACTACCTGCTCAAGGAAGTTCACCTCCCCAAGGATTCCACGCTGGCTATGGACAGGGGGTATATTGACATTGCCCAGTTCCAACGTCTCACAGAGGAAGGCGTGTGCTATGTCACGAAAATGAAGAAGAATCTCAATTACAAGGTACTGAAATCAACCACTTACGTCAATCCAGACGGCCTTGTGACCCATATAGACCAGACGGTGCTGTTCACCAGAGGCGAACTGACACATGAGGCACGAAGAGTGGAAACCTTTAACGAGAAGAAGAAACCTGCCGTGTTGTTGACTAACAACTTTGAGTTCTCGGTAGAGGATATTTCCGAGATTTACCGTCTCCGTTGGGCGATAGAGTCTCTGTACAAACAGCTCAAACAGAATTTCCCACTTCATTTCTTCTATGGAGATAGCGTCAATGCCATACAGATACAAACATGGGTGGTCTTGATAGCCAATCTGCTCATTACCGTACTCTCAAGAAGCATCAAAAGAAGATGCGCATTCTCTCAGGTTGTCACTATGGTGCGCCTTACGCTTATGTACTACATTGATTTTGTCGCATTCATGGAAAATCCTGACAAGACATGGAACAATATTCTGGCCAAGGAGGGGCAAAAAGCACCACCAGAACCTTCTCTTTTCGATTAGGGGGGGCTTACTTTTGGAAAAAAGAAGTCCGAAGCCTTATTTCACAGGGCTTCGGACAGGGTTATTATGCTCGTTTAAGTTTTACCGGACAGCAATATCTTGGAATATAGCCCTCTACGCTGCCTCACCATAATCAGACCGATGCCGGTACTGATGGAAACGGCTGAGAAGGCCAATGCCAGGAGGAAGCCGGTCAGGGCATATACCAACATGAAACCAAGGATGCCGACACCGGCGGTGATGGCGGCCCAAGTGATGTAGCGTCCCTGGAGTCCCAAGAACTCCAACGGACGCTGCAAGCCCTTGAACATCTGGTATTCCATGTTTGTCTCTACTGTCTGTGCCATAACGAAGATGTGTTATCAGCCTCCGATACCGAAGAACAGAGGAAGTGCCTGAGCTGCAGCAACAAGGAAGATACAAGCACCAACGACCATCATGATCTTCTTCTTGAGAATCTGCTTCCGAATTGTAAAGTGCTGAATATCAACACTCCCAAAAAGCAAAGAGTACCAAAAGAAACAAACTGGAAACAAAAATTTCAAAAACCCCAAAATGAAAACATCTGCTTAACATATCTTAACACGGAAATGAACGGAAATTTTCA
>SFGS01000007.1 GCA_004557565.1 Bacteroidales bacterium | reverse complement strand
ATATTGATGTTGTGCTGTTGCTTTTTACTGAAAGCTGCTACTAACGACTCATAAATCTACCCTTAATCGTGTATTGGATGATAGTTGCGGATTTTAGGTACATGTATATTACCGGAAATCCTCTACTCGACAACTCTCGCCATATCACATTAAATTTAGCATATACATGGTTGCCGTCCAATATATTCGGAATGAGTGCTTTCGGCAATTACTTTACATTGATAAACAGGCAAATGACTGCTTACGAAGCTTACGACAACGGGCAGGCACTGTTAAGAACATATCTCAACAACGGCAACTACACGCAGAGCGAAATCGGGTTGTCAGCTATCTTGAAACTGTTTGATAACAGCCTTCAGCTCTATGTGAGTCCGAAGCAGTGTTTCAACCGTTCTACAGGTATATTCAACAAAAGTTATAATCCTTTTCAGATAACAGCACAGGTGACATATTATCTTAAGCAGTGGTTTTTTCAGGCTTATTACCAATCTCCTCAGAAGATGATGTTTTCCGATTCTCCAACTATCTATAAGTCGCGTGATTTTTATGCAATAGCGGCTGGATGGGGAAATTCCAAATGGAATATACAGTTTACTGCCTACAATATTTTCAATCGCCATTGGGATAGCGCAGACCGTTACATTCAGTCTCCGCTATACTTGGAACATAGAACAGTATTTGGCACGAATTCTCACGCTCGCTTAAATCTGTCTGTAACCTATACCATTGGATATGGTAAGAAAGTTCAGCGCGGCAATGAAGTAGGAGAACAATCAGGCGCAAGCTCTGCAATTTTGAAATAATACTTCTTGAAAATATGAAGACAATCAAATTATTAGGAATCATGTTGGCGTTCCTTTGCTCCTTCGCCATCGTCGGCTGCGATGATGATGTCAATTACCCCAACTCCAAACTCATCAAAGGGCAATGGCAACTCGTGGAGGACGGCGATACAGACAATCCGCTCATTTACAGATTTACCACTGACAGCGATAATACTTGGTCGTGGGGCGGTCTCATGACTTATTATCTTTCTGCTGACGGTACAGTTACATACGACAAAAGATATACCTGGCACGTTTCTGACCCGGCAAACGAGGAAAACGGCAAACCTCGTCTGGAACTGACTTGGTACGACGCTCCCGAAAGCGACGACCTTTGGGCTGCAACGGAATATTATGTCGTTGTCAAGCTGACACCATCTGAAATGTGGCTGAAACGCGCACAGAATGGTAACCCTGCCGACATCATGAAATTCATCCGCCGTGATGACTTGCCGACACCGCCCAAACATGACTGGGATTAAAGCAACCAAAACAGCAAATCATACCTTAAAAGAACCTCGGCTGCAAATGTCGGGGTTTTATTTTAGGGCGATGCGACACCGTCGCCGACGGCACAGACGCGTTTGATGCGCTGTATATGGGTTGTGAGAAATTCCCTTATAGAGATGCTTTCTCGCTCACAATGTCAGGCGTGTTATGACCGAACATCCTAATAAAAGTTAAAATTTGGGCATTATCTTTATTTTCTTCTCCTTTAATTTGTTCATATAAAAAAACTATTGTACCTTTGCAGAGCAAAATAAGGCGACTATCGGTTTCAACCGAGTCAAAGATAACCGAACCCGTTAGCATCCCGTAGAACTGCTGGCGGGTCACTTCTTTTTTATATGAACCAACTACCTCGTTCGATAGACGAACATATAAAATATCTCCAACAAAAAGGGATGGCGTTTTCTGATAAGGAAGCAGCCTCTGCTTTGTTTTCGCGTGTCAGCTATTCACGGCTTAAATACTATTGGCGAGATTTAATTGATGAAGATACAGACGGCGATTTTGTGGATGGCGCAACATTTTCCACCATTATAGAAAGATATGCCTTTGACCATAATCTAAGAGTAATACTTTTTGATGCTATTGAAACGATTGAAGTTGCTCTTAGAGCCAAAATCATTGACCACATGTCGAAAGCAGCCGGGCATGGATTGTGGTATCTTGATTCTTCTTTATTTGAGGATAAACAACGACACCAAGATTTTGTCCTCGATTTAAAATATGAGTTTGAACGAAGCACCGAACCATTCGCTAAAAAATATATATCGGAACACCCGGATTGGGATAGCGAATCTTTATCAGGTGACAACCCTGATGCATGGCTCATTATAGAGGTCGCAACTTTCGGGACTCTTTCAAAAATGTATAAGAATCTTAAGAGTCAGTTGCCTCAGCGCTCAGCAGTAGTCAATGACTTCGGGCTGTATTCCTCAAAAGACTTTTCCAACTGGATTGAGGTGGTCTCTCTTATGCGTAATATTGTAGCTCACCATTCGCGCTTATGGAATAGAAGCCTTGGTAAAAAGATTATTGATCCAAAAGGAAGACGAGATGCATGGCTTAACGGTGGACTCACTGAAATGCAAAAAAAGAAGCCCTACGCGGTAATTTGCGCCATTGCATATCTATGCAAGGCTGTAAATCCTCAGCATGGATTTACTAATTCAGTAAAACAACTTTGCTCTGCTTATTCTGATATTCCTCTTGTAAGATATGGATTCCCGATAAGATGGGAGAAAGAGCCATTATGGAGGTGATACCTATGAGAAAAGCGCTATATTTGATATTCGCTGTCATAGCATTGTGCGTTGCATCTTGCTCAGGATCAGCCTCCCGATATAATAAAGAGTTATGTGATGCGGAGAGGCTAATTCAGACAAATACTGACAGTGCCCTGTTGGTGCTTGAAGCAATTGACCCCTCAGACCTTAAAATTGATTCCTTAAAGGCAAAGTACCATTTTCTGAAAGCGTATGGCCACATGAAACAGAACCGCTCAATGATCGGGGACTCGCTGATTGGTTTCGCTCATAATTATTATCGGAATATTGATAAGGTCAGAGGTGTCAGAAGTGGTATCGCATTCGCCTGGTACAAATTTTGGGTTGGAGACACCCCGGGGGCTATTTCAATGCTTGATTCTCTTGCAGGTCTGCCCGATGTCCCGGACTCTATAATGATGCAGACCCTACGTATCCGCGTATTGCTCGGCGCCTCGGAATATCAGGGCTACCCCCTCATTCCATATGCAAAGAGACTGATGGCTCTTGAAACCGATTCCCTTAGAAAAATTGAAGCTAAATACATGCTTCTGACCGGGTATGAGTATGCAGGCGAGATGGACTCGGCCCTCCATCTCGTAGATGAACTTGTGGACTACGCCCGAACACACAATATGGGTGACAAACAGTTCATGTTTGAGCTTGAACGGGCACAACTTTTAACCGAAGCAGGTAGAAACCAAGAAAGCAACCATACCGTCACAGAAATATTCCGTAAAGCCGGACCGGATAACGGAGCCGCCGATTATCTGCAATTCCAGTATGCTATAAATGCACTGAATACAGGCGACATTCGGGCTGCATCCCACCATCTCGCATTAGCTGATAGCATTGCATCAAGTCTGCGTCGTGATGATGACGCATATTTCAGGAGTTACAGCAATCTACTCCATGCAATGATTGTCTTCAAGCAGACCGGACGCATAAAGCTGATATATATCAACGGCCTTAACAATCGGCGGAGCGAGAGATACAACCGCATGAAAGCCTCTCAATGGGAATCTGAACGCGGGGCACTCCAGCAGCAGAGCCGCGCTCTGGGACTCAAAGCGGAGAGCGAGCACAAGACGGTGATTATTCTTGTTGTGAGTCTTGTCGCTCTGTTGATATGTGGCATTGCCGCCTGGCTTATTATTATCAGACGTCGGCGGGAGCAGGAAAATGAAGAACGCATTGAAGCTTTGCAGAAAATGGTTGACGAGTACAAATCCGTCCCTGAGTCAGGCAAAGAGGAATTAAAGGATTCGTCTGCCTTGCGTGTAGTAATGCTCCGCCAACTCGGCATCATCAAGATGGTGGCAGAAACACCAACTGAGCAAAACCGTGAAATGCTCCGTAAGATTTCATCAATAGAGGGTGAGACCGACGGTGAACTCGTAGACTGGAAAAACGTCTTTGAGATGATTGACAATCTATATTCCGGATTTTACAAAAAACTACATTTTAAGTATGGCGACATTCTGACTCCGAAAGAGGAACAGATAATTGTCCTGATGCTTGCGGGATTCTCAACGAAAGAGATAAGTGTTATCACAGGGCAGACCACTTCCACAATCTATGTTCGGAAAACCTCTATAAGAAAGAAACTCGGAGTGCCGGAAAAGGAAGATATTGTCGAGTTTCTTAGAAAGAATATCAAGAGTTAAGAGAGCATTAAGACCAAGCAGCGCCTTATTAAGACTATTAAGAGATGCAACCTCTGATTTTCAGCAGGTTGCATCTCTTGTATTAAGACTTTTGTATTTGGAGTTAAAATCCTTTTGGATATAATTTTGCACTGTAAATCACAGAAAATTATTAATTCCAAAACATGATAAAAATGAAACAGTTATTCTCGATCCTTATGCCCATACTGTTTGTATCAACAGTTTATGGGAGTACGATTACCGGCAAGGTGGTGGATGAAAACAATTCACCTCTTGGCTTTGTGAATGTGGTGCTTCTAAAAGCCGATTCTACCTACATTGCGGGTACTATAACCGACGAAGATGGTGCTTTCTTGTTCAATGAAACGACAGGAAGCCCTAAATTCGTAAGTGTCTCATCTATCGGGTATGCCAATCAGACCCTCGCTATTCCACCTACAGGGGATTTGGGTATAATCGCCCTAAATCCTGAAAGCGTCATGCTTGGCGAGGTCGTGGTTAAGTCAAACCGACCGGTGACTGCAATAAAAGGAGACGCACTCGTGACTAATGTAGCCGGCTCACAACTTGAACATGCCGGTACTGCAAATGATGTCCTCGCACAGGTGCCAATGGTGCTTGGTCGAGACGGTAACTTTGAGGTGTTCGGGAAAGGTTCGCCGGCTATTTATATAAATGGGCGGGAGGTGCAGGACCTCACACAGTTGTCGCAATTGAATTCTGCTGACATAAAGAACGTGGAAGTCATAACTAATCCCGGTGCCAAATATGGCGCCTCTGTTCAATCTGTTATCCGTATTAAAACAAAACGACCGCAAGGAGATGGTTTCAGTGGTACTATCCGCGCACAAGGCGTTATGCAAAAGTATTTCCGCACAGTTGACCAGGTAAATTTCAAATTCCGTACCGGTGGGCTTGAATTGTTTGGTAATTTCGGCTACATAGGAGGTAAATTTCAAAGCAGCAACAGTGTTGATATGCTTACGCAATCCTCTGTGATATGGAATCAGTTGCTGACTCAGGAGGGCTTTATGAGAACAAATGAATTCTTTGGCAAGGGAGGCTTTTCATATCTCTTTAATGATAGCCATTCTGTCGGAGCATACTATTCCAATGGCTTTATAATGCAAAAGACCGAACACACTGGAATCAGCAACGTATTTGCTGATGGAGTGCCTTATGACAATCTGACAATGCAAGGACGCACTGAAAACAATATCCTTCCGAAGCATCACGCCAATTTGTATTATAATGGTGAAATCGGCAGTTTTGGTATTGATTTCAATATGGATTATATGTGGCGTAAAAGCCGCTCTGAAATGTGGAACAATGAAACAAGCGAGAGTCTGGAAAATTCGATAGTCAATTCTCTTGGTATCAACAGGAGTCGCCTTTTTGCGGAAAGACTCGTGTTAAGTTATCCGTTTTGGAAAGGCGGTATTGAATTTGGCGAGGAATACACCACATCGCGGTTCTCCTCCGATTATACGACAGACGCTTCTATTCTGGGCAATGCAACTTCCAATGTTGATGAGAACAATATTGCCGGTTTTTTTGAAATCGGACAGTCGTTTGGCAACTTTAATGTCGGTGTGGGCTTGAGATACGAACATGTAAAATTTGATAATCTCGAAAACGGGCAGAAAATTGAAGACCAAAGTAGAACATACAGCAATCTCTTTCCATCGGTATCACTATCAACCATGATTAAGAATGTGCAACTTTCTATGACTTACACCAACAAGACACAGCGACCTTCTTATGCCGACCTTGACGGTACGGTTGATTATATTAACAGATTTACCCTTGAAGGAGGCAATCCATTTTTGAAACCGGAAAAAATCCATTCGATTGAATTGATGGGCGCATGGCGTCAGTTCTTTGGTCAAATAACTTACACATATAAGAAAGACCCGATAATGAACAACACACATCCCTATGGTGATGACGCTGAGATAAAACTTATCACAATGGACAACTTCCCAAAAATTCAAGGCTTACAAGCCTTTGTCGGAGGTCAGTTCAAGGTTGGTATATGGCAACCAAAAGTCAATGTCGGTATTATGAAGCAATGGCTGACAATAGATTATTCCGGTGGGCTTAAAAGGCTTGATAATCCGATAGCTCTGGTACAGTTCCAAAATGCAATCCATCTGCCATACGACATCTGGCTTAATGTGGATATGCAGTGGATGAGTGCCGGTAATGATGACAATACATATCAAAAATCATCATCTTATCTCAACGCAAAACTGTATAAGGCTTTTTTCAACAACCGTTTTAGCATTACTCTCGAAGCCAACGACATATTCAACAAAAGCAATCGTGATGTAACGCTTTTGAATAAAGATGTTACGATTTACAAATTAAATACAACCAATAACCGCACTTTTATGCTGACTCTGCAATACACCTTTAACTCCACTCGCGACAGGTACAGAGGTCAGGGTGCAGGGACAAATGAGATGAACCGTTTTTAATAATACAGATATGAAAAATCTATTGACAGTATTCGTTTTGGCTATCATAGGTTTGGTTGCCAATGCAAAGCCTCATTGTCAGGGCTTCAACAACCATGATGACAAGGTAACAATAGTATTCACCGACGATAATGCCGGAAAACGATATGATGTTACAGATGTGAAACTCATTCCTACTTGGATGGGAAAAGAATATCCGGCGACATCTGTCAACACCACAATTAAGGACGGAGTAGCAACTGTCACTCTCGTCTTTCCTCACCTAACTCATTTCTCAAATCCGAGAGTTACGCTCCGCATAAACGGGAAGAAAACAAAATTTGAAGTTTGTCAATAACTAACCGAAAATTTGCCAGTCGAAACAAAACAGATGTTCATGCAAAATAAGCAAAGGCAGGAAACCCCGGCCGCGATGTCGGGGTTCTCTTAACGGGCGTTCCGGCACCGCAGTCGGGCTATCGTGAACAGAGCCACGGTCTCTGCCATTCGGCTTCTATCCCTAACGCATTGCCTCGGAGATACCTCTGGGGCTTTTTCTTTTGCGTTGGAGTGAGCCAAAGTCGTGGGCTTCCGCTCCACTGAATCGTCTTTGCGGAAGGCTTGCTTAGTAAGAGTAAGGCATTTTGTCGCTCACCGAACATTGGCTGCTGCACTCGGCTTCGGTCGTTGTAGGCACTGCAATGATGTTTGCTCTCTCGTCTGCCGTACCACTGCACTTGATTTTTAAGGTGTTGCCGCTTTCTCCGCTCTGAGTCCAAACTGCGGATAAATTGTTGTCATTGTCGCTTAACAGAATTGATTGTCATATAACATTATGCAAGCCTAAAGCACGATAGGGAATTTTCCATTGCTAAGTTAGCATCTTTATCTACGCTCCGCCAAGGGCAAGTCAAGTTCTCTGCAACAATCTTCCTTTTTTTCGTCGTGCCTATAAAAAACGTGTATTGTCTTGCGAACCCTTGTCGGGCTATCGTGCCGGGAGGCACTGACATCAGACGCAATAACTGCAATGTAAAATCAATCGCGCCTCGGCGCACAGTTATTAACAATTTAATTCTTACAACAATGACACATATTTCTCAATTCGCAGTTAAGGACTTCGACGCTTACGAAAACAGCAACGAGTTAAAAGAATATCAAGTGGAAGTGGTTACTTTCGACGGTGAGAGCGAAACGGTTTACGTTGAAGCCTACAACGAAGCGGAAGCCTCAAACAAGGCAGCAGCACAAGTCGGCAACGCTGACTACACTATGGTTTACTCTTACAACTAAGCAAGCCTTCTTTCCGGAAAGACGGTCAGCCAAACGGCTGACTTTCTTTTTGCTCTCTCCACCGCCGGGAACAGCGGAATGAATCTTTTTCATACGGCTGCTGCCGCTTCGTTGCGTTTGTGCGATTGTTGTTTATCGAGCCGGTCTTTATCGGCTCGCTTCCGCCCAGCGTTATTGATTGTCGCTGTCGTTGGTACTTTCGTTCTCGGTGAACTTGCCGATTTCCATTGTTGAATTATAGCGTATTCGTGGTTGTTGCCGGTAGATTGAGAGTGCTGTTCTCCTAATTCGTGCTTGATAAGTCTTCTCGCCAACTTCCGTTTATGGGCTGCATAGCATATCGCCATCGGCAATCATATTTGCTTAGTCTGTGCAACACTTCATTCATCGCCAAATTAAAGATACATCGAGGAAGAAACGCCGCTACCCGGCTTTTCCTCGCTCTCCGCTTTGATGTCTCCGATGTCGGTGCTGACCGCTCGATGCTTGAACGGCACATAGCGGCACTCTCGGCTTGCAACCTACGCTCATTGTCGGGCAACGCCACGGAAATTGCGACGTGCGTCCGGCACTTGCAGCGACTTCGAGTGTGGCTCCACTTCCGGCTGAGGCTACAACCTCTTTGTTGCCGATTGCCTTTATCGGCTACCTTTCAAGCCATTCTTTTTGCCTTCGGCACATTTCCCGACGAAGAACATTGATGACACGCAATCGCACCATTCATTTTAACTGTGCAAAGTTAGGACGATGTTCAGGCTGCAAGGGCAAGTGTGCACTCCGTGTTCCTCCTTGTTTCGCTTCGTTGCAACAAGGCAATCACCCTTGCGGCTCGACTTCACTGCTTCGTCCACTTGATTGCACGTAAAATAAACGGCGCTAATGCGCCAATGTTCAATCATCAAAAAATTAAAAATCATGACAAAGAAAGTTTCTAAGAAAGCCGAACAGGCTGCTCAACAAGTCGAGAACGTAGTTATCCAACAGCCTACAGTTACTCCACATCTCATCGTCGCTCAACGCAAGTTTGACCGCTGGTACGTCTATTTCCAGGGCGTCGCACCTAAAGACAATGTGGGCTGCGGTTGCAAGACAGCCAAGAGTGCTCTCCGCTATATGCACTTGCTCAAACATCGCTACGGCGCGGTCATCAGCCAAAACATCTACGACAAACTCAAATTGGAAGCGAGCAAAGAGGCGTAAGCCTCTTTGTCTTTCTCCCTCGATGTATAACTCTTTAATTTCACACGACAATGAAAGAATATACTTGCTACACAAGACAAGGCAAATGGAAATTGACTGCCGACAGCGATATGGACGCTATGCGAACCGCCCTTTACTACTGTTGGCGTGATAACGAAGACTTTATCCGCCTCGAATTCCGCAAGGGTGCGGAGAACTATACGCTCTCAATCTTTCACATCGACAACAACTCTCACGAATGTTTCACTCTATAATTCTTTTAACAATGAAAATCGACTACAACAAGTTCACTGAACAAGAACTCAGAGTTATTTTGAACGCAGCTCGCACAATCAACTACGGTTTCGGGCTTCAGTTCCCGAGCCACAAAGAACAACTGGCTCTACTGCTCGAAGACGAGCACTTCCGTGCAATCAATCAGATTGTGCATCAATCGTACAACGCCATTCGTGCAAAGTACATCGCCAGAGGCATCGACCCTGATGCGCCGGACTTCGTTCCGGACAGTTTGGAAGAATAAATTCTCCAAACGTTCCGCATCTCACGGCGGCAGCCCTCATCGGGTTGCCGCTTTTCGTGTCTTTTGCTTTGGCGATTTGCACGCTTACCTTTGCCGTATGATTAAGATACAGAATTTTCGGGCTATGATGTTGTCGTGTCATATCGGGACGATTTCGATACTGACCGACAAGGAGTATATCGACGTGAATATTTCGACGTCGCAGACAGGTAATTTGTTGTCGGAGCGTTATTACGCCACCGACGGCAAAGTGATGCTTTACGACTTGCGTTCGCTCGTCGAACAGGCGATGCGTCCATCGGGTTTGGCGGTGATGCAACTGTATTTTGAAGCGTATGTGGATATTCCCGACGATCACAGCGACGACTATGACCGTGGCGGATTCAAGTGCATCTATTGCGACCGCGACATCGACATCTACGATTTCGAGCCGCTGCTTAGGTCGCACTTCCTCACTGCTGCCGCATCGAGGCGTGTGGCTCCCGAGAGCTTCGTGTTCCTGCCGTTCTTCGCCTACTTTGGGGAACTTGTAAATTACGAAATCTTTGCAGATTTCCTTAGTGGCGGCGAGCCGGGGCATTGTTCGTTCAAAGGTCCTTTGCAGCAGACTTCGGCAACGAGCAACGAAGTGTGGACGCACACTATCTTTTGTGCCGAGGTGAAGCGACACGCCGAGGACATGGTGGGCGGAGAGATAGAACTAACGGCGTTCACTGTTCGCGTGGGCGACCGTGCCGCATCGTTCTTCATCGACAAGTCGCTTGCCGGAACTCGTCCGTTCTACTTCCGCAACTGCTTCAACGTGAGCGACAGTCTTTTTGTGCCGGCTGTTACCACAGCCAAAACCAAGGTTGACCGCTCGTTGGCAGTCCTCGGCAGTGTGTCGCAGTTCTACGATGCCACTTGTGAGCAGACCTACGAGGTGCAGTCAGCAGGATTGACCGCCGACGAGTGTTCGCTCGCCGAGCAGATGTTCTGCTCAGACGATGTACGAACGCCCTACGAGAGTGCACCTGACGACGGCGACTTCGACGCACTCCGCCCGGTACTTATAACAGACTCCACAAGTGAGATTGCCGATGACCCGGAAAAGCCTAACACGGTTAAGTTTACTTGGCGATATGCGGAGAACCGCATCGCACAGCGCAATCCGTTAGGCGTAGGTATATTCACAGAACCTTACGATTATACATTCAGATAATGGCACGCTCTATACATATTACCACGGCTCGCACTATGCTTAACAGCGGCGACCCGGTGGATATTTCCGTTTGGAAAGCCAACGGTGAAATACTTCACCTGCATAATTGCATCTCGCTCCGCTACGATTTTTATGCCGGAACTCGCAATATTAAATTGCTCACGTCGGGGCAAATCCGCAAAATCAGAGATTGTTGCATATTCGCCGTTAACGACTGCGAAGTATTTCTATAACGCTTATTTCATTCGCTATGGATAACCTAAATTTTAACTCGGTCGAAACGCTACCGAACCTATCGGCTCGGGCGGCGTTTCAAGTGAACTCGTCAGCGGTCTTCAAAGAAGACGTTGACATCGTGCCAGTCATCATCGACGACACGCTTTCTTATATGCCGTGGGGAGGCGACAACAATATGCCATTCGACATATTGAAACTCATCGAGGACGATGAGACGCTCTCCACATGCCAAATGTTTAATGCAGAAGTCTGTTTCGGCAGCGGTCTCCGCTACGACACTTGTCTTGCTTCCGCAGCCGTCAAGAGCGAAGTCGAGGACTTCTTTCTTGACAATGACATCGCCTCGTACTACCTCGGCGTATGCCAGGACTTCAAGCATTTTGGTTTTGCCGTGAGTGTGATTATCCTTTCTCGCGACGGCACAAAAATTGTGCGTCTGCTCCGCAAAGAGGCTTGTTATTGCCGCTTCGCTCCTGCCGGTAAGGACGGCAGAATAACTCGCTTGCTCTATGCAAACTGGAGAAAGTGTATCGCCTCACGGAGCGACATTGAGGTGATAGAGTTGCTCGATGCGGCTGCTCCATGGCGAGACCTGCAAGACAGGCTCGCCAAGAACACGACCTGCCGCAAGTTTGCTGTGGTGTCGCGAATACCGACCCCTGACAGCACTTATTATCCCATTCCTTATTACGCTTCGCTGTTCAAAGGGAAATGGTATAACATCAAGCAGCTCATCGGACTTGCCAAGGAGTCGAAACTCCGCAATTCCGCACCTATCAAGTACCAAATCGAGATTTCTCAAAAGTATTGGGAATCCATCTTCCGCAGTGAGGGAATCACCGACCGCCGCAAGCAGCAGGAGCGCATCGTGCAGGAGAAGCAAAGCATTCTCGACTTCCTCACCGGGGCGGAGAACAGCGGCAAAGCCTGGTTCTCCACGTTCTACGTTACGCCCGACGGCAAGGAGCAGCACGATGTGGTCATCAACAAAATTGATGACTCCAAGGAGGGAGGTGACTGGAGCACCGACATTCAGGAGGCCGTGAATATGTTCTGCTTTACTATGCGTGTGCATAGTAATCTTGTGGGCAGTGTGCCCGGCAAGTCGCAGTCGAACAATTCCGGCTCCGACAAACGAGAACTCTACACCATCGCACAGGCACTCCAAAAGCCGTATCACGACTTGCTTTTCACCGTCCATCGAATTATCATTCGCTTCAATGGGTGGAAAGGTGTCGTGCCTGATTGTCCGTTTATTCAATTAACCACGCTCGACGAACACGCCGACGCTAAACAAGTTACTACAAATGGCGAAACTGATAACGAATGACGACACATTGCGGCACTACCTGCCTAATGTGTTCGCAACGGTCAAAGGCGAGGTGTCGCTCTTTGACAAGGTCAAGGTCGATATTGACCTTGCGGAGAACTGGGTGATTGAAACTTTCGTTTCCACTATTACTTTCAACACTATTTGCGGCTACACTACCGACAATCCTATCCGCATCATTACTGCAAAACTCATTGCCTCGGAGGCACTTCGTCGGGCTATCCCTTCGCTCGATTTGGTGCTTACTCCAAATGGCTTTGGAGTGGTCAGCAACCAAAACATCGCTCCGGCATCGAAAGAACGTGTTGACCGTCTTATTGCCTCGCTCGCCGACTACCGCGACGATTGCATCGGCAATCTGCTGCCGGCACTTGTCGGTGCGAGTAAGTGGCTCACTTCCTCGCAGGCTTCGTTCTTCGGTGAAACGCTGTTTCCCGACCTCGCCATCACCGACCAAGTGAAAGGTACAGGCTCGAAGTGGGAGCGTTATCTCGCACTTCGCCCAATGATACTCGACATCGAGGCATCTCTTGCCGAGGAGTTTTTCTCACCCGAACTTATGGTGCGGCTGAGAAACGAGGTGCTGCGGAAGACGCACACGGCAGACCTTGCTCGCGTCATCAACGCCATTCGAGGGCAAGTCGTTGATTTGCTCAATGGCGGCTCAATCAGAATGAGAGATATGATAGACGTGGTAAACCACATTCGACGATTTCCTGACTTGTTTCCAGAGTGGCACGCATCGGAAACGGCGAAGTTGTTTGCTCCTCAAATCTTCAAGAATAAAAAGGAATCACGAGGGTATTTCTTTTGATACCGAACGGCAGCCGTTGAGAGAAACGAGTTCGGCTTCGGTTGTCCGCAATACTTGAACGAGAGTTATGACACGGAGCACTGATTTTATTTCACAAAGTTAGAATCGGCGTTCACTAAGTCAAGGACAAGCACGTTGGCTGCCATTCTCATTCTTCCGAGGACGCAGACCAATCCTTGACAAGTCGCTCACTATGCCGCTTCTCTTGGTTTGTTCGTAAAATCTAACGTGCTTCGGCACATAACTCTTAAAATTCGTTCAATTATGACTGAAACAGACAACACTCGCAGGGAACATCGTTCCATTTATCTCAACGACATTAACGCCGTTCTGCCAGAGGGCAAAAGAAATTACTTCTCGTTCGTAACTTATGAAGATTATTCGGACCTGCACATCTCACAGATCTTCGCCAATAATCGTTACGATGCGTGGAAACAAGTGCTCGCTATCGCGACGGAAATCCTCGATGAAGTCTATACAATCTCCATTCAAGAATGTAAAGATTAAGCCCTCATCGACAACAAAGGCTCCCACATCGGGAGCCTTTTTCTGTCTTTTCTAAGGTCTGCCGTGTGCTTTACCTTTGCCAAAAACTTCGTTTTATGAACACCATTTCGATAAATCTCAATGTGCCGCAAGGATGGCACGAACTCGACGACGCACAACTGCTTTACGTCTATTCGCTTATCGCCAAGGAGTTTGCCGCTGACGAGATAAAGACGCTCGCGCTGCTTCACTTCAGCGGCTGTAAGGTTATAGCTCGCCACGACAAGAACTCTTTCCTGCTGAAGCACGGAAAGAATCTGTTTCAAACTTCAGGTACGCAACTCGCCGAGGTGATTCCCTCACTCGGCTGGCTCGATGCGATACCGGCATCGCCTGTACGCCTAAGAAAACTCCGCAACCACGCAAGCGTGGACGCTGAGTTTCAAGGCGTGCCGTTTGAAACGTATATCGTGGTGGAAAACCTTTATCAAGGTTTTCTCTCCACGCAAAAAGATGCTTTGCTCGACGACCTTGCACACGTTCTTTATCCCGGTTGTTCGGCTTCCCTCTCACCCGAAGAACGTATCAGCATCTTTTACTGGGTGGCTTCGCTCAAAGATATGTTTGCCCGACGATTTTCGGATTTTTTTCAGCCGGCTACCGCCAACGCTGAAAACCTTCTCGGCAGCTCACCGAACATCGGCAAACAACTACAAGAGTCGATGGACGCTCAAATTCGTGCTCTCACTAAAGGTGACATTACCAAGGAAAAGGAAATTCTTTCGCTCGATACTTGGCGTGCTTTAACGGAGTTAAACGCACAAGCAAAGGAATATAAACAGATTAACGCTCTAATCAATGATAAAAAATGATTGGAACGCAACGCAATTCTTCAGCGAATTGCTTGCCAATAATAAACTTGCTATTGCCGAAGGTTTTACCTTCTGCAAGGTGTCGGGGCTTGAAGGCTTCGAGGAAGCACTTCACGCCATGCAACAGGCTTCCGCCTTTTGTTGCGTCAGCGACATCGCCGACGGCTATACGGAACTCAACAACACGCCTCGCACTCGTCGCATCAAAACCGTGTTTCTCGCTATGCGTCACGCCTTAGACGATATGGACGCTCGCAACGAGTGTATGGAAATAATGCGCGAACTGTTCCGACAACTGATGTCGGTGCTCACCCTGGAGAGAGTCAAGTTAGAGCAGAACTGCATCTACCTTGACCCCCGAATATCGTTCAACGAGATTGACCGATATTTCTTCTCCGGCTGTGCCTGCGCTTATTTCCAAGTGGCGGTTGATGTGTTCACGGATTTAAGATACAATGCCGATGAGTGGGGATAAACAACTTGAGGAACGCCGTAAATACGTTACGGCTTTCAACTCGACAATGGTTAAGATATGGCGCGAGCAAATTTCATTGCTCGGCGTGATTGACACGGGAGCGTTGTACCGCTCCACGATGGCGGTGCGCATGACTGCCGACGGCAAGTTTACGCAAATCACGCTCGCCCAATCGTTCAACACTTACGGCATTTTCGTGGACTACGGCACCGGCTCGAATACGCCTCGCGGCAATTCGGGCGACTTGGGCGACGGTTTCGTCAACCGCCGCAAACGCCGTAGGTGGTTCTCACGAAAATACTTCGCTTCGGTGATGAACATTCAGGAATTTTATGCCGACAACCTCGGCAAGCAATTCTGCAACGCTATTTCAAATGCTCTCAACCCTGATGTTATGCGCCGGGATGTAACTAAATAATTTCCTTATCTATTACAAGTATATAGGTAACTATCTCGCCATTCTTTTTCTTTACTTCGTAAATGGTACTACCGGTTAAGCCGAGGCCCTTGCGCTGTTCCTCCCATGATATTTCTTTTACAGGTCGTCCATTTATCGACAATATAATATCATCTATTTCAAATCCGGCTTTCTGTGCGATGCCTCCCTCATACATACTGCTAACAATCCAACCATCGGTAATATCAGTTCTATCAAGATACCCCATGTGTATCTTGGAACTTTTTTGATAAGAATTGTCGTCATTGCCGTTCCTGCGAGCATAAAGCGTATTATTGGGCGCATCGATTATTAAATCATAATGACATAATATGTCATTACCTATTATTCCCAGATGCGCTCTGTCCGATAATGCTCCTTCTGTATTGTATGATGCTGATACTACTACATTATACAGTTCGTCAAGGAACTTAAATGAATCTGCTCTGAAATTAACGTCTGTACCATCTCCTCCTACACCCATATTTGAATAATAGCATTGTGCTTGCGGTTTACCGGTCAAGTCAAGACCTTTTCTCGCTGCATTAGTGAGAATTATTGTACTGCCACAGCCCAAATCAAGTCTAAAAGTACCTTTGACGCTTTGAACCGAGTCAATTTTTAACTCACATTCAATATCTATTCTATTATCATTAAAATGAGCTGGCAGCTTTGTATATCCTTCAAGCAATGGAGCCGAAAGGCTATCCAGCGATAGCAAATATCCATCAGTATAGTTCACCAACAGAGGCCTATTAAACACCGCGTTATTACCAATCATTCCGTCAGTATGACGGCCTAATATCTCACGCAGATTTATAATCGGAGTAATATGCTCTTTATAAATAACATCACCCATTTGAAGCGGAATTGTATCTATTATGATGGTAACGGTCTGCAATCCATCGTTGCCTGCACCACCCATTTTAGCTTTGCCTTTTTTATATGGCAATTTGCCAAATGTCGATAAGTCCATATAGTCCTTATCCATATACAATCTGTCTGCACCAGTGTCATATATTAACGACACTGGAATTGTATCTGCCACGACTCCCTGTATATATAAATGAGAATCCAGAATAAAAGGGATTGCCTTTTCAGGGATTTCTGCTGAAGCCGACAAAACACAAGCCAAGATTGAGGCAATGAACGCGCATATACTTTTCATATCCGAGATTTTGAAGTTATTATTATACAAACGCAAAGTTACTATTTTTTTCTGAAATTCGTGTCTTTTCGCAGAACAGTGATAGACTATACCTTTGCTGAAAAATCAAAGATTATGGCTATCAATATTACAACCATTACTCAACTTATCAGCGATTTTCGGGCACTGTCGCAAAAGGACAGTATCTCACCCGAATCGCTCGGCGTTCTGCTCCAACGACTCGCAGACCTTATCAACTCTGCCGCCTCCGACGAGGAATATAAAGCCATCTACGATGCTTTTCAGAACTTTGTCGCTAACATCGCGGCTGTTCCGAACGCTCTTTACAAACTCGAACAAGGTTCGGCAGACCGAAACGATGTTCTAATGAACATCACAACGTCGCACTTGATTAACGGTATAACAATGACACTCAAAGATGCGGTGTTCATTCGCCAAGCCACTACCGAACGAGCCGGTGCAATGCGAGCGCAACAGGTCAGTGACCTTAATAGCACTCGCACAGGGCTTGCCTCATTGCAAAAGTCGCACACGGAACTCGCCTCCAAGGTTTCCACTCTCGAAACTACCGTTTCGACTAACGGAGAACTGCTGAATCGTGTAGATGAAGTGGCGAACTATTGTTCGGAGGGCATCGCCGACCTCACGGAAAATCTGCAAGTGACAAACGACGATTTGGCTGCTACGCAGAAATCCGTTCAAGACAATAGTTCGACTATAACATCGATAAAGGCGAAGACTGATTGTCCTCGCATTGCAGTGGATATTATCGATGGGAAACTCCACGTCTATAACGCCTCATACTACACCAAAAACGGCTATTATCCATTCATTTTTCGCTTTACCTCAAAACGAAATCGTTGCACTTTGGAAAATTATCCTGATAGAAAACGTGGTGCGAAAAACAAAGGTTGGCACGTCATCGGCGGCTTACCGAACGATGTAAAGTTTGACTCAAGCGGTTTTGTGATGTTCCGAACCTCTCCACTCGAAGACTGGCATCACCTTGGTAACAATTTAATTTCGCACTCTTACGAGGCGAAGTATGTGGTCGGTGCTAAAGGTACTGACGAGAAAATGTATGTGCCGTGGGGAAAAAAGAAAGTTCGGGTCACGAGCAACCACGGCACTTATCTGATGCGGCGTTTCCGCTTCGCTATCGGCTTCGCGAAATCATTCAACAATGTTTTTGCTACAATAACACCGGCTCATTTGGTTTCAAATCTCGCCGAGTTTTCCGTGATTTTTGACCCTTGCACGAAAGAATTTCACTTGGGTAAATAAAAAAGATGTAAGCATTCGCCCACATCTACAAAAACCGTAAAGCAGTCGCCCAACGGAATACCAAGAGATAAGCATACGCTCACCTCAATACACTGCAAATTTACGAATTATTTTTCACATTCACAATAGATTATGAAACGAATCGACAGTAAATTGCAACTCATTTCAGCCGTGGTACTTATCGTACTCGGCGCAGGGTTGCTCATCGCAGGTTTTATCGTTCCGCCTACCGGCGTTATCGACAACTCAGTGCTTATCGCCTTCGGCGAAATCCTGACTTTTGTCGGTTCGCTGTTCGGCATTGACTACCACTATAAATACAAGAACAAATGAGAAAGATTGACGAAATTATCATTCATTGTGCTGCGACACCTGAAGGCAAAGCCTTCACGGTCGCCGACATCGATGCCTGGCACAAGAAGCGTGGCTTCAAGTGCATCGGCTATCACTTCGTGATTTACCTTGACGGCAGCGTTCACAAAGGACGAGCCATTGAGGAGGTCGGTGCTCATTGTTTGGGGCATAACGCCAACTCAATCGGCATTTGCTACATCGGTGGCTGCGCCTCCAATGGCAAAACGCCTAAGGACACTCGCACCGAGGCTCAAAAGCAGTCGCTCGTTCGGCTCATCACCGAACTGCGCCGCCGTTTCCCGAACGCAAGCGTTCACGGTCACAACGAGTTTGCGGCTAAAGCCTGTCCTTCGTTTAACGTCAAGACTTCGGGGCTATGCGAACTTTAGTTCTCCTTTCGTTGATTTTGCTCTGCTCGTGCCGCTCGCAGAAGCAAGTGCAGTCGGATTTTTCCGAAGATGTCCGGCTGACGAATACGACAGCAACCACATCGTCGTCGCAGTCGCTCCTTGATATGGTTGCGTCGTGGTCTGGCGACTTCGACAGCCTCGACATCTACGTCGAGCCGATTGTTGATAGTTGTCGCTCATCGGCGGCGGTTGCTGCGGCGCAACCGTCCCGGTTGCACCTCCGCGCCCGACACGCCTCAATCGCCAGCAAAACGTCTGTAAATCAGTCTGTCAAGACAGACTCCGTAGTTATTGACACGTTGGCGGTTCACCGCACAACGCAACGCGAGGATAATACGAACTCTGAGAGTTCCGGTGTTTATAAGCCTCCTGACGGAAGCGTGATTTTGGTTTTTCTTGCCATTGCAATCATACTCTTTTTCTTCATTAAACTACATAGTAAGTAAAGTTTTTTCATAAGTAGGCGACTTGTCCGTGAGGATAGGTCGCTTCGCTTTTGGCGAGTGCTCATCTTTGACCCTCCCACCCGAAGGCGATGATGCAATCTCTCCACTTTCTCCGTTGCGCCCTCCACGGAAGTCTTTTGCCTTTGCACTTAGAACAGCGGCTCTGCCGCCCGGTCGGCGCATCGGAACAAGAGAGTGTAGCAATGTGAAGCCTCTACGTCTCCGCGATACCGCACTCGCTGCGCTCATACGGTATCTGCTCCAACTACGCTGCTGCACACCGCTACCGCTTTGCTACACACTCTTTCAACGGCTAACGCTGTTGTCCGATACCTCCCTTGTTCAAAGTGCTTTTAGGCAGAGCCTTCTCGCTACGTTCTTCACTGCGAGCAGGAGTTATACTGTCATCGCCTTCTTTCCCTTTTAGCGGTGCACTCGCATTATTCGCCTTACGGCAAAGCGGATTTGTCGCCAATGGAACACGTCGGCTAACATTCTTCGCTTCGCCCTCCACGGCGGACAACGGCACGGCAGTACGAGCAGTAATCGGTCGGGTTCGGAACAGGAGATTGTGCCAACTCCCTGACCTATACGCCTCCGCGACACCGCACTCGCTGCACTCGACGGTGTCTGCTCCGTCGCCCGGTCATTGAGCCGCTTCCGCTTTCTCACACACTCCTTCCGTCAAGCCGCTCCGAAACCGACCTATGCTCCAACTGCCTTTGTGCTGTCGTCCGCTCGTTCCGTTCTCCGCACGAGCTTAGCCGACAATTATACTTCCATTGGCTGCATTGATTTGACGTTTCTCGTTCTTCGGCTCAAGGCTCGCAACTGGCGTTGCCACGATTAACGAGAAACGATTTTCATTTTTCGCTACGCTATGGCGAGTGCTCATAGATGCCCCTCCCACCCGGAAGCGATGATGCAATCTCTCCACGTTCTCCGTTGCGCCCTCCGCGGAAGTCTTTTGCCTTTGCACTCAGAACAGCGGTTTCACCGCCCGGTCGGTGCATCGGAACAAGAGAGTATAGCAATGTGAAGCCTCTACGTTTCCGCGATACCGCACTCGCTGTGCTCCTACGGTATCTGCTCCAACTCCGCTGCTGCACACCGCTACCGCTTTGCTACACACTCTTTCAACGGCTAACGCTGTTGTCTGATACCTCCCTTGTTCAAAGTGCTTTTAGGCAGAGCCTTCTCGCTCCGTTCTCCACTGCGAGCAGGATAGTTACTATCATCGCCTCCTTCCCAACATAGCGGTGCACTCGCATTATTCGCCTACGGCTCTGTTGATTATTCGCTCAGTGCGGTGCGACGTGGCACTAACTCCATTGCGCCTATGACGGCTGCCGCTGCTCTGCTTTCGAGTTTTGTTCGGGCAGTCTTAACGTGGCGACACCGCACAGTGACATCGAACTGCAAGCAGCCCGACGACACTTCTTCGGCGGCATCGCCACTAATTGCCTGAACAACTCCAAATCCGCTCCGCTCTCGCCGTCATCATCTCCATTGCGCACAGCCTCGTCATCACCGCCCTTCGCAGTGTATTACCTTGCCAAGGCAAGAGATAGGTGTTGCCGTGGAGTCCAAATTCGGCAAGCCGATTTTGGCTCTCACGCCAACGATTTGACCGCACATCGCTCGCATATTCCGCTCGGAGAGCGAGGGCGAAGTCGGAAAAACGATTGAGGGCGGTGGGGGGTCTTTACAGACGGTAGCAGGCGGAATACTTCCCCTGCACCCCTTAATCGGCTATTTCATAGCCGATTAGCGTTTTCAGCCCTTAACAAACTGAAAACTTGCCAAATTTTCGCCCCATTTTTTCACACTTTACACGCTGTGCCAGTGTCTTTTATGGTGCCAAAATTTTCGCTCAAATTTGCTACTCAAAGCAACAAATTTGAGTGTCCCGGGAAAATGCACTTAGAGCACATTCTTCCCTGATACCACTCGCTAAACGATAAATTCTAAACAATAAACACTCCTATATGGCTAACTACACTTCAACTGCCAATGTCGTTCTCTCGGTGAACGGCAAACAGGCGCAACAAATGCTCTCCACGCTTCAACGTGAGGCTCAGAACTTGGAGAAGAAAATCGCCAAAGCGGCTACCGCCGGCGACAAGGCTACGATGCGTAAACTGCAACGTGAACTCTCCAACACCAACCGAATGATTACTCAACTGCAAGGCTCGGCAGCTACCGCTGACCAAGTGCTCCGTCGCCTTGACAAGGCTTCGCCTAAGGAACTGAACAAGACGCTGAAAACCTTGCAGTCGCAGTTGTCGGGCATTCAACGCGGCACCGCCGCTTGGGACGCTCACGTCGCCAAGATTAAGGCGGTGAAAACTGAATTGCAAAAGGTCAATGCCACTCTCGCAACTCAGCAATCCCGGTGGGATAGAATGAATATGTGGCTCAACAATGCTCAAACTTTCATTATGGGGCTTGCTGCCGCTATCACCGGTTTGGTTATGGCGGGTCGAAAGGCGGTGAACGCTTTCGCTGAAATGGAGGAAGAACTCGCCAACACCCGAAAGTACACGGGGCTGACGGAGCAAAAGGTGCTCGAACTGAATGAGGCGTTTAAGAAGATGGACACTCGCACTTCTCGTGAGAAGTTGAACGAACTCGCCCAAGAAGCCGGTCGCCTCGGAAAGAATACGCTCGAATCGGTACAAGGTTATGTGGAAGCCGCGGACATCATCAACGTGGCTCTCGTGGACCTCGGAGAGGGTGCCACGCAGACCATCGCCAAGTTGACTAACATCTTCGGTGTCGAGGAACTGCTCGGCACCAAAGATGCGATGCTTGCCGTCGGCTCTACGGTGAATGTGCTGTCGCAAAACTGTACGGCTTCTAAGCCTTATCTTGTGGAGTTTGCACAACGTATGGCTGGTATCGGCTCGCAAGCCGGTCTTACAATTCCGCAAATCCTCGCTTTTGGCGCTGTCCTCGATGCCAACGGCCAAAAGGTGGAGATGTCGGCAACAGCTATCCAAAAGGTGATTATGAACCTTGCCAACAAGAACCACGAGTTTGCCGCCACGCTCGGAATGGACGCTGAAAAACTTAATGAGACATTGAAGCATTCAGCGAAAGACGGCTTGCTGATGTTCCTTGAAGCATTGCAGAATATGGGTAAGGACGTGGGCTTCGAGAATGCCACGATGATGCTCGCCCCGGCGTTCAAGGAGATGGGTCTCGATGCGGCTCGTGTGTCGCAGGTGCTTTCCACGCTCGCCATGCACCTCGACGAAGTGAAATGGCAGATGGGCGAGGCTGACAAGGCTTTCCGTGAAGCTTCGTCAGCGACCAAGGAATATGAAATATTCAATAACACGGCTCAGGCGGCTATCGACAAGGCAAGGAAGCGTGTAACGGAACTCGCTATCGAACTCGGAGAAAAACTCTATCCGGTTATGAAGCATATCTATACTTCTTCGGGAATTTTCCTCCGTGTCCTTAACACGATAGTGTCGTTCCTTATTGAATACCGCCGTGTTATTGTGCCTCTCGTGGCGGCTATCGCCTCGTATTATGCTACTATTGCTGTGGCTAAGGTGGCTCAATTGGCGTGGAACGCTGTCTTGCTGTCGGGCAAGACGATCGTTTCGGCATTCCGCTATGTGGTGGGGCTGTGTGATGTGGCGATTATAGCCCTCACGAAAGGAACTAAGGCCGCAGGTACGGCTATCACGTTCCTTAATCAGTCGATGAAGGCATCTCCATGGGGGCTGATAATCTCCGCTGTCGTTGCCCTCGGCGTCGGCATCTACAACCTCACACAGAAATTTAAGCAGCAGCGTGCCGAGGAGGAAAAGGCTCGCAAGGAAATGGAGGAATACAAGAAAAGCCTCACCGACTTGTCGGAGGCGGCTGCGCAGTCTGCGGCTAACGAGATGAGCCGTGTAGAGGCTCTCTACAAGACTGCGGTCGATGAAGCGAAGTCGAAAGATGAGCGTCGAAAGGCGGCGGAACGCTTGCAGAAGCTCTATCCTGACTATTTCAAGAATCTTTCGACGGAGGAGATTATGGTGGGTAAGGCGAAAACGCAGTACAATAATCTCCGTGACGCTATCATCGAGGTGGCTCGCGCTCGTGCCGCTGCGGCTAAAATCGAGGAGAACGAAAAGGAACTTCTTACCTTGGAACAGCAGGCTCCCGGTTTGAGGGCACAAATGGAGGCTGACGAACGTGCTCACAATGCTGCGGTTGCTGATTGGAACCGTGCTCGCGAGCAAGAGAATAACATTGCTTATACAAACTCTACCGATGCAGCTGCCGGTGGCTTAGTCAATGTTACTCCCTACGCTAACAAGGTGGCTTCGACAGGCGAGACACTGAACGCTTCTCGCTCTGCTTATAATGCCAATATCACGAAGCAGCGGCAACTGAATGAGGCTAACGAGTATCTGCGTCAGAAATATAACGTCTCGGAGGCGGCTATCGCCGATGCCGGAAGTGTGAGCGACGTTAATATTCCTAACGGCGGCGGTGGCAGCGGTGGCGGCTCTACTGTCGTTGC
This sequence comes from Bacteroidales bacterium, assembly GCA_004557565.1. Taxonomy (GTDB): domain Bacteria; phylum Bacteroidota; class Bacteroidia; order Bacteroidales; family Muribaculaceae; genus Sodaliphilus. The sequence goes on along the minus strand of SFGS01000007.1, from coordinate 29,268 downwards.
CGACCGCTTTGCGGAGGAGCAACGATGGCGTGAGCGTGAGGAGGCTTCGGCTCGTATCGCTTACGCTACCGGCAAGAAGGACTATCTTGCCTATACTGCCGAAATGGACCGCATCGCTGTGGAGTTCTACGAAAGGCAACTGTTGCACACTGACCTCTCGGAGGACGAGCGTTTGCAGATTACTGCAAAGTGGCGTGAGGCGCAGATGAAGCAACAGCAGCACGCCGACGCGGCTTTGCTCTCGCAGTCGGTGGACGCTGAAAATGACCGCTATAATGCTCAAATGGCGGAGGTGAAGCAGTTTTACATCGACGGTCAAATCTCCAAGGAAACTTACGACCAACGTATCGAGGAGTACGAAATTCTGCATCAGCAAAATCTCTCTAAAATTTATGCCGAAGGCTCAAAGGAGCGGCTTCAGGCGGAGCAGCAGTTGCAGTCTTTGCTCATTGCGCAGATGCAACGCCGCCAACGTGAAACGGAGGAAAACGAGCGCAAACTCGCCTCGATGAAGAAGGAGTTTTTCGGCGACAATCCGCAGGAACGGCAAGCCAAATACGATGCCGATTTGGCTCTATTGCAGACTGTCTATGACCGCGAAATTGCCGCTGCCGGCGACAATGCGGACGAAAAACTGCGCATCGAGGAGGCTTTTCAGCAAGCGAAGCTCGCTCTGCAAAAGCGTTATGGTTTGCTCGCAGAGGAAGATGAACGCAACAGGATGCAGCGTGCCATTGCCGACTCAGTGGAGTGGCTGAATGGCGACGGTGGAAAGGCGATGCAGGGTGCTATATCCACGCTGACTTCGGGAATGGGTGCTATCTTTTCTTCGCTTTCTTCTCTTATTCAGGCGGAACTCGAAATCGAGACTGCCGCAATCGAGAAACGCTACGACAAGGAAATCTCCGCTGCCGAGGGCAACTCCTACAAGGTGAAGAAACTCGAGGCGCAAAAGGAAAAGGAAATCGCCAAGGCGAAGAACGAGGCGAACCGCAAGATGTTCGCCATGCAGGTTATCCAAGCGGTGGCGCAAACGGCTCAAAACGCCATTTCTGCCTACGGCTCTGCCGCCGCTATCCCGGTCATCGGCTATATTCTTGCTCCTATTGCGGCTGGTATGGCTGTGGCTGCCGGTATGATTCAGATTGCGGCTATCAAGAAACAGCAGCAGGCTGCGGAGGCGCAGGGCTATTCTGCGGGCGGTTTTACTCCCGACGGTCGTTCCAATGAACCTGTCGGCATCGTTCACGCAGGGGAATGGGTGGCTTCACAGAAACTTGTGAAGTCGCCGAAAACTCGCCCGATTATCGAGGCACTCGAATACGCCCAGAGAACTAACACTATCGGATCGCTAAACGCAGCCGATGTGTCGCGTTCTATCACCGCTCCGATGTTTCTTGCTTCGCAGCCGCAACAATCCGTTCAGCCTAATGTCATCGTTAATGTTCCTGCTCAAACTTCGCCTAACACGAAGATCGAGCAGACACTCGACAGGCTGAATGAGAGATTGAACGAGCCTTTTGTCACTGTGGCTACCGTCACCGGCGACAAAGGCATCAACAAGGCACAGGACGACTACGAAAGACTTTTACGCAATAAATCACCTAAAACTCGCAAGTAATGAAGATTCTAATAAACGGCAAACTCGCTGCTCTCAAGGAGAACACTTCGTTTGAATATATTGCCGACAACCGCCTTTTCAGCGGCTCTGACGGCTACTCGCTCACAATCACCTTTCCGCTACGTGGGTGCTCGCAGAACCTCGCTATCTTCGGCAACATCAACCGTGCCGACGTGGCGGCAAACAAGGTGATTTTCGACTGTCAAATCATTGACCGTGCACTCGTGCTGCGTGGCTCTATCGTCGTGACGGAAATCTCACAATCCGAAGTGAAAACGCAATTCCTCGAAGGTCGCTCGGAAGTGAACTTCGACACTACCTTCGATGACATCTACATCAACGAACTTGACCTCGGTTCGCCGACTACGGTTTACACTTCGGCAATCACGCCGATGCGTGCCTGGAATGACGGCTTCTACAATCTCTCTTTTGTCGCCTTGCCGTGGGTGAATGATGCTTCGGGCAACATTCAGAACTGCACGAAGTACGTCAATGGCTCGTATTCGTGGCACGACGACACGACAGGCTTATCGTGGCAGCCTTATCTGCTCTATATCGTGAAGAAGATTTGCGAAGCTGTGGGCTACACCTACGATTTTACGGCGTGGGAAGAAAAGGAGGAACACCGCTATCTGCTCGTATGCAACACGCTCCCTTACGCTTGGCACATGCCGAAGTTCGCCAGGGCTTTGCCGCACTGGACCGTGGCGGAGTTCTTCGAGAAGCTCGAACCTTTTCTTGAAGCGGAGTTCGACATCGACCACCGCAGCCGTCACATCGGTTTCGCCTACTCTAAGGACATTCTTGCCGCACTGCCGCCGGTGGCTATTGACAAGGTCATCGACGAGCACACCGTGGAAGTCACGGTGGAGGACGATAACTGCGAATATCGCGAGTCGAAGAACCTTGTCTATGCGGAGTGCGACCACGAGATGTGGAAGTTCTATTCCTGCGACTGGTTTATCAAGTCGTGGGGCAGCGGAGCTGTGCAGTATGACACACTAAATGCTTTGCTCACCGCTAACAAGAGTTATGCGACGTGGGACGGCAATTCGGGGCGTGGCTCGACTATAGGTAAGTTGCTCTACGCAAAAGACCTCGACATTTACTTCGTCATTCGTGCCGTTGAGAAAACTCTCGTCGAGAAGCGAGATTGGCTTCCGAACAGATATTCTTACAAGTGCATTTTGCAGCCTGTAAACCTGTTCGGTGGTCGCATTGTCGATGACAGCGAGGAGGCGGAGGAGAACGAGGTGGAGTTTATTCCGGCATGGATTGACTTCACGGACTCCACATACGGACGTTGCCTTTTCCTCGCTTTTTCGGGCTACGACGAGAACGACACTTCGGGCGATGCCTCGTTTGTTCGTGGCGAAAGCCGCGAGGAACGCAAGCAGCGCATCGACAATACTTTCTATCAGCCTGTCTCGGTGCAGAACATCGAAGCCGGCGAGAAGGACAAAAAGAGCGAGTATTACGACAAAATCTATATCGGGTGGTGGGACGCTGCCGCCGACTACGACGGCAAACTCCCGTACCCTTACACCGAAGATGTGGTGATAGCGGAGGACTGGGGAAGTTACTTCCGTCCTCACACCACTCTGCGGCTCAACAACAAGATTTTGAACAAATACCGCACTGTCTATCAAGTGAACCCAAAGCAAAAGGCTACGTTTAAGTTTCTCTCCGACACAATCCCCAATCCTCGCAGCCTTTTCATCATTCGTGGCAAACGCTACGTCTGCGAAAAGTTAACTGCAACATTCACATCACAAGGAATGTCGCAGTTAATCAAGGGCAGCTTCTATCCGGTCAAGGACTGATTTTTCCACCCTCTATTTATGGCAATCCCCACCTCATTTGAAGTGGGGATTTTTGCTGCCAAAGTAGAACATAGGGGTAGAACACCCAATCGAACACCGAAACGATTGATAGAACGTTAGTTAGAACAAAGAGTAGAACGATAAGTAGAACGCAAAGTAGAACACTTTTTAGACCACTTTTCCGAACCCAAAACCGACCACGTTTCGGCTCGATTTCACCTCTCTTAGCGATGGCATTGTCGGCACAGGTTGCTCCGCTTCTTGCGGTTCATATCCGCCCTCGTAGCCGTAGAGAACCCAGTTCAGCACACGGCGGTTTGCTTCATCGACTTTGCGGTAGTCAAACTCGATGTAGATGTCAGTGACCGTGTGGCTGCTGTGCCCCAATGCGGCGGCGATTGTTTCTTTCGGAATGTCGAGGCTGGCGGCTATCGTCGCCCACGAGTGGCGAGCCCAATAGGTGGTGAGCGTGTCGATGTTCACGATGTTCTTTTCGGCAAGACGCTCACGGATAGCCTTCAGCCCGGTGCAGGTGTTCATATAGAATGAGCGGTAATCTTTATATGTATCCATATAGTTAAGCAGGTGAATATCGCCACGATATTTGGCGATAATCGCCTCGATTTCCGGCTCTAATTTGATGGAGTAGAGCTTGTGTGTCTTTGCACGGACGTACTCAATGCGACCATTTCTTACGTCTTTAAGGTTGCAAAGGTCCACGAAGTTGATGCCGATGAGCATAAACGTGAGCTTGAACAAGTCACGGTAACGCACCATCCAAGGGTCAAGCACATCGGCATTGAAAATGGCTCGCAAGGTCTCCACGTCAAAGTTGCGTTTGCGTGTAGGCTCGCCCTTGATTTTGAAGCGACGGAACGGATAATTTGTGGTTATCTCGTTGTCTATCGCATAGTTGAAGATTGCACGGAAATTGCGCATGTGAATACTGCGTGAGTTTGCCGATGGTGCGGTTTGAGCAAGGTAGTCGTTGAAGCGGTGAAGCCACTCCACGTTCACTTGCTCAAAACGCAGACGGTCAGCCTCTTTGCCGAGGAATGAACGGATTTTCTTCTCGGTGCACTCGTAGAGGTTTTTGGTGCGTCCGGTCTTATGTTCCATAAACCGACCGAAAACACTCATCACGCAGTTGTCGTCAATGCGGATTTTGTCGCTGTTCTTCCACTCCACGAGCATATCTTTAAGCTCGTTGACGCTGAGTGTATCAACATCATACTTTGCAACAAGCTGTGTCAAAGCAAGTTGATACTCAGCGACTTTTGTCTTGATTTCTTCGTTGAGAGTTTTGCGACGTGGGTGCTTTACTACCGCACAGGTGGTAGCGTCCCAGTTTTCAGGTTTTAGACTAACGCCTAACGGAATGTAGGCGGTACGACCGTGGTGGAACACGGTTACTTTGAGTCCGGCTTCCTTGGTCTTCACGCTAACGTGACGAATGTCCAAGTAAATTTTTAAGTTTGCCATAGTTTAACAAATGCCTACCATGTAAACCTTTGCTTCTCAAAGACTTAACCTCATAATTTCCGACGAGTTTTTTGCGAGTATTTTGCGAGTCTATCGTCTGCAACAATCGTAAAAGGTCGTCAATCAATCGGCAAAAATCGTAAAAGTAGGGCTTTTTTTTAAACTATCGGGCGAAATCTACCTTAAAAGGAAACACGCTAACTTGTTGATTGTTAGCGTGTTTTAGCGGAGTGAGGGAGATTCGAACTCCCGAATCGCTTTTGACGATTACACGCTTTCCAGGCGTGCCTCTTCAGCCACTCGAGCATCACTCCATTTGCGCGTGCGCTCTTGGCAATGCGAAATTGCCGTTGCGCTACAAATGCGAGTGCAAAGATAGTGAAATTTTGCTTGATTGTAGCAAAATTTTCATAAATTTGTGATATGGATTTAGTGAAAACGCATAACTTACTCCCTGAAGGTGTCAGCACCACAGACGCACGCAGCATCGAGTTTGCCACAGAAGTAATCAACTGTCTGCCTTACGAGCCCAACGATGAGCAGATGGAACTGCTGGCGGCGTTTGCCCATTTCATGCTCTACGGCCACCCACAGGCGGTGATGCTGGTGAATGGCTATGCCGGCACTGGTAAAACCTCGATGATTGGCGGCATTGTGAAGGCACTCACCTGTCGCGGTCGCAAGACGGTGCTGCTGGCTCCCACAGGGCGTGCGGCGAAGGTTTTCACGGAATATTCTGGGCATACAGCCTACACCATTCACCGCAAAATCTATCGCCAGAACAGTTACCTCTCTGATGGGTTTTCGCTTGCCGAGAACAAGCACACCGACACCATTTTCATCGTAGATGAGGCGTCGATGATTTCCAACAGCAGCGAAGGCTCATTCTTTGGCACAGGCCGATTGCTCGACGACCTTATCCACTATGTGTATAGCGGCATCGGCTGCCGACTGGTGCTGATGGGCGATGTGGCGCAGTTGCCTCCTGTTGGGCAAAGCGAAAGTCCTGCCCTCAACGCCGAATTTCTACGCAGTTACGCCTTGCAAATCTACAGCGTGAACCTGAAGCAAATTGCGCGTCAGGCGGCAGAGAGCGGCATTTTGTTCAACGCCACCATTCTGCGAAATGTGATGGAGAGCGGCGTGCTGTGCGCACCGAAGTTGGAACTGCTGCGGTTCGACGACATCGACAACGTGACGGGCGAGTTTCTGCTCGAAACCATCAGCGACAGTTACGACCGCGACGGCATGAGCGAAACCATAGTGGTGACACGCAGCAATAAGCGCGCCACGCTCTTCAACCGCGGCATTCGCAACAGTATTCTCTACCGTGAGGATGAGTTGGTGAGCGACGATATGCTGCTGGTGAGCAAAAACAATTACTATTGGGCGAACGACTACGAACAAATCGATTTCATTGCCAACGGCGATGTGGTGAGGGTGAAGCGTGTGTGGGGCGAGATTGAGCGCCGCTATGGACTCAACTTCGCCAACGTGACGGTGGAGTTTCCCGACCACGGCAACACCGAGATGGATGTGAAAATCATTCTCAACTGCCTCAGCAGCGACACGCCTGCACTCACCGCCACACAAAGCGAGATGCTCTACACCTCGGTGATGGCGGAACTCACTGGCGACAAACGCACCCGCTATCGTGAACTGAAGAAAAATCCGTATTTCAATGCTTTGCAAGTGAAATATGCCTATGCCATCACATGCCACAAGGCGCAAGGCGGACAGTGGCAGAATGTGTTTATAGATATGGGGGCTATCATGCCCGACGCTTTCACCCAACTCGATTTCTACCGTTGGCTCTACACCGCCATCACCCGCGCTCGCTCGCAAGTGTATCTCATCAACTGCCCCCTCGACACCGACATGCCGAGTTTCTGAAGTCTACGAGTCAACAGGTCAACGAGTTGGAGAGTTGGGGCTGATGGGACCGAAAAGATAAACACCTGTTTAATCCATTGTAATCGGATTAAACAGGTGTTTTTATTTTTTTTAGAGCCCTGCGGAAGAATCTGTGGGATTTAACGCCCACAACAGAAATTCTGCGAGATCCGTGGGACCTGTGTGAGGCAGAGTTACTTCACTTCTGCGCCCATCATGTTGTATTTCTTGTCGCCGGAGATGATGTAGATTTGTCCGTTTTCAATCACCTTGCGAGCCTTCACTTCCTCAGCAGCGGTCACATCGGTGATTGCTGATGAAATGGCATTGTATGAAACCTTGATGTTGTCGAAAATCACACGGTTTGCCCCCTTGTTCACCTTGTGAGGAGCGTCGGTAGCGATTGGGAATTCGGCAGTTGTGTAGTCGGTGGTTTTCACTTTTGGAATCAGCGACAGGAACACCACTTGAGTTTCGGCAGTTGCGCCCTTGATGGTGAGTTCGTTCTTAGTGCCTTCAAAGCCCCATGCTTGGAGTGTGTCGCCAGTAATAAAGCAATCGCTTGGAATTTCCACCACAGCAGCATCCACTACAAGGGCCTTGCCTTCGGCATCAAAATAATTCACCTTAGTGGTTTTAGCGGCACCTTCAATTTCGCCAGCACCGAGCACTGTCACACCATAGTATTGGTAATCGTGTGTGCCGCCCGACTTGTAAGAGCCATCTGCATTAAAATTAAACACAGAGGAGTAGCCGATACCCTGCCAAGAGAGTTTCACATCGGTGGCTTCGGTGAGCGATGCGAATTTAGGAGAAATGAGGTCGCCACCATTGTTGGTCTTTGAAATGCGAACGAAACCTTGGCAAGCATACAAGTAGGAAGTGCGAGAACTCCAACCATTGAGGTCAGCCACATTGCCATCGGCTTGAATGTTGGTGTAGTTTGGTTGGTATTCCACACCTTCAGCGTCCGTTTTGGTCCAAGGATTCTTGCCATACTTGTGAATACCGGCTTCGGTCAACACTTCAAGTTTATTGAAATTTTCTTGAAGAACCACTACTTCTTCGGCTTGTGCACCGAAAAATGAACATGCTGCAACAAATGCAGACACCAAAACTTTAGAGTAAATCTTTTTCATATATTACGTTTTTTTTAAAGTAGGTTAAAATATGATGAAGCAAAGTTACACATCTTTTCTGAATAATGTTCACCAAAAAGCAAATTTTCATATTTTTGTAATAAAAGTCAACAAGTCAACAGGTCAACGAGTCAACGAGTTGAAGCCCGATGGGTCTGATTGGGTCGGAAGGGTCTGTAAAAGCAATACACCCATTAAATCCGCAATTGGATTTAATGGGTGTATTGTTTTTTTTTAGAACCCTGCGGAAACTATCAGTGGGATTTAACGCCCACAACAGAAATTCTGCGAGATCCGTGGGATCTGTGTGAGGCAAAGTTACTTCACTTCTGCGCCCATCAAGTTGTACTTCTTGTCGCCAGAGATAATGAGCACTTGACCGTTCTCAATCACCTTGCGAACCTTCACTTCCTTAGCCACGTTGATGTCGTTCACACCTGATGGGTCAGCAACCACAACCTTGATGTTGTCGAAAATCACGCGGTTCACCTTCTTGTTCACACCGTGAGGAGCAGCTTCGTCAATTGGCATTTCAGCGGTAGAGTAGTCAGTGGTTTTTGTCTTGGTGAAGTTAGGAATTGTTGACATAAACACCACTTGAGTTTCAGCAGTTGCGTCCTTGATGGTGAGTTCGTTCTTAGTGCCTTCGAAAGTCCAAGCTTGGAGAGTGTCCATAGTCACGAAGCAGTCGGTAGGAATCTTTACAAGAGCAGCATTCACTTCAATGTCGTTCATGTTTTCATCCTTGTAAGCCACCTTGTTCATCTTGCTTGCGCCTTCAATTTCGCCTGCGCCGAGCACAGCCACATAGTAGTATTGATGGTCATGCACACCGCCTGACTTGTATTCGCCAGCTTCGTCAAGTTGAATGAGTGAGGTGTAGCCAATACCTTGCCAAGAAAGCTTCACGTCGGTTGGCTTAGAGAGAGAAGCAAACTTAGGAGAAACGAGGTCGCCACCAAAGCTGGTCTTAGAGATACGAATGAAACCTTGGCAAGCATATATGTAAGTGGTGCGAGAACTCCAACCATTGAGGTCAGCCACATTACCATCGGTTTGAATGGTGTTGTAGTTTGGTTGGTATTCCACACCTTCCACGTCCTTACCAGTCCATGGGTTCTTGCCATACTTGTGAACACCTGCTTCCATTGCAGTTTCAAGCTTGTCGAAATTTTCTTGAAGAACCACTTGTTCTTCAGCTTGAGCACCACACACAGCAGCAAACGCAAGGGCTGCTGTCATCAAAATTTTTGAGTAATTTTTTTTCATAAATAAAAGTTTATTATTTGGTTAAAAAGTAATATCTCCACAAAGTTAAAGATAATTTCAATATGTAGGTTCTCCAAAAATATTTTTTTTTCATTTTTTTTCAGCAAAAGCACGGAAGTGTTATTTTTCAGCGATTTTACGCCCTATTTACCCATATTTTTAATATTTTTGTAACATAAACCCAAATCGGTCATTAGGCCGTGACAAGACCTAATGACCGATTTGGGATAGAAAAACTTGCAATTCATGAACTTATGAACAAACTATCTTTTGTTATTACTGCTTTTTTGTGCTGCTGGGCAGTGGCTGGGGCAAAGACCTACCAACTTGCTTCGCCCAACGGTAAATTGAAAGTGAGCATCGAAAATGATGCGAAGTCAACCGCTTTCGCCATCACACATGGCGAAACGCCTGTCCTGAACCGTTCAGCCCTCGGCATGAGCATCGAGGGTGGCAAAACGCTGGGTGCGGAAAAGTGCAAATCGTCGAAAACCTCAAAAGGCGAGAAATGCAATGCGCTCACGCTCAACTACGGCAAGTATGCAGTGGAATTTCGTGCCTACGACCAGGGCGTGGCTTACCGTTTCGTGACACGTTTCGCCGACTCACTCACCATAGCCAACGAGCAGGTGGAATTTTGCTTGCCAGCCGACTGTATGGCTTACGAAGCGCCTGCCAACTCGCACCACAAGACCAACGACCTGCGCGACCAGGCGTATTGCTCGTTTGAGAATACCTATCAATACGCCAAACTCTCCAACCTCAACCGTCAGCACCTCGGTCTGTCGCCCATGCTCATCGAACTTGCCGGCGGCAAAAAACTGCTGATTGGCGACTACAATGTGCGCAGTTATCCCGGCATGTTTCTCCTGCCGAGCAAAGGGAATGTGGTGAAGGGTTTCTTCCCTCCCTATCCCAAGCACGAATATCAAGGCGACCACAACAATCTGCAAATGATAGTTGACGACTGGGAAAACTATATCGCCAAGACCGCTGGTGCGCACACCTTCCCATGGAAAATGATGCTGGTGGCTGAATACGATGCCGACTTGCTCACCACCGAGGTGCCTCGACTGCTTGCCGATGCGCCCGTGGTGAATGCCGATTGGGTGAAACCTGGTAAAGTGGCTTGGGACTGGTGGAACAACTGGAACTTGAAAGGCGTGGATTTTGCCACTGGCGTGAACAATCGCACCTATCAATATTATATCGACTTCGCCGCCAAACACGGCATTGAATACGTGATTCTCGATGAGGGTTGGGCGGTGAACAAGAAAGCCGACTTGATGCAGGTGGTGCCTGAAATCGACCTGCCTATGCTTGTGAAATATGCTGCCGACCGTGGCGTGGATATCGTACTTTGGGCTGGCTACAAGGCTTTTGAGCGCGATATGGAGAATGTGTGCCGCCACTATAGCGAAATGGGCGTGAAGGGTTTCAAAATCGACTTCATGGACCGCTGCGACCAAAAGATGATGGCGTTTCTTGAAAAGGCTGCCGCCACTTGCGCCAAATATCGTCTGTTCTGCGACTTCCACGGTGCGCCAGTGCCAAACGGCATGACCTACACCTATCCGAATGTGCTCAACTTCGAGGCGGTGGCTGGTCAGGAGCAAGTGAAGTGGAGCAAACTGAAGAAGTTCGACCAAGTGCGCCACGAAACGCTCTTGCCGTTCATTCGCCAAGTGGTGGGTCCGATGGACTACACACAAGGCGCGATGCGCAACGCCACAAAAAAGAGTTATTACCCCTGCAATTCGCAACCTATGAGCCAAGGCACACGATGCCGCCAACTCGCCCTCTATCTGATTTTCGACTCGCCATTCAATATGCTATGCGACACGCCCACCAACTACGAGGCAGAGCCTGAATGTCTCGATTTTATCAGCAAAGTGCCTGTGGTGTGGGACGAACGCCGTGTACTCTCGGCAAAAATTGGTGAATATGTGATTGAGGCTTGCCGCAAGGGCGACACATGGTATGTGGGCGGCATCTCCAACTGGGAAGCACGCACCGTGAACCTCGACCTCAGTTTCATTGAAGGCAAACAAATGGAGTTGTTTGTGGACGGCATCAACGCCCATCGCCACGCCGAAGACTACATAAAGAGCGTTGGCACCGTGCCAGCCACCATCACCGTCCACTTAGCCCCAGGCGGCGGCTTCGCACTAAAAACGAAGTAAGAAGTTAGAAATTAGATTTTCTGAGTGCTCCGAGTGCTCTGAGAGGTTGTGCTGCGAGATTAGATGAGCAGGATGGCGCAGAGCAGGATTGTGAAGATGAGCATGTTGCGGGCGGTGGCGCCGAGCAGAGGGTTCAGCGCCGCGCCTGTGGTGTGCGTGAGTTTGCGCCATGTAGCGATGTGGAGCAGCAAATATGCCAGCATGGGCAGCACGAACCACCACGCTGAAGCGAAATAGAGCCTCATCCACACCACGCCAAGCACCGACATGGCAAGCAGTCCGTTGACCAGATATGCCAGTGCCGCCAACTTGCGTCCGAACACCACCACCGATGTGCGTTTGCCTGCCTCGCGGTCGTCGTCCACATCACGGTAGTTGTTCACCAAAAGCACGTTCACGCCCATAAATCCGATGGCAATGCCTGCAATCACGGCAAACGGATGAAACACGCCGCCGCTCACCACATAATAGGTGAATATCACTGGCACCAGTCCATAAAATCCCATCACAGCCACCTCGCCCAAGGCGTGGTAACTCAATGGGTAAGGCCCAGCGCTATAGGCAAATGCGAATATGGCAATCAGTATGCCTGCGCCTATCAGCATCAGCCAATTCCGATAGCCCTCGCCTGGCTCCACCACCAGCAGCATACTCAGCCCCACAAGGCAAGCCACCACCAGTGTGCCTATCATGGCGCACTTCATGGCTGATGGGGTGATGTCGCCCTCGGTCACGCCACGTCGAGGCCCCACACGCCCTTTTTTATCGGTGCCGGCTTTGAAGTCAAAATACTCGTTTGCCAAGTTCGACACAATTTGCGCCAGCACAGCAAACACCACGCACATCAGCGAGGGCAAAAGGCGGAACTGGCCGTTGAATTTCGCCAGACCGACAGCAATCAGCACACCGCTCACCGACACCGGCAACGTGCGGAGGCGAATCGCCTCAATCCATATCTTAATTTGCTTCATCTTTTTCTGAGGGAAAAAATTTATATACAAAATTACAAAAAACCACGGATTTTCCCTACATTTGTAGTTAACTACACATCAAAGTTAAATGAATACATTCACTCGCTTTTTCACGATATTGATACTTTGCACGGCCTGCTTCAGTTGCGGCTCAGGCAAGGGCGATTCCGACATACAAGACTCGTTTATAGGCTCGGTGCAGTTTGGGCAGCAGAAGCAAACTGTGCTCAATGCGCTCTATTCACAGCAATTTGTGGATGCGGCATCGGGGCAAGCCGACAGCCATTTCGACACCATTCCGCTCGACAATGGCGACTACAGCGAACTGAAAATCCTTGCCAAGGCCGACACCACCGGCTTCACCTTCCTCGGACGGCAATGGCTCAACCTGCAAATCCAGTTCGACGGCAACGGCCTCTACTGCCTCACCTTTAGGGCGAAATCCACCCCCAAGGAGGTTGCAAACCAGCACTTTGCCGACATTCTGCAATCGCTCCAAAAGTCATACGACATGAAGCGAATGGTGATTGGCCACTCATCTGCCGAGGGAGAAGCCACCGACATCATCGGCTACCGCTACGAGTCGGGCAACAGAATGGTGCAACTCTACATCAACGAAAACCCCGACGGCACCGCCGCCCCAATCCTCTCCTATATCGAGAATTAGAGGATTACCAATAATTTTGAGCAAATGATTTATCGATGCGCTATAGCGCATTGATAATAATCATTTTGCATTTTTTGGGAAAAAGTTGGAGAATGTTTACAATTTATGTATATTTGCGGAAAGAAATAGTACAGAATAATTTTTAGATAGAGGCTGTAATAGAAAAAATCCAGAGATTTCTTATCTAAAAACTGTATAGACAATAGAATCTTTTTATTTATTAATCCATAAAACCAATTACAAATGAAACCTCAAATGAATTTCGTAGAAGCTGTAAAGACTTGTTTGTCTAAGTATGCCACATTCAACGGCCGTGCTCGCCGCTCTGAATTTTGGTGGTTCTATCTGCTCACCTGCATTCCCGGATTCCTGATGTCGCTGCTCATGCAATGGAAATTTGCGAAAATCGCAGAAATCCAAGCAATGGCTTATCAAGATTTGGGCCGATATCAAGAAGTTCTTGCGCAGGCAGAAAGTTACGACACCATTTTCATGGCTGGTTCTGTGATATTGGGCCTCATCAGCCTTGCTCTCTTCATCCCTTCGCTGGCTGCTTGGGTTCGTCGCTTGCACGATGTGGGCAAGAGCGGTCACATGCTGTGGCTCATCCTCGTCTGCGGTATCGGTGGTTTGATTCCATTGTTTATGTGTATCGGCGACAGCAAGCCCGGTCCTAACCAATATGGTCCAAATCCGAAGGAATAACGCCAGCACGCCCCGTTAAGAAATGGTGAAAAAAACAGCACCTGTTAAGTCAATCAGATTTAACAGGTGCAATTTTTATATGTTGTGCTGCTTACTTTTGGAAGAAGCAGGCATCGCCGTAACTGAGGAAGCGGAAATCGTGGTCGAGCGCATAGTCGTAGATGGCGCGCCAGTGGTCTACGCCCACAAATGCCGACACCAGCAGGAGCAATGTGCTTTGAGGCTGGTGGAAGTTGGTAATCATACCGCTGATGATGCGATATTGGAATCCAGGCGCAATCATCAGTTGGGTACTGCCCATATATGCCTCGGCGTGGTGGCGGTCGAGATAGTCAACCACATTCTGCAACGCTTTCTTGGTGCTGATTTCACAAGGTGTGCTGTAAGGCATCCATTGCTTCACGGTGAGCATTTCCTCGTCGGCATCGGGGTTGGTTTCGAGCACTTGCCCCACATAGTAGAGGCTTTCGAGGGTGCGCACGCTTGTTGTGCCCACAGCCACCACCGGACCTTCGGCGTTGATCAAATCCACCAACAGGCTACGCCGCACCGAAATAAACTCGTAGTGCATTTCGTGCTCACCTATGTTCTCGCTTTTCACTGGCTGGAATGTGCCAGCACCCACATGCAGGGTGAGTTCACGGCGTGTGATGCCACGTTTGTCGCACTCTGCCAGCACCTCATCGGTGAAGTGAAGTCCTGCTGTTGGTGCCGCCACGCTGCCATCGATATGGCTATACACGGTTTGATAGTCGGCAGAGTCGGTGCTCTCCGTGCCACGGTTGAGGTATGGAGGAATGGGGATTTCGCCAATGGCTTCAAGAATGGAGGCGAAAGTAACTCCGCCATTCCACGAAAATTCAATTTCAAACGAATTGCCGCGACGCTCGCCACGGTTCGCCTCCAAAGTCACCGCTTTGCCGTCAACCTCTATCTCTTGGGTGAGCGGACCTTGCTTCCAGCGCTTGCTGTTGCCCACAAGGCAAAGCCAAGTGCAAGATTGGGTGGTTTGGAAAATGAGTTGATAGTCGCATGGTGCCACAGGTTCGAGGCAGAAAATCTCGATTGTGGAGCCTGTGGATTTGCGGAAACGCAAGCGCGCATTGATTACGCGTGTGTTGTTGTACACCAGCATTGCCTTTTCGGGGAGCACGGCAGGCACATCGTAGAAGTGACCTTCGCTGATTTCTCCACCCACCTTGTAGCACAGCAATTTGCACTGTTCACGCGCAGCGAGTGGGTACTTGGCAATACGGTGGTCGGGCAATGGGTAATTATAATCGCTAATGCGTATGTTACGCACTTTGTCGATAGTGTTCATTCTAAAAATTGTGTATATATGTCAGTTTATTCTTCGTAGCCTTTTTGGCGACCGATTTCGAGCATTCGCTTCACATCGAAGTAGAAGCCTTCGGTCTTGCTGTCCTCTTTCTTCTCCACTTTCACATAGTCGATGCCCTCGGAAATTTCCTCATGGTCCACAGCCTTGAAGCCGAGGAAGTTCACGATGTCGTATTCGTGCATCGGGCAAATCACCACCCAAGGGTGCTCTTTGGTGCCGTCGCCACTGGTCATAATCGCACTCAGCAGCAAGTGAATGTTTTTGCGGAACACCTCGTAGCGGGCGTGCTTCTTCTTCGCCTTCAGTGCATAGGCAAAATATTCGAGTTGCTCGAAGTCGAACATATTGTCTTGTAGCGAGAGGTTGGCGTAGTGCTCCAGCGAGTCGCACTCGTCGCGCGTAAGGTCTTTCTTATAGATGTATTCCTCCACCTTGTCGGCATAGACCGATTGGCGGTAAGGGTTGTAGTCCTCTTGGAACATATAGCCATAGTAGAGATTGCGCATATCCTCAAGTTCGAATTTGTTGTAGTTGAAAGAGATGTAACTATGCAACAATTTCGGGAAATAATAACGCGATTCGGGATTGGAGGTGACGCTTTTCACTCGGTTGAAATCCACCGGAATAATCTCCTTTTTCTGCGCCGATGCCTGGAAGGCAAAAGCCAACAGCACAATGGCGAAAACGCTTGATATAGTGATAGTTCTAAATTTCATACGCCTGAATAAAAAAAGCATGTGCGAATGTAAAATAATATTGATTCCACGCTGATGCCCATAATGGCTACTGCCACTATCGCAGGCAAACAACGGGCACAAAAATACTGAATAAAGGTGGAACTGGCAAATTTAATCCATTTTCCATGAGGCGTGCGGCTGTATGCCATCAAGCCCACAGCGGCACCCACTATGGTGCAAAGCAACACATAATTTGCGCCCATGGCTATGCCTAAAAGCGCACCCACCACTGATGCCAACCCTATGTAGAGGTTGCCGGTGTTGCGTCCGTCGGGCTCGCCAGCGGGCTGATAGCGGCGGAGCAGCACCACTATCGCCGTTGCCATCGTCCACATGGCAATCTTCCATGTAGGCAGCGTGACAGGCAGAATGTATTCGCCCCAGTAGAGCAGCATCATGGCAACCCAAGCAGGCACTGCCGCCACCCACATTGGCTTGATGGTGAGCACAAACGCCACCACCAGCAATACCGAAGCAATAATAAGCAATATAATTGAAAAAGACATTTTGCAGATGTTAGAAATTAGAAATTAGCTGTTAGATTCGAAGTCTCGAAAATTCGAAATCTCGAAATCTCGAAGACCCCTATCCCAAAAAGCTCGTTGACTCGTTGACTCGTTGACCCGTTGACCCGTAGGCTCGTTGACTCAAAATCATTCCTGCTTTGGGGTGATTTCTTCGGGGTATTCGATGCGCTGGTGGTACATCGAGCGCAAGCGGTTGATGAACGATTGCTTCACGATGCCTATTTCACGCATGTTGATAGGAGCCTCGTTGAGAAGGCCGTCGGCAAGTTGGCTTGAAATGATTTTGTCCACCAAATTGGAGATGGTTGCCTCGTCGGGATTCTTCAAACTGCGGGTGGCAGCCTCGCAAGCGTCGGCCATCATCACGATTGCAGTTTCCTTGCTCTGAGGGTTCGGACCAGGATAAGTGTAGGGTGCTGGATCGATTTCCACATCAGGGTTTGCCTTGCAAGCCATGGTGTAGAAATATTTGGTGCGTCCCTTGCCGTGGTGCTGCTGAATGAAGTCGCAAATCGCCTTTGGCAGTTTCGCCTTAGCCGCACGCTTCATGCCGTCGCTCACGTGATTGATCACGATTTGCGCACTCTGAATTGGAGCAAGAGTGTCGTGAGGGTTCACGCCATACTGGTTTTCGGTGAAGAACGCGGGATTCTCAATTTTTCCCACATCGTGATATAGCGCGCCAGCACGCACCAATTGCACATTGGCATTGATGGCTGAAGCCGCCTCGCAAGCCAAGTTCGACACTTGAAGCGAGTGCTGGAATGTGCCGGAGCATTTCGTTGATATCTCACGGAGCAATGAATTGTTGGTGTCGGAGAGTTCCACCAGCGTCATCGTGGATGTGAAACCGAATATCTTTTCTGTCAAGAAAATCAGCAAGTAGGAAAATGCCAAGAAACCGGCGTTGAACGCAAATTTCACGAAATTGTGCCAGTTGTTGTATGGTGGGTCGACATAGAATTTATACATTTCAGAGAAACTGGCGAAGTTGTTGTTGATTGATGCCATCGACATATACACCATCGTGTAGCCCAAGAACACGAAGAATGCGCACCGCACCAGGTGGGCGCGGCGTGAGAAGTCGTGCATCGAGGCGATGGCGATATTACCCACAAGGAACTGCATGATGATAAACTCGGCGCGGTCTTTCGCCACTATCGAGCAGATCACCACCATCACCATGTGGCTGAAGAACGCTGTGCGCGAGTCGGTGAATGTGGTCACTACAATCGGCACAAGCGCAAACGGCACAAGGTAGATTTGCCACCAGAAGCGCACCGAAATCACTTCCACAATCACGATAAACAAAGTGATAAGTCCAACCAGAAATATCATTTTGCTAATATCATTGAATGTGCGCCAGCGGAACATATACATGAACACGAAGAATGCCGCCAACATCAGCGACACCAGTCCACACTGACCTATCCAACTCCAAATGTGGCTACTTTCTTTTTCGTTGATTTCCAACATTTTGCTATAACATTGCCCCAGAGTGTTAGCCACTTCTGGTGTCACGATATCGCCCTTACGGATAATCAAGCCACCTTTTGCCACGATTCCATCTGGCAGGCGTGCCGATTCTATTGCCGTCTTGTAGAGTTTGGTGGTTTTCGCATCGTTTTTCGCGAGGTTAGGCGCAAGCAGTTCGTCGGCTTCAATTTCGCTGACGATGTTTGCCCCCGATGTGTTTGGCGGACAGATAATCGCCAACTTTTTCAGCACCTGCTCGGTGGTGAAAAAATTGGCTGTGGATATGTCCTCGTCATTCTCGCTGATGAGTTTCAGTTTGCGTGTGGCATCGTCGATAATGCCTCGGTCTAAGCACGCTTTCACCTTGTTCACGATAGCCATTCGCACAGCTAAAGGCACTTCGGTGTGAGAGCGCACTATGGTGTCGAGCGTGTTCAGACGGTTGAGGTGGCTGGTTTCGTCGTAGCGTTCGTAGATGGGCACAAATTCCTCTTTCGCCTTTCTCACCGCAGCGGCGGTGTCGGAATAGTGGTCCACATCGAATGGCGCTTTGTAGTCTTCATACGCCCATTTGGTGTCCACCTTATACGAGCGCAAGCACTCAGGAATCTGAAGCTCGGTTTCGGGCAAAAAATATGTAATCAGCAATATCGAGAGTACAAACAGCCCGATATTTACCAACAGTTTAGTTTTATCGCTTTTCTTATTCATACGAAAACATCGTTATTTCATTCCCCAATCATCGCTTGAGAGGGAGCATTATGATTGTTATCTCACACGCACTGCCGACGTTACGCCTTTCACCTTCTTCAGGCGCTTGCACAGTTTGGTCACAATGTCGGTGTCGTCGACCAATGCCTCCAGTTCGCCGTGGAACACGCCACCGTCGGCACTGATGTTGAGGCGTCGCATATTGAGCGAGAGGTTAGTGGAAATCAGATAGATGATTTCTTGCAGAATGCCTTGGCGGTCGATGCCCTCAAGGTTGATGGTGACATTGAATTTCTTGGCTTTGGTTTCCCAATGTGTCTGCACGATGCGTCCACCAAAACTGCTCTTCATTCGGTTTGCCACCTCGCAGTCCATCTTGTGAACCACCACTTCGTTTTTATCGTTGATAAATCCAATCACGGTGTCGCCCGGAATGGGGTTGCAGCAGTCGGCTATGCGGTAGTTGCTCTTGCCGTCGATGGTGCGGAGCTCATACACTTTCTTGGTGTCGATTTTGCCTTCCACTGGCACCACCACAGGCTCTTGCGCTTGATGGCTTGATCGGCTGCTGAATGGGTTCATCAGTCGGTTGAGCAAACCGCGTGATGAGTGCTTGAATATCTTGAGCAATCCTGGTGAGAGGGCTATTTCTTCGTTGCCAATCATCTGGAACAGTTCATCTCTGCTCTTCACTCGCTCTGCCGACACGATGCGGTTGATATTGTCCGACGATGCCTCCACGCCATTGTCGGCAAGGAATTTCTTGAGCATGGTTTCGCCCTGTGTCATGGTGGCACGGCGGTCGTGACGCAATGCCTGACGCAAGCGTGTTTTGCCCTTAGCCGTAACGAGGAACTTTTCCCATTCGGGGTTGGGCTGCTGCGACTGGCTGGTGAGCACTTCCACTTGGTCGCCGCTGGCGAGTTTGTGCGATACTGGCACCAACTTATGGTTGATTTTACCTGCGATGCAATGTGTGCCGAGTTCGGTGTGGAGCGTGAACGCCAAATCGAGCACCGTGGCGTCTTTGGGCAATGTAATCAACTCGCCCTTAGGCGTAAACACCACAATCTCACTGGCAAAGAGGTTGAGTTTGATGGTGTCGAGGAAGTCGATGGCGTTTGGCTCTGGATTTTTGAGGATGTCCTCAATGGTTTGGAGCCATGCTGCGAGTTCGCTTTCTTCCTCGCCCTCGCCAATCTTGTATTTCCAGTGCGCTGCAAAGCCTCGCTCGGCAATGTCGTCCATTCGGCGGCTGCGGATTTGCACTTCCACCCAGTTGCCGTCAGGACCCATCACCGTCACATGGAGCGCGCGGTAGCCGTTGGCTTTCGGATTACTGATCCAGTCGCGCAAGCGGTCGGGGTGCATCTGGTAGAGGTCAGTGATTTCGCTGTAGATGTTGAGGCAAATGCGCTTTTCATCGGCCTCGTTGTCACATTCGAATACGATACGCGCCGCATAGTAGTCATACACCTGGTCGAAAGGTATATGCTTTGTTTCCATCTTCTTCCAAATCGAGTAGTGCGACTTGATGCGTGCCTTGAACTCGTATTTCAAGCCCAGAGCCTTCAAGCGCTCATTGATGGGAGCGGCGAATCGTGCGAAAATCTCCTTATTGTGTGGCGAGTTGGCAATGATTTGCTCCTCAATCGCCTTGTAGTCTTCGGGGTGCTCGTATTTGAAACTGAGGTCTTCAAGTTCGGTCTTAATGGCAAACAATCCCAAGCGATGCGCCAAGGGGGCATAGATGTAGAGCGTTTCGCCAGCAATCTTGTATTGCTTGGCTGGTGGCATCGACTGGAGCGTGCGCATATTGTGCAATCGGTCGGCCATCTTGATAAGAATCACGCGAATATCGTCGCTCATAGTGAGCAGCAACTTGCGGAAATTCTCGGCCTGTGCCGAAGCCTGCGAACCGAAAATACCGCCGGAGATTTTGGTCAAACCGTCAACAATCTGCGCAATCTTCTTGCCAAACATCGCCTCGATGTCCTCGGTGGTATATTCCGTATCTTCCACCACATCGTGCAAAAGTGCCGCACAAATCGAGGTTGAACCCAAGCCAATCTCCTGACTCACAATCTGCGCCACGGTGATAGGGTGCATGATATAAGGCTCACCTGAGCGGCGGCGAACACCCTTGTGGGCCTCGCGCGCAAACTTATAGGCCTTCTCAATAATCTCCACTTTCTTACGGTGATTACTTGATAGATAGCCATTTAAGAGATTTTGATAAGCATTGTCAATCATCATCTCTTCTTCCTGTGGTGTCATTTTAACTACATCTGCCATATATTTTCCATGTTACTGCCATTAACATTCCGAATTTAATAACCACAAATTTAAAAATTTCCCACGAATTACCCACACTATTCCCCCACATTTTTTCAAGAAAGATAAAGTCAACAGGTCAACAAGACAACGAGCCAGCAAGAATACTGAAGGCAAAACTATCGTCTTAACTTCTTAACTCCTTTAACTTCTTAACTTCTAAAAAAAATCTTCTTAACTTCCATAATTTCTGAGTTCTGATTTTTTGGAAAGGTTATTCGATGGGGGTGCCGAAGGGGACGTGTTTGATGTATTTCATTTCTTGGACGATGCGGTTGCGGCGGCGTAGGAGTTCGCCTGACGGATTTTTGGAGTCGCGTGTGAGGGGGCTGGGGAGTGTGGCGGCTATGAGGGCTGCGTCGCGTCGGGTGAGTTGGTCGGGATTTTTGTCGAAATTGAGTCGTGCCACGGCTTTCACGCCATAGATGCCGTCGCCCATCTCCACGGAGTTGAGATACACTTCCATGATTCGCTCCTTGCCCCAAATAAATTCTATCAGCACCGTGAAATATGCCTCAAAACCTTTCCTCACCCAACTGTGACCTGGCCACAGAAACACATTTTTGGCGGTTTGTTGGGATATGGTGCTGGCGCCCCACTCCTTTCCTCCACGGAGGGCTTGAAGTCGGGCTTTGTAGATTTCCTCAAAGTCGAAACCGTTGTGCTTCAAAAAGCGTGCGTCTTCGCTCGACACCACCGCCAAGGGCATGTTCTCGCTGATTCTGTCGATACTCACCCATTCGTGCTCTATTTTTGGCTTACGGCCGTCGGCCACCTGCTCCACCACACGAATAAACATCAAAGGAGTGTAGTACACTGGCAGCCACTTCAATACCACCACCGCCGACACGGAGGAAACCAAAAAGAAGATAATCGCAAAAGATACCCAGCGAAATATGCGTCGAATGATATACATGCCTTTTTTGAGAAATTAGATGTTAGAAATTAGAGATTAGAATTTTTGGAAGTTAAGGAGTTAAAAAGATATTTTTGGAAGTTAAGGAGTTAAGAAGTTAAAGGAGTTAAGACGATTGCTTTGCCTTCAGTCTTCTTGCAAACTCGTTGACTTGTTGACCTGTTGACCTGTTGACTTGTTGACTTGTTGACTTGTTGACTCTCCGCCTCGTCACCTCCTGTCGCACAACTGCCAGAATGCTACTGCCGAGGCGGCTGCCACGTTCAGGGAGTCCACTTGGTGGCTCATCGGGATTTTCACCACATAATCTGTGCTGGCTATCACTGCTTGCGACAAGCCGTCGCCCTCGGTGCCCATCACTATGGCAAGGCGTGGAATGGTGGTGAGCAGCGGGTCGTCGAGGCTGATGCTGTCATCGGATAGTGCCATCGCTGCGGTTTTAAAGCCGAGGTCACCCAGTGAGTATATTGGCTCGTGAAGCCATGTCCACGGCACAAGGAAAACCGACCCCATCGACACTCGCACAGCACGACGGTTGAGCGGGTCGCACGACGATGGCGTGAGTAGCACGGCATCAATGCCAAGTGCGGCGGCACTGCGGAAAATGGCACCTATATTGGTGGTATCGACCACGCCATCAATCACCACAATGCGTGTGGCATCGCGGCACACATCTGCCACCGTGCGCGGTTTCGGCCTACGCATCGCACACAGCACACCACGCGTGAGCGTGTAGCCCGTGAGCGAAGCCAGCAAGTCGCGGTCGCCAGTGTAAACCGGAATGTCGCCACAGCGTTGAATCAGCGAAGCGGCATCGCCAGTGATATGTTTTTCCTCGCACAAGAGCGACAACGGTTCACACCCGGCATCAAGTGCCACGTGTATCACCTTCGGGCTTTCCGCAATGAAAATCCCCTTATCAGGTTCCAACCTATTGCGCAACTGTGCCTCGGTGAGTGTGCCAAACACCTCCACTCCAGCCTCATCAAGTGCCTTAATCCTAATCACCGCCATAATTCAAACATAAGTGAAATAATCAACCACAAATTTACATAAAATCGGGCGAAAAATCAATTTGTGGAAATTTGTGCTCATCTGTGGTTCAAAATCAACCACAAATTTACACAAATTCCCACAAAGTTTATTTCACCGGCACCTGAAGATTATTCCTCGCCAATTTACGATTTTTTAAAAAAATTACGCCGCGGTGATTCCGGGATTGAGGGGGCGGTTATGGGCAGACGGGGCGAACGCTCAGACCCTGAAAACGGCTATTCGTATTGTTATATGATCCGAAGTAGAGACCTCCGTTGGTAAATATGTAACTTTGGGCTTTCGTATTTGTTCCATCAACTATGTCTGCAATCCAGTAGTATCCGTAGCCTCGCTGTCCCGACAATTTGTCTTTGAAATATTCGCCTGCAGCAGGCAAAAAGATGGAGTTGCCAGTGCTACCTGTGACCACGAAGCCTTCCATGCCATTCTGTGTGGTCCACTTCCATGTGCATCGGGTACGGAGTTCGGTAAATTCCTTGTCAGTGGGCATTCGCCAGTCACCACCCATTTTCACATGAGCCACGTCGTATTTTGTGCCACTGATGTTTTTGCCAATATTTTTATTGTACGGTTTATCCGTATATAAGTAGGTGCTGTCGGCGTAATAGTCTTTTTGCTTCGTTTCGCCCCAAGAGTAATAGCCACCACAGTCTTCTGGAGCGCTGGCACCAACATTCATGTTGCACCACTTCACCGACAAACCGAGGTCCACAGCCACCCACTGTGCGGACTGCTGCGCAGCGGGCTTTTTGAATGCGAGGCTATCCACCATGTAAAGGGCGTAGCTTGTGGTTTTGCCATCTTTATGGCACACATTCAAGGAGTCGTCCTTCTCTGGAATGGCGTTGAAAATTTGAAATGCTATACTGTCGATGGCTACCACAGAGTGGTTCTCAACCTCACCATTGACTAAGCAAACATACACCGAGTCGGGCATAGCCACGGCTTGTGGCGCCAGTGCAAAAAGCACTACTACAAACGAGAAAAGTCTCAATATTGATTTTTTGCTAACTATCTTCATTTTCTTATCAATTTAAAAGATCCTGACAATGTTTTTACCACACACACCTTCACATCTGAAGGCAACGAGACAGACGCTATGCCACTCTCGTTGGCATTTACGGTTGCATACAAGCGAGCGTCGATGCCATACACGCACACCGTGCTCCCGGCAGCCACACCCATCACGCTTAAAACATCGCCCGACATGGAAAACGAGGGCAGTGAAGCGGACGTTTTCACATCTGCGATGCCCGACACCACGCCACCATCAAACGCGATGGAGCGCATTTTGCTGAACAGTCGCACTTCTGGTGCTTCATCAGGGTTTTGGATTTTCACACCCACGCTTTGAAGTTTCACCACGGTATTCTCGGTGAGAGGCATACGAAGGTCGGGCTCGTCAAGCAAGCGAACCACCAGTTCGTCGTTATTCCCGCCGGCAAAGAGATTCAGCGAAACTCCAACTAAAAGGCTAATTAATAAACTGATTTTTTTCATTAGTACATCATTTAATAAATTAATTATAAAATTATTTTTTCTCATGCAAAAATACCCCCATAAATGCCCCAAAAACAAAAAAATGCCGTGGTATTTCGTTTTGCACAATGAAATACCACGGTTTTATGCCCTCAACTTCAACCAATATCCTAAATCGGTCGTTTATCCCAAATCGTATTACGAATTAAAAACAAGCAAAAGGCATCTTATAAAAGCCGAAAGACCGCAAGAAGTAATCTATAAAATCATTACACGGCCTAATGACCGATTTGGGTTTATCCTTTTCCTTGTTTCATGCTCACCTGATACTCGCGCGGTGTCATTCCCACATACTTTTGGAAATGCTTGTGGAAATTGCTTTTATCGGCAATACCCACCATTTTATGCACCATTGCGGTAGATACACCCTCTTCGCCTAAAAGCCGCTTCGCCTCTGCCACGCGCAATTCTATGCGCCAAGTGCGAAATGTGGTGTGCATACGGTTGGTGAAATACCACTTCATCATCGCATGCGAGGTGCCCAGTTCGGCTGCGATTTCCTCCACCGTCTGGTCGTCTTGCACATATCGCTTATTATCCACCCACTTCTTGATAGCGGCTTGCAGTTGATGCTCCTCTGCCGAGTCCATGCTTTCCACAGGGGCACTGTCTTCTGCCGTTTGCGCGGTGGGCGCAGCAGCCACCACCTTCACGATGAAGCCTGCACGAATGCGATAATTAATCATACAAATCACCAGGTAAACGTAATACACCGTGGCGATGCAGGTGAAGGCGGCATACTCCGTGGCACCTAATCGCAGCACAGCGAACAGCAGCGCACAAATGCCCACCGTGAGCGCACTGATGAAGCACATGGTTATCCACCGAAGGCGTGCCGACATATCCTCGTCGTAACTCGCCTCAAGGCACCGACGGCTCTCAACGTATGCTTTCCTGAACAAATAGCAATAATACACCAGTTGCGCCGAATAGAGCACGGCATCTACTGTGCTGATCCACGCCGCGGAGCGTTCGTTGCTAAAGAATGCCCAAAACGAGGCGATGTTCACAAGCGTAATCACCACGGCATTGACCGAGAGCCACTTCACCCCCACCCTTTGCGGAGAAAGAAACGTGACACATGTGCCAGTAAACAAAAACGCCTGATACATCGACACCAGCAGCATAGCCAGCCACATCACAGGGTCGGGCTGTGTGTCCACGCCACACACACCTGTAATGATATTCGACACGCCAATACATATATAACATGCAAACAGCAGCCTGTTCATTCGCCGAATGGCACACCAACGCTCATCGTTGGGAATCTTCACGCTCACAAGCACAAACGCCATAATAAGCAGAACCACTGCCGCTGATATATCAATTTTTTCCATCACCTATTTCTTTCGATTACGATATTCCGCCAAAAGGCGCCATCTGCCAATTAGAGAATTGCACAAAGATACCATATTTTCCACAAACATTTTATAACAAATTTCTCAAATTCACCGATACCACTTCATTTTTTATATTCTCACAAATCGCGCATCATATCATCACTTTTCTGGCGGTGTAATCTGAAAGTTTTTTGCTATCTTTGCATCACTACATTATTTTACGCGCATGAAAATCGAACAAATTCTTCGCTCCGCGGTTTTGGCTGGCATTTGCATCGGCATTGCTGGTTTCGGCTACCTTGCCGACGAGAAAGGAATCGTGGGAGCCGTGCTTTTCGCATTCGGTCTGCTTACCGTGGTGAGCTACAGTTTGAAACTCTACACTGGCACCGCCGGATTTATCAAAAAAGGAGAAACCGGGCAACTGCTGCTCATATTGGTGGGCAACATCATTGGCTGCTTGCTCGTGGCGCTGATAGCCCGATGCAGCCCCATGCACCTGCAAGACACGGCGCAAAAGATTCTTGAAGGCCGCCTCGCCACAGGTCCGCTGAAAGGTGGCGTGCTGGCTATAGGGTGCGGATTTATCATGACCACAGCCGTAACCTTCGCCCGTCAAGGCAAGAATTTGCCATTGCTCTTTGGTGTGCCGCTGTTCATCGTGTGCGGATTCCCCCACTGCATAGCCGACGCATTCTATTACCTCTGCGTGCCAGTGGACTACCTCTGCGAAAACGCTCTCAGCGTGCTTGCATTCTACATCGCCATCGTGGTGGGCAATTTCATAGGGTGCAACCTCTACCGACTCATCTGGAAAGACTAATTCTTACTCAATAAAAAACATAACATTATGGAAGCAAAACAAAAAGTATTAGACACAATGAAGCAAGCCGGACAACCTCTCAACGCCGGCAAGATTGCAGAACTCAGCGGCCTCGACCGTAAAGAAGTGGACAAAGCAATGAAAGCCCTCAAGGAAGAAGGCGCCATCGTCTCCCCCGTCCGCTGCAAATGGACCCCCGCCGAATAATCCCCCCAGCCCCCCCAAGGCCAAGGCATAAAGAAAACAAAGGTCGCGCTTTTTTTGAGTCGCGACCTTTATCATTCCTCCCCAGAACACAATTTTGAATGGGACCAAAAACAAAAACATAAAAAACAGCCTTGGAGCAACGTGGAATGCTTCGCATTTGGCGGTGCGACTGTGCGCTTTGCGTCATTGGAAACGAGTTCCCATGCCGCCAACCACACAATCACTCCGCCACCCTCTTACGAGGGCATTCCACATTGCACCAATGATAAAAACCGCTCGCCGTTTCACGGCGAAAAAACCCCTGATGATAACATGATTTCTTGGAAGGAGATTGTACCAAATCTTCCAAAACGATTTTTCATGGTAAGTTCTCGATACTTTGCATTCGCTACAAATGATTGATATTCAGTATGATGCCACAATCATGGGCGGACGTGAAGTATCACATCCCTACCGGATTTGGTTTTTCGCCGAAGGCGAGCGTTTTTTATCCTTTTGGCGATGCCACCGAGACCTCGTAAGAGGGTGGCGTTGGTGATGTGGTGTGACTGATTCAAGCCTCGGCTTGAAATCAGACATGCCACAGCACTAACGACAGGTGCGAAGCACTGGCATCACTAAAAGGCTGTTTTTTATGTTTTTTGTTTCAGTCCCCCCAGTATTTTTCCACTGAACCAGAATTATCCACAGAAACTTTGTGACGGGTATATAAAAGAAAGACCGCAAGCGGTGGTGCTTGCGGTCTTTGGTGGTGATCCGCGTGGGGTTCGAACCCACGACCCCATCCTTAAAAGGGATGTGCTCTACCAGCTGAGCTAGCGAATCTCCGTAAAAGCGATGCAAAGGTAGAAATATTTTCTGAACTATGCAAGTTTTTGGCAAAAAAACTGCGATTTTCGTGCAAAAAGCATCAAAATTCGCATGTCAACCGGGTGCAAAGCACCACAAAATCGCCATTTCGGTTGTTGATGTACTGCAACGACGGTTGCACGCTGAGCCACTTTTTAAGGCTGCGTCGCCATGTGAGTTCGAGCGAATATTCCGCACCCTGATAGAATCGGGCGTACTGTCCCGACAATCCGCACTGGTTGCAACTGTCGGTGTAAGCCACCCCCAACTCGGCATAGCGGTAGCAGCCGTTGTCGCGGTTGGTGTTCTCGGAATACTGCGCCATGCAGGCGATTTCCTTGTCGGCGGCTTGCCACACCTTCTGCTCGCCATACACCCACCAGGCGCAACTCGCCTTTTTGGTGGATTGGTCGGGCTCGCACTGGTTGCCGTCGGGGTCAACGCCATAGTGCCGTGTATGCACTGCCACGCCAGCAAAGTAGTTGCCACCCGAATATGAAAATTCAAGTTGCGACATATTGAAAATGCCATCTTTCTTCGGACGCACCAAAAATGGATTGTCGTGCTTGCTCCAACCGTTGTAGCCCACGCCATTGTAGAGGCTGTTTCGGAACGTGAAGCCACCTTTGCTCACATCTAAATACACGGTCAAGCCCGAAAGCGGATAGTTGGCAATGGGATAACTCGCCGCAATCGTGGGGAATATGCCACACGAGCCGTTGAAAAAGAGCGAAGTGACATCGGATGTGAAAAAGTCCTCATTCACATTTCGCACGCCAAAAAACAAATGCGCCCTCTCCCACTGGTGCATATAGCCCAGCACAGCAATCGCCGCAGGGGTGTTTTCCTCCTCAATGTTGGAAAAACCCTGCCAGTCGTCGATAATGGTCTCGTTGGTGCGCAACATGTGGAGCGTGGAAGCCTCAATCGAACCTGCGCCATTCCACAGCGGAATGCTCAAGTTCAACCTCAACTGGTTTGTCCAATTCACTTTCTTCTTCATGTTCCAGTGCAATTCCGTAGCCAACTCGCCACTAAAGCACTGCCCATGCGCAAGAACAGAACAAACACACCCTAAAACCACAAACACAACACGCTTCATCAATCTAAACATCTCTTTTTTAACAATTTTTCCAAAAGCCACTGCCAAAAAGTTCATAAGCAGCTCATTATCAAGTCGCATTAATATTTTCAGGTGCAAAAATACTATAAATTTGGCTAATATCGGGGCAAAGACCCCTCCCCAAAACAAAAAGGGAAGAATGTATCAAACCTCCCAAAACGGTTTCGCATGGTAGGGACGCGATATTTCGCGTCCGCTCCAAATGATTGATATTCAATATGATATCACTATTATGGGCCAAAAAAATCCCATAGGGATTTGATGTGTGTAGGCAGGTATGCAGCGAAAGTTATGCGAAATGAGCGAAGCGAGACGTAGCATAACCGAAGCGAAATGCCTGCAAATGTCGCATAACAAATATGCATCCCAGCGGGATGCGATTTCGCCATCAAAGTGCAATTGATGTTGTCGCATTCCTATGGAATGCAGAATATTAACATATCTATTGCAGGCATTTGCCCGAACAAGTTCGAGCGAGCTAAAGGTTCGAAAAGATTCCATTTCGCTTCGCTCCATTACATCTTTTCTGCATACC
>SFGS01000077.1 GCA_004557565.1 Bacteroidales bacterium | reverse complement strand
TATTGATGTTGTGCTGTTGCTTTTTACTGAAAGCTGCTACTAACGACTCATAAATCTACCCTTAATCGTGTATTGGATGATAGTTGCGGATTTTAGGATCGACTCACTCTATATGGGCTATCCTACTGGCTACTTGATTATTTCACAAAGCCCCGACATGAGATTGAAGGACGGCTCGATGTCAATCGGCAAGAAGATTATGATTGACGGGCAGCAGCGTGTTACGGCATTGATGACCTCGATTGTGGGGCTGGAGGTGCTGGGCAGCGATTTCAAGAAGCGCAGAATCAAAATTGCCTTCAACCCCCAAGCCTCGGTAGAAAACGATGAAGAGGTGTTTAAAGTGCAAGATAATGCTGTGTTGAAGGACAAAAAATGGATTTCCGACATCGCAGAACTGTTTAAACCCGACTTCGATCAGTGGGAGTTTGTGAACGAGTATTGCCAGCAGAATCCCGATGTGAATGGCTCACAGATGAATAAAATACTGATGCGACTGCTGGATATAAAGAATCGTCAGATTGGCGTAATCACTCTTGACAAAGACTTGAATATTGATGAGGTGACGGAGATTTTTATCCGCATTAATAGTCAAGGCGCAAAGTTGAATCAAGCCGACTTCGCCATGTCGAAAATTGCCGCCAACACAGAATACGGCGGCAACGCACTGCGCAAGGCCATCGACTACTTCTCTCATTTGGCTGTAGAGCCTGATTGGTATGCCGACATGGCAAAGGATGATGGGTTTATGGGCACACGGTACGCCGAAAAATTAAAGTGGCTGAAAGATGACAGAGAGTCGATTTTCGACCCCGACTACAACGACATCTTGCGCATCGCCTTTATGTATAAATTCGGCCGTGCGAAGTTGAAAGACCTCGTAAGTTTACTCGGCGGACGTGATTTCGAAACACGCGATTATCGAGAGACGATTGCCGAAGAATCGTTCGCAAAGTTGAGCGACGGCGTGATTGACTTCATGACCCAATACACGTTCTCCAACTTTGTACTCGGCATGAAGACCGCCGGCTTCATTTCCAACAAGTTGATTAACTCTCAAATGACACTGGATTTTGTATACACGCTATATCTCTTGCTGAACAACGATCCCACAATAGAAAGGAGCCAAATTAAGCATTATGTGGCAAAGTGGTTTGTGATGTCAACACTCACAAGCCGCTACATCGGCTCTCCAGAATCACAAATGGACTTTGACATCAGGCGTATTCGTGAAAAAGGATTCATGACATTCTTCAAAGAGGTGGAAGAAGCCGAGCTCTCCGACACTTTTTGGAATGTGGGTCTTGTACAAAACCTTGAGACGCAGGTTATCAACAGCCCATTCTTCAATGTCTTTCTTGCCGCACAAATCTATGAGGGCAACAATGCACTATTCAGTAATGGCACAAAAGTAGGCTATCTAATCACGTTGATGGGCGATGTGCACCACATCTTCCCCAAGCAGTATTTGCGCAAAAATGGCTATGACGAGAAGATGCTGTATAATCAGATTGCCAACTTCACTTATCTCGACACACAGGTGAATAAGGGCATATCCGACGATGCGCCAAACGTGTATTTCAAAAACGCCATCGAGGCTTGTAAAAATGGCAAAACGCTATATGGCAACATTGCCGACACAGCCACGCTACGCCAAAATTTGCAAGAAAACTGCATACCCGAATCAATCGTGGATATGGATTACTCCAACTACCCCGACTTCCTCGCCTCCCGCCGAAAGCTAATGGCAAAGAAAATCCAAAACTACTACAAAAGCCTATAGCCCCCACCCACGAAACGTCCCATACCATCTTAGGTATTGCATTGGTTTGGATTTGTAATGAATGATGATGAAATGTTATTTGGAAATAGAGGTGCCTGTGCGTTATGATGCTCTGTGGTTTAAGGAACTGCGAGATGCGTGCAAGGACGTTGATGTCAGGTGGCAACGTGCCTGGCACCATATCACTATGGCGTTTCTCGACGAGATGCCAGCTGGTGTTAATTTCCGTGGAATTTTAGACAGGCATCTGAAGCATTATCAGGCACCCGAATTGACATTCGACAAAGTGGACTCCTTCAGCACCAAATCCGGTATGCACATCATCTATCTTTCGGTTACACATGTACCTAAGGATTTCGAAGCGATTGTTCAAGCCATTCGCAATGATTTTGAGACCGCGGGGTGCAAAATGCAATCAGCCTTCAAATTACATGTCACCCTCGGCAGAGTGACCGACGCGGCAATCAATGTCCGCGCCTTACAACGAATCACCGCCTCAATCCAGTCCCCACCATTCACCCTCAAACTCCAAAAAATCAATTTCAGAATATTCCAAGGCAAAACACCTCACACCACCCCCTCCTCCCATAGTTCCAGAGGTATGGAGAATTATTTGCCGATGCAGAAGTGGGAGAAGATTTCGCCGAGGATGTCGTCGGTGGAGATTTCGCCTGTGATTTCGCCGAGGTAGTGCATACATTCGCGGATGTCTTGGCTTACGAAGTCGCCGCTGATGCCGCTGTAGAGACCGTCGATGCTGCGTGTGATGGCTTCGCCTGCGCGCACGAGGGCTTCGTAATGGCGTGCGTTGGTGACGATTACGGCTTCGTCGTCGGCTACCGATGGCAGTGCCGCCATCTTGATGATGGCTTGGTTGAGGGCTTCCATATTTTGGCCGTCGCGTGCCGAAACGTAGATGGTTTGGGCTTCCACGTTGCCGCTGATTTGCTGCTCTATCACGCGTGCCACTTCGGTTTGGGTGGCTTGGTCGGTGGTGTCGATTTTGTTGACCACCACGAGCAGTTTTTTGCCTTCGCAGCGTGGCAATATCTGCTGGCTGAAGGTGGCTATCTCATCGGCTCCCTCACTTGGGTCAACCACCCACAGCACGAGTTGCGCCTCGTCGAGTTTTTTGAACGAGCGCTCGATACCCATGTTCTCAATCACGTCGCCCGATTCACGAATGCCGGCGGTGTCGATAAAACGGAAGAGCGTGCCACCGAGGGTGATGGTGTCTTCTATCACATCGCGTGTGGTGCCTTTGATGTCGCTCACCAATGCACGGTCGTCGCCGAGCAGAGCGTTGAGCAAGGTGGATTTTCCAGCGTTGGTCTGCCCCACGATAGCCACAGGCAGACCGTTTTTGATGGCGTTACCAGCACTGTAGGAATCGGCAAGGCTGTAGATGACCGACTTGATGCCTGTAGCCAGGTCGATGAGTTTGCCACGGTCGGCAAAGTTCACCTCCTCCTCGCTGAAATCGAGTTCGAGTTCAATCAGCGACACGAATTGGAGCAACTGGGCGCGCAAACTGGTGAGGCGGCGACTGAAAGCGCCCCGCATCTGATTCATTGCCACACGGTGCGATGCGCGCGACGACGATGCAATCACATCGGCAATGGCTTCGGCTTGCGAAAGGTCGAGTTTGCCGTTTCCGAAGGCGCGTTGGGTAAATTCGCCGCCAGTGGCCGAGCGGCAGCCAGCGTCAATCAGCGTGTTCACCACTTGCTGTTGAATCCACATCGAGCCGTGGCAAGCGATTTCAATCACATCTTCGCCCGTGAAAGAGTGCGGCCCGCGAAACAGAGTGAGCACCACCTCGTCGAGCAGTTCGCCACTGGTGTCGAGCAGGCGCCCCAAGTGCGCCGTATGGCTTTTCATTTCACTGATTGGCGCGCCCTTCCATCGCTTCGCCACAATAGATATGGCGTCGTCGCCGCTCACTCTCACCACTGCTATGCCACCCATTCCGTGGGGTGTGCTGATAGCCACAATTGTATCGTTGTTGATTGTCGTCATTCGTTTGTTTTTTTGTTAGTGCTGGTCCACATTTCAATGTCGGCATTCGCCTCCATCTGTCGTTCTAATTTATCGTCAACTGCCGAGAAAAAGTCGAGTCCAGTCATTCGTTCGATATAGTCAACGCTCACCACATGCTTGGTGTAGGAACCACGGATTTTCTCATTATTGAAGATGAAGCCGATGGCGCGGCCTTGGTTGGGCGCATAAATCACCTTGAAGAACGCTCCCGGCACCGATATATTTTGGTCAGTGCCAATGCGCTTCATCTTATTTTTCAACACCGGTCCTGCCGCCACAATCAACCGCTTGTCGCGCTTCGCCCAACGGTGAACAGCCATTTCGAGTTGTCGCCAGCAGCCATCGTTCAGCGCATGGAGTTGCGGACACATATTCGTCATGTAAAAGCATTCCTTCATGGCGGTTTTGTCCCACTTCATATCGTTGGCAGGCACCATGTGTCCACGGTCGTAGCCAGAGCCACGGTATTCATACCAATCGGGGCTGTCGGGGCTTTTCGGGTCGGCAAGAAACTTATAGTTCTTGCGTCGCTCTGCGCCGGGAGCATCGCATTGAGCCACTTCGGTGGCCGACAGTTCGTAGATTACGCAGTTGGGGATGCGGTGCTCCTTGTTGAAATAGCACACATAAGCCATGTGGTTGATGCGCTGGTTAGCCACCCCTTGCGGCAACTTCACCAGCAGGAGCGGATTCTTGTCGGTGCTGACAAGTTTGCCAACGGGGCTTTTCTTCTCCACATTCTCCACCTTCGGCACTTCGGCATCGGCGGTTTGCCCTGCGGTGAACTTAACAGCAAAGCACACAATCCCTGCGCTCAGCAGCAGGGCAATAATGGAGTATGATAATTTCTTCATATTGCGTTGAAAATCATATTTTTAAAACTGAAACCAACTGTCGGCATCAACACCCGATTCAAGTCTGAGCTGCTCGGCATCGGGGAGTGTGCTAAAAAAGTCGAATCCCGTGAGACGTTCCACCTCGTCCACACTCACGGCATATTCCGAGCAGAGTTTGTCGGCATCGGCGTTGGGCATCACAAATGCGATGGCGCGCGACGGACGGGCATAAGGGGCAAACACCACCTTGAAAAACTGCCCAGGCACGGCAATTTTGCTCGTTTTGCCAATGGTAGGCATCTGCTTGGCGAGAATCGGACCGGTGATGACCACAAGCACACTGTCGCGCATTGCCCATTCCCTCACCTTTTCCTCCAGCATCTGCCATGCGCCGGTGTTCAGGTTCTTGCGCTGTGGGCAAATGTTGAGCATCGTGTAAGATTGCTCCAATGCTTGCTTGCTCCACTTCATGTCGGCAGCCGGAGCCATGTGACCACGCTGGTAGCCACTTTTGGCATACTCCGACGGCTCGGCGCACCCATTCACCGAATCGGCACAAGTGAAAGTGCCGTTATACGATGCCTTGCCTCCGATGTGGCTTCGCAACAGGCGGTAAACCACATAGTTTGGAATGTGGTGGGCGGCGTTGAAGTGCACCGTGAAACCGTCAAGCGTCACCACCTCATCGGGCGTGGTGTCGGGCAACTGCAGCTCGCAGATTTGCGCCAGCAGCGGCTCTTCTATCGCGATGCCCACCGATGCCGAACGCTGGCACCTGACCACCAGCACAACCACCGCCACCGTCACCGCCACACCCCAAATGCCCGAAAGCAGATGAAGCCGCCAGCGGTGCGAAGCATAGGTTTTGCGCTTTTTACGAATTGCCATCATGCAAATGCCGTGTTTAACATTACAAAATTACAAAAATTATTATTACCTTTGCTCACATAATACGCAAATAAACTGCCCACGCCTATTTAGGTGTGGCTTAAACATATAACCACAACATGAAATTAGTAGATAGATTTCTCCAGTATGTGAAGTTCGATACTCAAAGTGACGAACTTACTAACCTCACTCCCTCCACACCTGGGCAAATGGTGTTTGCACAAGAACTCAAAAAAGAACTTGAAGGCATGGGTCTCAGCGACATCTCGCTCGACGAAAACGGTTACTTGATGGCAACTCTCCCATCAAACACCGACAAGAAGGTGCCAACCATCGGCTTTATCGCACACCTCGACACCGCCACCGACATGAGCGGCCACGGTGTGAATCCCCGTGTGGTGAAATATGAAGGCGGCAAGGTGGTGCTCAACGAGGAAAAAGGCATCGTGCTCGACCCTGAGCAATTCCCCGAAATGGCCGACTTCGTGGGTCAAGACCTCGTGGTGACCGACGGCAACACTCTGCTCGGTGCCGACGACAAGGCTGGCATCGCTGAAATTATCAGCGCCATTGAATACTTCCAGGCACACCCCGAAATCAAGCACGGCGACATTCGCATCGCGTTCAACCCCGACGAGGAAATCGGTATGGGCGCACACCACTTCGATGTGGAAAAATTCGGTGCCGAATGGGCTTACACCATGGACGGTGGCTATCCTGGCGAACTTGAGTTTGAAAACTTCAACGCCGCATCGGCAAAAATCACTTTCACCGGCTTGAACGTGCACCCTGGCATGGCGAAGCACAAGATGCTCAACTCTATCCGAGTGGCTAACCAGTTTGCGGTGATGATTCCACGTTGGGAAACCCCAGAGCATACCGAAGGCTACGAAGGCTTCTATCACCTTATTGGCTTTGAGGGCACAGTGGAAAAAACCGTGCTCACCTACATCGTTCGCGACCACGACCGCGCACGCTTTGAAAGCCGCAAGCGCGAACTCGAACACCTTTGCCACAAAGTGAACACCGAGTTCCCCAACTGCGCGTCAATCGAAATCAAAGACCAATACTACAACATGCGCGAAAAGATTGAACCAGTGATGCACATTATCGAGGTGGCAGAAAAGGCAATGAAAAACGCCGACGTTACCCCAATCGTTCAACCAATCCGCGGCGGCACCGACGGCGCACAACTCTCGTTCAAAGGCCTGCCATGCCCCAACATCTTCGCAGGCGGCATGAACATGCACGGTCGCTACGAATATGTATCCGTTCAGGCAATGGAAAAGGCAATGCACACCATCGTAGAAATCTGCAAAATCGTAGAATCCGAAGCCTAACCCCCACCGCTTCGACCAAAACAACACCCCAGAGGCTGAGCCTGAATGGGACCAAAAACAAAAACATAAAAAACAGCCTTGGAGCAACGTGGAATGCTTCGCATTTGGCGGTGCGACTGTGCGCTTTGCGTCATTGGAAACAGTTTCCATGCCGCCAACCACACAATCCTCCGCCACCCTCTTACGAGGGCTATCCACTTTGCCCCAAGGATAAAAACCACTCGCCGTTTCACGGCGAAAAACCCCTGATGATAAAATATTTTCTTGGTAAAAAGCCGCATCAAATTTCCAAAAACGATAACGCCATAGCGTAGGAACATGCCTTTGGCATGTTTCCAATGCGTTGATAATTTGCCGTTTGCAGCGAAACATGCCGAAGGCATGTCCCTACGCTATGACGCGCTCGCCTATTGTGGCAGACATAAACCATCGCATCTGCCAATGCAAAAGGGATTGGGGTATCTTTTTATTTGCGCTTTCGGATAATCTGATTTCTGAAATTTGGTTTTTCGCCGAAGGCGAGCGGTTTTTATCCTTTTGGCGATGCCACCGACCTCGCTGGGGAGGGCGGCGTTGGTGATGTGGTGTGGATGATTCAAGCATCTGCTTGAAATCAGACATGCCACAGCACTAACGATAGGAGCGAAGCACTGGCATCGCTAAAAGGCTGTTTTTTATGTTCTTGTTTCA
Source organism: Bacteroidales bacterium (assembly GCA_004557565.1). Classification (GTDB taxonomy): domain Bacteria; phylum Bacteroidota; class Bacteroidia; order Bacteroidales; family Muribaculaceae; genus Sodaliphilus. Next base: position 8,329 of record SFGS01000077.1, on the reverse strand, counting down.
GCCCTCCAGTATTTATGCGCTGAACCGTATTTTAGAACCGGGGGTATTTTGTGAACCAGCCTAAGGCGTCGATACGGTATTTCAATAGGAATTTCAGACAGCATAGGTGAAATGGTATGCCGTGGTCAAAAATCCATTCTTTCTTGTTGACGACCAAATATAGATGTATCATCTCATGGATTAATGTGTCACGAATCAGTTTATCGTTCCAGTTATATACGGTGCTGAAGGATATTGACAGGTTTCCGTTGTTCGGAGTATTCAGACGAGCGACAGGATTACCTGTACGGTGTCGGCGAAAATCAACCATCGGTAGTTTATCATCAAAGTAACGCTTGTTGTATTCAATAAACCGTTCTTTTAAAATCTTTGTTGTAATTTCCATATTTTATAGGTTTTTAGTGTGTGCTTCTAAGTGATTAACGTGGGGAGGTGCCTTTGGCATGTTTCTAAAATGCTGACATATTTTATATTGACAACAAAACATACCGAAGGCACATCCCTACGTTATGACGAAATCGCATTCCCGACCGAGCCTCTTATTCGGTGACTTGGATGGTGCTGGATGAACTGTCGGAGGATTTAACCACTTGGATTTGCACGGGTATGTTGTCGCGCACTTCCTGTATGTGGCTGATGATGCCCACGTGGCGGCCATTCTTTCCGCGGAGCGAACGCAGGGTGTTGATGGCGTTGGTGAGCGGTTGGCCACTCAGCGAACCAAAACCTTCGTCGATAAACAGGGTATCGACCGACAGCCCTTGCCCAATATCGCTCAACGCCAAAGCCAAAGCGAGCGACACGAGGAAACTTTCGCCACCGCTGAGCGAGCTGGTGTCGCGCGAAGCATATCCTTGATAAGCGTCCTCCAGCGATGAGTAGAGGGTGCGTGGCACGCTCTTCAGACTATAGCGTGGCTCCAACTTCTCCAAGTAGGTGTTGGCAGAGTTGAGCAAACCGCCAAAAATGTAGCTTTGCGCTATTGTGCGGAACACCTTGCCATCTTTATCGCCAATCAACTTGCTTAGGCGAAGCCATTTATCGTATTCCTTGCGAGCCTCAGCCTCCTTTTCCACCAGTGCAGTGAGTGCCTTTTTCTTCTCTGCGTCGGCGCTCAACTCCTTGTTGATGGCACCAATCTGCTGGTTGAGTTCACCGATGGCGTTTTCTGCCACTTGGCAGGCGTTGGCGGTGCTGTCGATGGTGTCATCTTCAGCCAATTCGGGCTTGGCGGCTTGGTGCGCTTTGTGGCTTTCAATAGCCTCTTTCCACAAAGTTTCCTTTTGCGTAGGGGCTTTGCGCTGATTCTCAATTTTTTCAGCCAACTTGCTCACCGATATAGCAGCGTTAAGATATTCGAGGCGAACAATCGTGAGATCGGGGTGCTGCTCTAAAAACTGGTTCAGACTGTTGCGATTTTCGGTTGCGGCGCTCTGGGCTGAAGCAATGGCAGAAGCCACCACGCCCACGCGTTGCAACACACTGTTGGCGCTCTCAAACAAATTCGCCATTTGGCACGCAGCCACAGGCTCGGTTTTGCTCCAATCGGCTTGCTTTTCCTGGATTTGCTTGATGATGTTGGCGGTACGCTCGTTGTCGCGCTGTGCCTGTTCGATTTGCGCATCAAGGCTGGTTTGTTGGCTTTTCTTGCTTGCAAAATCGGCGGCGGCTTGCTCCAGTTCCTTCTTAAACAGCAGCGGCTCGTTCTTCCAGTCGTGCTTCCACTCGCTGTCGGCAAGCAGCGGTTCCACCTCACCGATAGCAGCGACGATATCAGCATTATGTTCGGCGATGGCGCGATTGTTGTTTTCAATCTTCGCCTTGCTGCCGTCCACGGCTTGCTTCACCTTTTCGCTTGCCACACGCATCTCCTCAAGGGTTTTCGTAGCAGTTTCGTGCTCGGTGCGCAGCCCCTTCAGTTCTTCCTCAAGTTTCTCGCCATTAGTGATTTTGGGGCTAATGTTGGTGGTGAGGTGCTTCTGCTGATCATCGCAGAGCGATTGCAACGCTTGTTTGGTGTCGGCGTTAAGCGCGTCAATACCGCATTTCTTGCACGATTCGGCAGCTTTTTTTTGAGCGTCGGCCACAGAGTGGTCGGCATCGTATTTCTTCTTGTCGGCATCGTATCTTTTGGTTTCCGATTTCAGTTCCGACTCGGCTTCGCGCATTTGCTTTTCGGCAAGTTCGCATTTGCTTTTCGCCTCATTGTAACTCTGGTCGGCATCGAGATACATCTTGTTCACCGCATCTTCCAGCGGAAGTTGCTCTACCTTCTGACGGCACACAGGGCACTCGCAACCCACCGTCAGGCGACTTCTCATCTGCTTTGCGAAACTATCGACCGAGTCACGCAAAAGGTCTCTCGCCTGTTCGCAGGCAGCGGTGGCTGCCTTAGCCTTGGTGTAGCAGGGCACAAGTTCTTTGTCGAGGCGCAATTTTCTTGCCTCAATGTCGTTTTTCAGTGCGTCGAGGCGCTGTTTTTCTTTATTTCTCGCTTCCGCGGCCTTGTCGATAGCGTCGATATTGTCGATGGCGATGCCAATGTTGGTGAGCAGTTCTTTCACGGTGTCGCGCTCGTTTCGCAAGTCTTTGAGTTTCAATGCGTCGAGTTCGCTATCTTTTGTCTTGATGGCATCGGCAAGCACTTGAACAGCCTTTCCATGCTCGGTAAACTCCCCGTTGGCTTTCTCGCATTGGGGCACAAGAGTGCCAGTGAGCAACTGCTGCTCTTTTTCGACAGCGGCAACCAGCTCTTCCACCTTTTTGCTTTTAGCGGCAATGGTGGAGAGACTTGCACCGATGGTTTGGGCGTTGTCGAACACGGCAGCCTTGCCACTATTGGCGGCAATAGCCTCGCCAAGGGCTTTCAACTTGGCACCGGACTCCTTACATTCGTTTTGGGCATACAGATAGCCGCTCTGCACCTTCACATACTCCGCTTTCAGTTTAGAGAGTTCGCCCTCTTGCTGCTTGATTTGCTTCTCGGCGGCAACGGCTTGCTCAAGGTGCTTTCGGGCGCCAATGGAGGCGTTCCAATCGTTCACAAAACTGCAATCGCTCTTGTACTGATTGCTTTCAAGCACTTCGCTGGCGGCGTCAAACTCCTGTTTGGTCTGCGCTTCTTTCTGCGCCAACTTGTTTTCGGTTTCCAGCCAATCCCTTTTCTTGCGGGCGTTGTCGCGCTCGGCGCTCTGCTGCTTCCTGCTTTCTTCAAGTGCAGCCACTTGCTCCTTCTTTTCCGCTATTTCGTCGTCGGTGAGGCCTGTGTCGCTTGCGGCTTTCTGGGCGGCTTCCCACGCTTCTTTTTTTGCGCTTTGGATTTCATACACCTTGCTACCCACAACCGAGAACTCTGCGGTTTGGGTGATTTTCTCCAAAATGTCGGCTCTTTCCGTCTCGCCACTCGACAGGAATTTTGTGAACTCGTTTTGGGCAAGCATCGTGGTGCGGCAGAACTGGTCGAAATCCAGCCCTATCACTTCTGCTATCTTTGCCTGCAATTCAGCATCTTTGACACCTGCCGACTGTATGCTTTCGCCTGTGGCAAGGTTGGTGATGCTGCGATTAATGCTGTTGATTTTGTTATCGACTTTCTTTTTCTTGCCACGTTGCACTTGCCATTCTGCCTTGTAGTCTGTGCCGTCGTTGCCCTCGAAAAGCAGTTCAACCAATGCTTCGCCGGTATTGCGACGCATCAATCGGCGAGGGTCCCTCAACGTGAGTTCATCGTCGCCATTCTTCACGGTCACCTTGGTGCCCTTTGCCAGGCGTGGGGTGTTGTTGAACAATGCCAGACAAATGGCATCGAGAATGGTGGTTTTGCCTGCGCCAGTGTCGCCAGTGATGAGATACACGTCGCTGTCGCAAAGTGGTTGCGCAGTGAAGTCGATGGTGGCTTCAATGATTGAAGCGATGTTGCTGATATGCAGTTGTTTGATTTTCATGGTTATTCCTGATTTAAGTTCAACATTTCCTTTACTTCCTGGAGCATTTCGAGCATTTCGTCGTCGAATGTCACGCCCTCCGACTCGATATACATTTTTGCCACTTCTATGAAGTCGATTTGCTTCAGTTCGGTGGCTGTAAGGGTGGGCTGGTCGCTGGTGGCGTGGTCGCGCGGCACCTTTCGCTTTGAGTTAATGAGGCAAAGGCGGCATTTCTTGTCAGCCACAATCTGCTGCGCCTCGTCGTTGGCACCTGCGGGTAGATAGCCATCCACCTCCACATTCAGGCGCACAAACGAAGGGATTTCGCTGTCGTAGTCAGCGAGCATTTTCTTCACATCTTCCCATTCGGCGGCTCCCTCAAATGGCAAATTCACCAATGGGTTGATGTTTTTCACAGGTATCGACTCCACGCTCACCGCTGCACCACGATGCGCGCACTCCACCATCAGCACGCCGTGCTCATTGCCTGAGTACGACTCGTCGAAACTCACCGCTATCGGTGTACCAGCATACCAAACGCGCTTTTCCTTATCCAGGCACTGCTGCTTGTGTATGTGCCCCAGTGCCACATAGTCGTAGCCGTCGGCAAACACACTCAATTCCTGGCAGTTCAGTCCGCCGATATTGGTGTCGGTCGAGAAATCGTGTCCCCGCCAGTCGGAGTTTGCCACTGCCAAGTGCGCGGCAAGCACCACAGGCAACCCCTTCTCGTTGCGCTCAGCCACCTTCTCCGCCATCACCTTAAACACATCTTCGGGCATATAGCGGTCGGCGGCGAAAGGCACAGCCACCACATATCCCTTGTCGGCAACGGGGATAATATAGTCGTCGAGGTTGCAGTCTTTGGATATGGTGCCCACCATGTGCACATTCAGCGCAAGCCATGGGGTGTGGAAAATCATGTGCTTGCTGCCGCTGTCGTGGTTGCCGGCAATGCACACAATGATCATATCTTCGCACGCCTCGTGTATGTTCACAATGGCATTGGCAAACATCTGCTGCACGCTGGCAGAAGGCTGGGTGGTGTCGTAAATGTCGCCCGAAATCACCAGTGCGTCGGGCTGTTGCACGGCCACAATTTCCGCAATCTGGTTCAGCATATCCAACTGCGCCGCTTCCTGCGATTCGTTATACAGGAAATGCCCTAAATGCCAGTCACTCGTATGTAAAATTTTCATCACAAATATTGATTTACAAGTTAATCACACAATAAACTATCAAATATACAAAACAATTCATAAATTTCGCCTAAGCAGTACCATCTTTTTTTAACCCAAACCGGTCAATGGTCAATGGCAGGAAACTCTGCGCCTGTGCGTTTTTGGGCAGAGCGGGTGTCGGAAGTGAGGATGAGAGTGCGCAGAGCACAGTGCCTCGCGTCGTTATAGAGAGGGTGGGAAATATGGGTGTGCAGACTCATGTGAAAACGCACGGCCAAAAATTCGTCATGCGACAAATGCAATCCCAATTCCTTCAACATTCCAGCCGAGCGGCGGCCATGCCCTACTTGGTCAGTCATTCCGCCACAGTTGCAAAAGTCGTGCAGCAAAGCGCAAATGGCGATGCTCTGCTCGTCAATGCCATTGGGGTTGTTTTGCAGGGCAATCTGATAGGTTTGCCACGCATGGTCTGCCAGTCCACCTCTGTAATGATGGTGACGGTGGCAACTCTTCGTAAAAAAGCCGTTGTTTTCCATGTAGTCGATCACCTGTTCAATGTTCTCACGGCCAGTGGCACGCAATGTGCCAATAATCTTTTCCTTAACTGTCATAATCCTTTTTAGTAGTTTAAAATTCATAATCCAATATCTCAAAACCGACATCGCCATAGCGTATGGACATGCCTTTGGCATGTTTCCAATGCGTTGACACATCCTCAACTGGGTTTTAACTTCGCCGCAAAGGTAATCACCACATGTGCAACCTATCTGCACACATAACAAAAAAAAATCAAATAAAATTGCATTTTTTTGTTTCGGCGGTAGTGAAAGCTCGCATATCATCATTTTTTAGTACCTTTGTCACCATATATATTATAGAGCCGTCGCAAAAATGTTGAGAATAACAGGGCGAGGCTCGGACCGGAATGTGGAATGACATTTTGGAGGGAAATGATTTTTGAAGAAATATTTTTGATATGAAGAGAAATGAAGTGTGCTACATTGCTGTTGTGGCAGTGATTGGCGTGTCGCTACTTTTGGGATTCGCCGAGGAAGTGTTTGGATTGGAGTTGGGACAGTTGGCGTGGATGGCACATTGGGTGTCGTCGCCTGTGGCGTTGGCTTTGGGCTTCGCATTCGCGCTGATTGTGGGCGAGGCTTTCCCTGCGTTCAACAAAACGATGTCGAAGAAACTGCTCCAATATTCAGTAATCGGCTTGGGATTCGGTATGAACGTGAACAAGGCGCTTGCTTCGGGCAGCGAGGGTATGCTGTTCACGGTGGTGAGCGTGTTTGGCACGCTTGCATTGGGCTGGTTTTTCGGCAGAAAACTGCTGAAAGTGGATTCGCAGACCAGCTATCTGCTGAGTTCGGGCACGGCAATATGCGGTGGCTCGGCAATAGCCGCTGTGGGGCCAGTTATCAAGGCGAAACCTGAGAGCATGTCGGTGGCGCTGGGCGTGGTGTTTGTGCTCAACGGCATTGCGCTGTTCCTGTTCCCTTCGATTGGCGACGCTTTGGGCATGACCATGAAACAATTTGCCATGTGGGCGGCAATTGCCATTCACGACACCTCGTCGGTGGTGGGAGCCGGTGCGGCTTACGACCAGATGCACCCACAACTCGTTGCCGCACAAGGTGTGAGCGCGCTGGAGGTGGCGACAACCATCAAACTGACTCGCGCGCTGTGGATTGTGGTGTTGGCACTGGTCACTCCGTTCTTCTTCCGCAGTTCGCTTGCGTCGGCTGGTGGCGAGGCAAAACCCTGGTACAGTTGCGTGCCACGATTCATTATCTGGTTTATCGTTGCCATCATCTTCAACACCTACGTTTTGAGCAATGCCGCCCTCATCGGCGACGGTGCTGCGGCTATGGGCTCGGCGTTCAGCAGTGCCGTCAACAAGCTCGCCAAGCACCTCATCACCCTTTCACTATTCTTTATCGGTGCATCGCTCACACGCGCCACACTGCGCTCCGTGGGCATTCGTCCACTCATTCAGGGCGTGCTGCTGTGGATAAGCATCAGCCTTGTCAGCCTCACCTACATATTTTGGGTGGAATAACGGCTTTTCGGGCAATTTTATAGTAATTGTGTGATTTGAAAACTCGGTCGAATGTTTAGCGTCATTCTATTCATATTGTTAGGCATCTGTAGCGGATACTTGCTGCGGAAAAAGCGTTCGCGATCCTGCGCCAAGGTGCAGACTGCGAAAGACAAAGTGATTACAGTTTTGATATGGCTGTTGCTTTTTCTGCTTGGCGTGGAAGTGGGTGGCAACGAACAAATCATCAAGGCGTTGCCTACGCTCGGCGTTGAGGCACTGCTGCTGTCGGTGGCTGGCACACTGGGCTGCTGCGTGCTGGCTTGGGCATTGTGGAAAATAGCGGGAGGAAAGCGATGAAAGGAAGTTTGATTATCGTAGGATTCTTTATCCTTGGCATCGTGGTGGGCCATGCCGACTTGGCGCCAGCGCTGCTGCGAGATAGCGATGTGAGTTTTGTGGCACTCTGCGGTCTGCTTTTCTGCGTGGGATTGGGCATAGGCATGAACCCCGACACAAAGCGCGACCTGCGATCCATCAACCCACGCTACGCCCTGCTCCCTCTGGTCACCATTTTAGGCTCGTGGCTGGGTGCCGTGGTGGCATGGCTGATGCTGCACCGAGGCTTTGCCGACACCATGGCGATTAACAGCGGCTTCGCCTACTACTCGCTGTCGAGCATCTTCATCACCGAATTTCGCGGAGTGGAACTCGGCACCATCGCCCTACTCGCCAACATCATACGCGAGATGATCACCCTGCTACTCGCCCCACTGCTGGCGAAAGTGTTCGGACCGCTCGCCCCCATCACCGCAGGCGGTGCCACATCGATGGACACCACCCTCCCCATCATCACCCACACCATAGGCGACCGCTACACCGCCCTCAGCATCTACCACGGCTTCGTGGTAGATTTCACCGTCCCCTTCCTCGTCACCATGTGGTGCATGATATAACCCCCACCACACACGCAAATCCCCAATGAATTATTCGTGAAAATATGTGCTATCCGTGTTCGCTCTTTTTCGGCCACACATTAGTCCAAATTTTTTTGGAAATGATATACATGTTGTCCCGAAAACGATGCGATGAAATTCCGTTAGGAATTTGATGTGTGTAGGCAGGTATGCAGAAAAGATGTAATGGAGCGAAGCGAAATGGAATCTTTTCGAAATGCCTGC